>NZ_JBCLYA010000042.1:0-56476 GCF_039650795.1 Salmonella sp. K21076
GTCGAGCTTCATGGGATATCTGAAGGGTAAAAGTAGTCTGATGCTTTACGAGCAGTTTGGGGATCTAAAATTCAAATACAGGAACAGGGAGTTCTGGTGCAGAGGGTACTATGTCGATACAGTGGGTAAGAACACGGCGAAGATACAGGACTACATAAAGCACCAGCTTGAAGAGGATAAAATGGGTGAGCAATTATCGATCCCTTATCCGGGCAGCCCGTTTACGGGCCGTAAGTAACGAAGTTTGATGCAAATGTCAGATCGTATGCGCCTGTTAGGGCGCGGCTGGTAAGAGAGCCTTACAGGCGCATCAGAAAAACCTCCGGCTATGCCGGAGGATATTTATTTAGTCGTTATTGAGTTAGTGGTCATATTGTCGCGCCCGTAGCGACGCCATCCGTACGTATTATCCCGCCCGATCTCATAAACGCCTGGAGTGACTAAAAGACGCCATGGGGTGAGGCATCGCCCTGTAAGAGGCATAAAAAAAAGCCGACCTGGCGGTCGGCTTTGTATCAGCATTTACATCATTCTACCGGCTGTGGGCGTGTCGCCGGGGCGCTGGCGTGACGTGTGGCGCTGTGTCCGCCTGCTGCGCCTTTACCTTCAAAGTGGAAGGAAGGGCGCTGCCAGTCGCTATGGTGCGGGGTTTCCGGCACATATTCCGGCGCTGGCGCACGCGTCATCGGCGCGCTGGCGTGGTTATGATCGTCAACGCAGACAACGTCCTGCGGCTTTTCCACCACCTGGGCCGGTGCGATAACGGTTTCTTCTGCCGTGTGCTCCACAACAGCCGCTTCCGCTTTTGTCTCTTCTTCTGGCTCGACAACGACAACATCAGCTACGTTTTCAGCCACCGTAATGGACGCGTCGGCGGTTTCTGCTACCGGTTCGGCGTCAGCAATAACCTCTTGCGCTTCCGGCGTATCGCTTTCGGCAATCAGTTGCGGCTGTTCATCAACCGGCGCGGCAATCACTTCCGGATGCGTTGTCTCGACCTTGACGACTTCCGGCGCCTGTGGTTCGGCGACGGTCTGCGGCTCAACGGCAACGTTTTCTACCGCCTGTACCGACGCTTGTGGTTCGAGCGCTACGGTCGCAGCGATAACCTGCGGTTCAGCGACAACCGGTTGTGGCAGCGCCAGATCTGCTTCACGCTGCTCTTCAACAACCTGCGTTTCCTGAGGACGGACAATCGGGTAGCGGATCCAGACTTTACCGGACGCCATTTCTGGCGACGCGCAGGCGACGGTTAACGGCATCGGCGATTGTGTCGGGTAGCGCTCGTCACGATAGCGACGGCGACGCTGACCGCTTACGCGCAGGTGGCGCGGAGAACGGCGGGAGCGACGCGGCATACCGGTATTATCGCGAGGTTCTACGCTATCATCCTGCTCCGGCGCGATATCGGCAACGACAGGTAAATCAACTTTCGCCAGCTCGGTACGCGGCGCTGGAACGGGCTGTTCAACGTTTTCAACCGGGCGTGGTTCGTCGACGACGACCGGCGTGTCAACCGTTTCAACCACTGTGCTGTTGGTAAAGCGGACTTTCTGATTAAGCTGACGTTGCTTACGGCGCGGCTGAACCTGCTGAACGCGTTCTTCCTGCTCGGTCTCCTGGACAGGCTGTTCTTCGCGGTTAAGCGCTTTTACTTCCTGCTGCGCCTGGCGTTTGTCATCATTGCGGCGGCGGCTGCGTTCGCGACGCGGCGTCTGTTGCTGCTCATCGCCGGTTTTCACTTTTTCCGCCGTTTCCTGCTGGCGGGTATCGCGCGCTTCCGCATTTTGCTGCTGCGCCTGGCGACGGTTACGACGATTATCGTCGCGGCTCTCGCCGCCGTCACGTCTGGCACGGTTATCACGGGTGTCGCGGCGTTCGTTACGATCGCGACGGTTGTTCTGTCGTGGCTTGCGACGATCCTGCTGACGCTCCGCTTTTTCTTCCGCTTTCGGCGCGGCTGTTTCGACGGTTTTCGTTTCTTCACCGCTGAACAGTTGTTTCAGCGCGTTAAGGAAGCGGCTAAACAGACCCGGCTGGGCAGGCTGCTCGGCGGCAACATTATCCTTTTTCGCCGTGGCAACGCTAACCGCCGGTTCGACAGGCGTCGGCGCCGGAGGCACATCTGGCATAGCGAATGTCGCCAGCGCAGGCTGTTCCGGGCGTTTACGCTCGGCGTACTCTTCTTCAGAAGGCAGCGCCATCGCTTCTTCGTGCAGCTTCGGCAGCATGTAGCTCAGGGTCGGCGTTTCTTCCCCTTTGCGTACGCGTAGCACGGAATAGTGCGGCGTTTCCATCTGATCGTTCGGGACGATGACACAGCGGACGCCATCCTGACGCGTCTCAATAGCGTTAACTGCCGTCCGTTTTTCGTTAAGCAGATAAGAGGCGATCGGCACCGGAACAATGGCATGGACTTCCTGCGTATTCTCTTTCAGCGCTTCTTCTTCAATCAGGCGCAGAATGGACAGCGACAGAGATTCGTTATCGCGCACGGTGCCGGTACCGCTACAGCGCGGACACACGTGATGGCTGGATTCGCCCAGCGACGGGCTCAGGCGCTGACGCGACATTTCGAGCAGGCCGAAGCGGGAAATATGGCTAATCTGAATACGCGCCCGGTCCTGACGCACCGCTTCACGCAGGCGGTTTTCTACCGCGCGCTGGTGACGTACCGGCGTCATATCGATAAAGTCGATAACGATTAGGCCGCCCAGGTCGCGCAGACGCAACTGGCGGGCAATCTCATCGGCCGCTTCGAGATTGGTGTTGAACGCGGTTTCTTCGATATCGCCGCCGCGAGTTGCGCGGGCGGAGTTGATATCGATAGCGGTTAACGCTTCGGTGCTGTCAATGACGATGGAGCCGCCGGAGGGCAGGCGCACTTCACGCTGGAACGCAGACTCGATCTGCGATTCGATCTGGTAATGGCTGAACAACGGGATTTCACCGGTGTATAGCTTAATTTTGCTGCTAAAATCCGGGCGGCCCAACGCGGCGATATGCTGACGCGCCATTTCCATCACTTTTGGATTGTCGATTAGGATTTCACCGATATCCTGACGCAGATAGTCGCGAAACGCGCGTACGATGACGTTGCTTTCCTGATGGATCAGGAACGGCGCGGGACGGCTTTCAGCGGCTTTCTGAATGGCTTCCCAGTGTTTCAGGCGGAAGCTTAAATCCCACTGCAACGCTTCGGCGGATTTACCCACGCCCGCGGTACGTACGATAAGCCCCATCCCTTCAGGAAGTTCCAGGCTGGCCAACGCTTCTTTTAACTCGGTACGATCGTCGCCTTCAATGCGACGGGAGATACCACCCGCGCGCGGGTTATTCGGCATCAGTACCAGGTAGCTGCCCGCCAGACTGATAAAGGTGGTTAACGCCGCGCCTTTGTTGCCGCGCTCTTCTTTATCGATTTGAACAATGACTTCCTGGCCTTCGCGTAACACGTCTTTGATGTTCGGGCGACCATGAGCGCTGTAGTTAGCGGGGAAATATTCGCGGGCAATTTCTTTTAACGGGAGGAAACCGTGGCGTTCTGCGCCGTAATCAACAAAAGCCGCTTCCAGGCTCGGTTCAATACGGGTAATTTTGCCTTTATAGATGTTCGCTTTTTTCTGCTCGTGTCCGGGGCTTTCTATATCCAGATCGTACAGACGCTGCCCATCTACAAGGGCGACGCGCAACTCTTCCTGCTGAGTCGCGTTGATTAACATTCTTTTCATCGTAACTTACTCATTATTCTTACGTTGACGACTAAGCTGCGGGCATGGTGACGCCTTACCGGGCATGAACCGATGGCCTCGTGACTATTTCGCGTCGCCAACCTCACGGTTATCGTCAGCTCAAAGAGGCGCAGAGTGTCGGTTGCCTGTATTTCATACGGAAACACAGCGCAATTATCAGGGAAGCAGCCTGGGCATTACTCTCCAGAGAAGATCCTATCTACCGGTAAGGACTGCAACCCGCAGCCCGCTAACTGTCTGAAAAATCAATACGTCTTACGCCATTGCTGCGTTGATGATCGGTCAGACAAAATGGGTTATTCCGCTAAACTTTTTGTTTTAACAAGTTTCGGTGCGGAAACCGCATCATTATTCCACTGCTAACCTTGTTATAGCAAGATGACTTTTACCATTTATCACCCGCTTACTCACAGTTTTTTCACCAGCGCGAGCCAATCGCTTTAATAACCAGCAAAACCGCAGTGAAAAATGTTCATCCACTGGCGTAGACGTCTCTATAAGCATAGAAAAATGTGTGGCGCGAATCTCACAGGCTATTTAGAATCGCCCCCCATGAAAACAGAAACGCCATCCGTAAAAATTGTTGCTATCGCCGCTGACGAAGCGGGGCAACGCATTGATAACTTTTTGCGCACCCAACTGAAAGGGGTACCAAAAAGTATGATTTATCGCATCTTGCGTAAAGGCGAGGTGCGGGTGAACAAAAAACGCATTAAACCGGAATACAAACTGGAATCGGGCGATGAAGTCCGCATTCCGCCGGTTCGCGTTGCTGAGCGCGAAGAAGAGGCTGTGTCGCCGCATTTGCAAAAAGTGGCGGCGTTGGCGGACGTCATTTTGTATGAAGACGACCATATTCTGGTGCTGAATAAGCCTTCCGGCACCGCCGTACACGGTGGGAGCGGGTTAAGTTTCGGCGTCATCGAAGGGCTGCGGGCGTTGCGTCCGGAAGCGCGATTCCTGGAACTGGTGCATCGTCTTGACCGCGATACTTCCGGCGTGCTGTTGGTGGCGAAAAAACGCTCCGCGCTGCGTTCGCTGCATGAGCAACTGCGCGAAAAGGGAATGCAGAAAGATTATCTGGCGCTGGTGCGCGGCCAGTGGCAATCACACGTTAAAACCGTACAGGCGCCATTATTAAAGAACATTCTGCAAAGCGGCGAACGCATTGTCCGCGTGAGCCAGGAAGGCAAACCTTCAGAAACGCGCTTCAAGGTGGAAGAGCGTTATGCCTTCGCCACGCTGGTGCGCTGTAGCCCGGTCACGGGCCGTACGCATCAGATTCGCGTACATACCCAATATGCCGGTCACCCTATTGCGTTCGACGATCGCTACGGCGACCGTGAGTTTGATCAACAGCTTACCGAAGCGGGAACCGGTCTTAAACGTCTCTTTCTGCACGCCGCGGCGCTGAAGTTCACGCATCCGGGAACGGGCGATGTCATGCGCATTGAAGCGCCAATGGATAAGCAATTGAAGCGCTGCCTTGAGGTATTACGTAGTAAAGCCTGATGCGCGTTGCTTATCAGGCCTACAATCGTGTGATGCACCGTAGGCCTGATAAGACGCATCGCGTCGCCATCAGGCAGATTAATCAGGCATTCAGCGGGTTCATCTCTTCCCGTCGCAGCATCTGGCACAGGGCAATAAGCGGCAAGCCGATCAGCGTGTTCGGATCGCGGCCCTCTAAGCGCTCAAATAATGCAATGCCTAAACCTTCGCTTTTAAAACTTCCCGCGCAGTGCAGCGGATGCTCTTTACGGACATAGTCGTCTATTTCCGCTTCGCTTAAATGGCGAAAGTGAACGTCAAAAGGCTCCACTTCGGTTTGTAAGTGCCCGGAGGCGGAGTTATACAGTGCCAGTCCGGTATAAAACGTCACAATACTTCCGCTGGCTTTGGCTAATTGCTGACGCGCTTTTTCTTCCGTCAGCGGTTTGCCGGTGATTTCGCCGTCCAGAACACAAATTTGGTCGGAGCCAATAATCAAATGATTCGGGAAACGCGCGGCGAGCGATTGCGCCTTAGCCTGCGCCAGCCGCAGCACCAACTGACGCGGCGCTTCGCCCGGCATGGGGGTTTCATCAACATCCGGCGCGGCGCATTCGAAAGGAATCGTCAGCTTTTCCAGCAGCGCGCGACGCCAGGGAGAGGTAGACGCAAGGATGAGACGGGGCATATTTTTTCCCTCAGATATAGCGTAATGATGAGAGCCATCTTAAACTATGCTCTTCGGTCTTCAAGCCTGTCATACTGACTCGTCTTGAGCGAAAATAAGTCTGTAACCCGCAATGTGTGCGAATTATTGGCAAAAGGCAACCGCAGGCTGCCTTTTTCTTTGACTATATGACGTTACGAAGTTAATATGCGCGCCCTATGCAAAAGGTAAAATTACCCCTGACTCTTGATCCGGTTCGTACCGCTCAAAAACGCCTTGATTACCAGGGTATCTATACCCCCGATCAGGTTGAGCGCGTTGCCGAATCTGTAGTCAGTGTGGACAGTGATGTGGAATGCTCCATGTCGTTCGCTATCGATAACCAGCGTCTCGCCGTTTTGACTGGCGATGCGGTCGTTACGGTGTCGCTCGAATGCCAGCGTTGCGGGAAACCGTTTACCCATCAGGTTCACACAACGTATTGTTTTAGCCCTGTCCGTTCCGACGAGCAGGCTGAAGCACTGCCGGAAGCGTATGAGCCGATTGAGGTAAACGAATTCGGCGAAATCGATCTGCTGGCGACGGTTGAAGATGAAATCATCCTCGCCTTGCCGGTAGTTCCGGTGCATGATTCTGAACACTGTGAAGTGTCCGAGGCGGACATGGTCTTTGGCGAACTGCCTGATGAAGCGCAAAAGCCAAACCCATTTGCCGTATTAGCCAGCTTAAAGCGTAAGTAATAGGTCTTCCCCGCGGACGCAGGGATAAACCGTAATTGAGGAGTAAGGTCCATGGCCGTACAACAGAATAAACCAACCCGTTCCAAACGTGGCATGCGTCGTTCCCATGACGCTCTGACCGCAGTCACCAGCCTGTCTGTAGACAAAACTTCTGGTGAAAAACACCTGCGTCACCACATCACTGCCGACGGTTACTACCGCGGCCGTAAGGTCATCGCTAAGTAATCGCGCGATACTCGATGCCTTTTGCATCACAGGCGTGCCTGTGGTGTAAAAGCCGAAGAGTACAAGCGTGATAAAGCTTAGTGAGGATTTCTCCGCGTAAGCGGAGAACACCGAACCAGGCAGCGACGATACCTTGACACGTCTAACCCTGGCGTTAGATGTCATGGGGGGCGATTTTGGTCCTTCCGTGACGGTGCCTGCAGCATTGCAGGCACTGAACGCTAATTCGCAGCTCACTCTTCTTTTAGTCGGGAATCCCGATATTATCACGCCATTACTTGCCAAAGCTGACTTTGAACAACGTTCGCGTCTGCAGATTATCCCTGCACAGTCAGTTATTGCCAGTGATGCCCGGCCTTCGCAGGCGATCCGCGCCAGTCGCGGGACATCCATGCGTGTGGCCTTGGAGCTTGTGAAAGAAGGCCGAGCCGAAGCTTGCGTTAGCGCCGGTAATACCGGGGCGCTGATGGGGCTGGCGAAATTATTGCTCAAGCCTCTTGAGGGGATTGAGCGTCCGGCGTTGGTGACGGTATTACCGCACCAGCAAAAGGGCAAAACGGTAGTGCTTGATTTGGGGGCCAACGTCGATTGCGACAGTACCATGCTGGTGCAGTTTGCCGTGATGGGCGCCGTTTTGGCGGAAGAGGTCGTCGGGATCAAAAATCCCCGCGTGGCGCTACTCAATATCGGGGAAGAAGAAACCAAAGGCCTCGACAGTATTCGCGAAGCCTCTTTAATGTTAAAAACAGTCCCAACCATCAATTACATCGGCTACCTTGAGGCGAATGAGTTACTGACGGGAAAAACCGATGTACTGGTGTGTGACGGCTTTACAGGCAATGTCACGCTTAAAACGATGGAGGGGGTTGTCAGAATGTTCCTTTCACTGCTGAAATCACAGGGCGAGGGGAAAAAACGGTCGTGGTGGCTGCTGTTATTAAAACGTTGGTTACAAAAAAGCCTGACGAGGCGATTCAGTCACCTCAACCCCGACCAGTATAATGGCGCCTGTCTGTTAGGATTGCGCGGCACGGTGATAAAAAGTCATGGTGCGGCCAATCAGCGAGCATTTGCAGTCGCGATTGAACAGGCAGTGCAGGCGGTGCAGCGACAAGTTCCTCAGCGAATTGCCGCTCGCCTGGAATCTGTATACCCAGCCGGATTTGAACCGCTGGACGATGGCAAAGGCGTAAACCTGCGGGCGCACAGATAATATCGCTGTCTCCCCGGCGCCGCCAGCGTGCCAGACGTTTACAGGTAACGGTATATAACCGAAAAGTGACTGAGCGTACATGTATACGAAGATTATTGGTACTGGCAGCTATCTGCCCGAACAAGTGCGGACTAACGCCGATTTGGAAAAAATGGTTGAGACCTCTGACGAGTGGATTGTCACTCGTACAGGTATTCGTGAACGCCATATCGCCGCGCCGAATGAAACTGTCGCGACGATGGGCTTTACCGCTGCGAATCGCGCGATTGAGATGGCGGGGATCGATAAAGACCAAATTGGCTTGATTGTGGTAGCGACCACATCAGCAACGCATGCATTTCCAAGCGCGGCATGTCAGATTCAAAGTATGCTCGGTATTAAAGGTTGCCCGGCGTTTGATGTCGCGGCAGCGTGCGCAGGTTTCACCTACGCGTTAAGTATCGCCGACCAGTACGTTAAATCCGGCGTGGTTAAACACGCGCTGGTGGTCGGTTCCGATGTATTAGCCCGCACTTGCGATCCTGGCGATCGCGGTACGATCATTATTTTCGGCGATGGCGCAGGCGCGGCCGTACTGAGCGCTTCTGAAGAACCGGGTATTATCTCCACTCATCTTCATGCCGATGGCCGTTACGGTGAATTACTGACCCTGCCGAATGCCGATCGTGTAAATCCGGATAACCCGATTTACCTGACGATGGCGGGTAATGAAGTCTTTAAAGTGGCGGTCACTGAACTGGCGCATATTGTCGATGAGACGCTGGCGGCTAATAACCTGGATCGCTCAGAACTCGATTGGCTGGTGCCGCATCAGGCTAACCTGCGTATCATTAGCGCGACAGCGAAAAAACTCGGCATGTCGATGGACAATGTCGTCGTCACGCTGGACAGGCACGGCAATACCTCCGCGGCTTCTGTGCCGTGCGCGCTGGATGAAGCCGTGCGTGACGGGCGAATTAAAGCCGGTCAGCTGGTATTGCTTGAAGCCTTCGGGGGTGGATTCACCTGGGGCTCCGCGCTGATTCGTTTCTAGTATAAGGATTTAAACATGACGCAATTTGCATTTGTGTTCCCCGGTCAGGGTTCTCAGAGCGTTGGGATGTTGGCCGAGATGGCGGCAAATTACCCTATCGTAGAAGAAACGTTTGCTGAAGCTTCTGCGGCTCTGGGATATGATCTGTGGGCGCTCACCCAGCAAGGTCCAGCGGAAGAACTGAATAAAACTTGGCAGACGCAGCCGGCGCTATTAACCGCTTCCGTCGCGCTTTGGCGCGTTTGGCAGCAGCAGGGCGGTAAAATGCCTGCGTTAATGGCAGGTCACAGCCTGGGCGAATATTCCGCGCTGGTTTGCGCTGGCGTCATCAACTTTGCTGATGCCGTTCGTCTGGTGGAAATGCGCGGTAAATTCATGCAGGAAGCGGTTCCGGAAGGTACTGGCGGCATGTCTGCGATCATCGGTCTGGATGATGCCTCTATTGCTAAAGCCTGTGAAGAATCTGCCGAAGGGCAGGTTGTTTCGCCGGTTAACTTTAACTCGCCGGGACAGGTGGTTATCGCCGGGCATAAAGAGGCGGTAGAACGCGCGGGCGCAGCCTGTAAAGCCGCTGGCGCGAAACGCGCGCTGCCGCTGCCGGTGAGCGTGCCGTCGCACTGCGCGCTGATGAAACCAACGGCAGATAAGCTGGCGGTTGAATTAGCCAAAATTACCTTTAGCGCGCCAACGGTGCCGGTAGTAAACAACGTTGACGTGAAATGTGAAACCGATGCCGCCGCTATCCGCGATGCGCTGGTTCGCCAGTTGTACAATCCGGTACAGTGGACGAAGAGCGTGGAATTTATCGCGGCGCAGGGCGTTGAACATCTTTATGAAGTGGGTCCAGGTAAAGTCCTCACTGGTCTGACGAAACGTATTGTCGACACCCTGACAGCGTCGGCGCTGAACGAGCCGGCGGCGCTGTCTGCGGCACTTACGCAATAAAAGAGGAAAACCATGAGCTTTGAAGGAAAGATTGCGCTGGTGACTGGTGCAAGCCGTGGCATAGGCCGCGCAATTGCAGAGACTCTCGTTGCCCGCGGCGCGAAAGTTATCGGGACTGCGACCAGTGAAAATGGTGCGAAGAACATTAGCGACTATTTAGGTGCTAACGGGAAAGGTTTGATGTTGAATGTGACCGATCCTGCATCTATTGAATCTGTTCTGGAAAATATTCGCGCAGAATTTGGTGAAGTGGATATCCTGGTTAATAATGCCGGTATCACTCGTGATAATCTGTTGATGCGAATGAAAGATGATGAGTGGAACGATATTATCGAAACCAATTTATCATCCGTTTTCCGCCTGTCAAAAGCGGTAATGCGCGCTATGATGAAAAAGCGTTGTGGTCGCATTATCACTATTGGTTCTGTGGTTGGTACCATGGGAAATGCAGGTCAGGCAAACTACGCTGCGGCGAAAGCGGGCCTGATCGGTTTCAGTAAATCACTGGCGCGTGAAGTTGCGTCCCGTGGTATTACTGTCAATGTTGTGGCTCCGGGTTTTATTGAAACGGACATGACGCGTGCGCTGTCTGACGATCAGCGTGCGGGTATCCTGGCGCAGGTGCCTGCGGGTCGCCTCGGCGGCGCTCAGGAAATCGCCAGTGCGGTTGCATTTTTAGCCTCTGACGAAGCGAGTTACATCACTGGTGAGACTCTGCACGTCAACGGCGGAATGTACATGGTTTAATCACGATTGAAAAATATTTGCGTTATTAGGGCGAAAGGCCGCAAAATAACGTAAAATCGTGGTAAGACCTGCCGGGATTTAGTTGCAAATTTTTCAACATTTTATACACTACGAAAACCATCGCGAAAGCGAGTTTTGATAGGAAATTTAAGAGTATGAGCACTATCGAAGAACGCGTTAAGAAAATTATCGGCGAACAGCTGGGCGTTAAGCAGGAAGAAGTAACCAACAATGCTTCTTTCGTTGAAGACCTGGGCGCAGATTCTCTTGACACCGTTGAGCTGGTAATGGCTCTGGAAGAAGAGTTTGATACTGAGATTCCGGACGAAGAAGCTGAGAAAATCACCACCGTTCAGGCTGCCATTGATTACATCAACGGCCACCAGGCGTAAGTGAACATCTCCAGGCGGTCGTTCGACCGCCTGAGTTTTATCTTTTTGTCCCACTAGAATCATTTTCCCTCCCTGGAGGACAACCGTGTCTAAGCGTCGTGTAGTTGTGACCGGACTTGGCATGTTGTCTCCTGTCGGCAATACCGTAGAGTCTACCTGGAAAGCTCTCCTTGCCGGTCAGAGTGGCATCAGCCTGATCGACCATTTCGATACTAGCGCCTATGCAACGAAATTTGCTGGCTTAGTAAAGGATTTTAACTGTGATGACATTATCTCGCGCAAAGAACAGCGCAAGATGGATGCCTTCATTCAATATGGAATTGTCGCTGGCGTACAGGCCATGCAGGATTCTGGCCTTGAAGTGACGGAAGAGAACGCAAGCCGTATTGGCGCCGCTATCGGCTCCGGTATCGGTGGTCTCGGTCTGATCGAAGAAAACCACAGTTCGCTGGTAAAAGGCGGACCGCGTAAGATTAGCCCGTTCTTTGTCCCGTCGACGATTGTTAACATGGTAGCAGGCCATCTGACTATCATGTATGGCCTGCGTGGGCCAAGCATCTCTATTGCGACTGCCTGTACTTCAGGCGTGCATAACATCGGCCATGCCGCGCGTATCATCGCCTATGGTGATGCGGACGCGATGGTGGCAGGTGGCGCAGAAAAAGCCAGTACGCCGCTGGGCGTAGGTGGTTTTGGCGCAGCGCGCGCGCTGTCGACCCGCAACGATAACCCACAGGCGGCGAGCCGTCCGTGGGATAAAGAACGCGATGGTTTTGTACTGGGCGACGGTGCCGGTATGTTGGTGCTTGAAGAGTACGAACATGCAAAAGCGCGTAGTGCGAAAATCTATGCTGAAATCGTCGGCTTTGGTATGAGCAGCGATGCTTACCATATGACGTCGCCGCCGGAAAATGGCGCAGGCGCTGCGCTGGCGATGGTTAACGCGTTGCGTGATGCCGCGATTGAGCCTGCTCAGATTGGCTACGTCAACGCGCACGGCACGTCGACGCCTGCCGGCGACAAAGCTGAGACGCAGGCGGTTAAGTCAGTCTTTGGCGATGCTGCAAGCCGAGTGATGGTGAGCTCGACCAAATCGATGACCGGCCATCTGTTGGGCGCCGCAGGCGCAGTAGAGTCTATTTTCTCTATTCTGGCGCTACGCGATCAGGCCATTCCGCCAACCATTAATCTGGATAACCCGGATGAAGGTTGCGATCTGGACTTCGTGCCGCATGAAGCGCGCCAGGTCAGCGATCTGGAGTACGCGCTGTGTAACTCCTTTGGCTTTGGCGGAACTAACGGTTCCTTGATCTTTAAAAAGATCTAAGTTAAGCCAGAGACAGACATTAATAAAAAGGTCCGCTTGTCGGGCCTTTTTTATCAGGCATATCACCTCTTGTTCTGCGTTATTCATCCTGCCACACTAGCAGGCGACGGATAAGGAGCCACTATGTTTTTAATTAATGGCCATGCGCAGGATCAACTTGCTGTAAGCGACCGGGCGACGCAGTTCGGCGATGGCAGTTTTACGACCGCACGTATTGTTGATGGCAACATTTGCCATCTGGAAGCGCATCTTCAGCGCTTGCAGGTTGCCTGTGAAAAATTACGGATCGCTTTTAGCCATTGGTCGACCCTTCGGCAAGAGATGACAATGTTGGCCACAGGGCATGATTCAGGCGTGTTGAAAGTGATCATTAGCCGTGGTAGCGGCGGCCGGGGATACAGCGCCATGAATTGTCAGGCAGCTACCCGAATCCTCTCCGTTTCTGCTTATCCCGCTTATTATTCTCAGTGGCGTAAGCAAGGCATCACTCTTACCCTTAGTCCCATACCGCTTGGGCGCAATCCTTATCTTGCCGGATTAAAACATCTGAACCGCCTCGAACAGGTGTTGATTCGCTCTCATCTTGAGCAGACGGACGCCGATGAGGCGCTGGTTCTTGACAGCGAGGGATGGGTTACGGAATGCTGTGCGGCTAATTTGTTCTGGCGTACAGGCGACATTGTTTTTACGCCGCGTCTGGATCAGGCCGGGGTGAACGGCATTATGCGACAATTTTGTTTACGCCAACTGGCGCAATCTCCTTTCCAGGTTCTTGAAGTACAGGCGAGAGAGGAGGCAGTCAGGCAGGCGGATGAGATTATCATCTGCAACGCGCTAATGCCGATTATTCCCATACGCGCCTATCACGGGACGTCGTATTCTTCGCGAACACTGTTTCAATTTTTAGCCCCATTTTGTGAGCATCCGAATTAGTTATGAAAAAATTGTCAGGCGTTTTCCTTCTGCTGTTGGTTGTGCTGGGTATTGCCACGGGCGTGGGGATGTGGAAAGTTCGCCATCTGGCGAACAGCACGTTACTTATTAAAAACGAGACTATCTTTACGCTCAAGGCGGGAACGGGTCGGCTGGCGCTTGGTGACCAGCTTTATGATGAAAAAATCATTAATCGTCCCCGGGTATTTCAGTGGCTGCTGCGCGTGGAGCCTGAGTTATCGCACTTTAAAGCGGGAACTTACCGTTTTACGCCCGGGATGACCGTACGGGAGATGCTTGAGTTGCTGGAGAGCGGCAAAGAAGCGCAATTCCCGTTGCGGTTTGTGGAAGGGATGCGCCTTAGCGATTACCTGAAACAGTTACGAGAGGCGCCGTATATTCGCCATACATTGCCGGATGATGACTACGCCACTGTCGCTCAGGCATTAAAGCTTGCGCACCCGGAATGGGTAGAAGGGTGGTTCTGGCCTGATACCTGGATGTATACCGCCAACACCAGCGATGTCGCTATTCTCAAGCGAGCGCACCAAAAGATGGTGAAAGCTGTCGATACTGTCTGGAAAGGTCGGGCCGAGGGGCTGCCTTATAAAGATCAGAACCAACTGGTGACAATGGCCTCGATTATTGAAAAAGAGACGGCTGTCGCCAGCGAACGCGATCAGGTGGCCTCAGTCTTTATTAATCGCCTGAGAATCGGTATGCGCCTTCAGACCGATCCCACCGTGATTTACGGGATGGGGACGAGTTATAATGGTAACTTGTCGCGTGCGGATCTGGAAAAGCCGACGGCTTATAACACGTATACCATAACCGGGCTGCCGCCAGGACCGATTGCATCGCCCAGCGAAGCGTCATTGCAGGCGGCGGCGCATCCGGCGAAAACGCCGTATCTCTATTTTGTGGCCGACGGTAAAGGCGGTCACACATTTAACACCAATCTTGCCAGCCATAATCGGTCAGTGCAGGAGAAAGTGCTTAAGGAAAAAAATGGGCAGTAATTATATCGTCATCGAGGGCCTGGAAGGCGCCGGAAAAACCACTGCGCGCGACGTGGTGGTGGAGACCCTTGAGCAACTGGGTATTCGTAACATGATTTTTACCCGTGAGCCGGGCGGTACGCAGCTTGCCGAAAAACTAAGAAGTCTGGTGCTGGATATCCGATCGGTAGGCGACGAAGTGATTACCGATAAAGCGGAAGTGCTGATGTTTTATGCCGCTCGCGTACAGCTCGTCGAAACGGTAATCAAACCCGCGCTGGCGCAAGGCGTATGGGTGATCGGCGATCGCCACGATCTCTCGACCCAGGCGTATCAGGGGGGAGGGCGCGGCATTGATCAAACCATGCTGGCGACACTACGCGATGCCGTGCTGGGCGATTTTCGTCCTGACCTGACGCTGTATCTGGATGTCACGCCGGAAGTCGGGCTAAAACGCGCCAGAGCGCGCGGCGATTTGGATCGCATTGAGCAGGAATCTTTTGATTTCTTTAACCGGACTCGCGCGCGCTATCTGGAACTGGCGGCGCAAGACTCGCGTATCCGCACCATTGACGCGACCCAGCCGCTGGATGCCGTCATGCGCGACATTCGCGCCACGGTGACGAAGTGGGTGCAGGAGCAAGCGGCATGAAATGGTATCCATGGTTACGGCCCGCCTATGAAAAACTGGTAGAAAGTTACCAGGCGGGACGTGGGCACCATGCGCTACTGATTCAGGCCTTACCTGGCATGGGCGACGAGGCGCTGTGCTATGCGCTGAGCCGTTATCTGTTATGCCAGCAGCCTGAGGGCCACAAAAGCTGTGGGCATTGCCGTGGCTGTCAGCTTATGCAGGCTGGCACGCATCCGGACTATTACACGCTGACGCCGGATAAAGGCAAAAGCAGCCTTGGTGTAGATGCGGTACGCGAGGTCAGCGAGAAATTGTACGAGCACTCCCGTCTGGGTGGTGCGAAGGTGGTGTGGATTGCGGATGCGGCGCTATTAACCGACGCCGCCGCCAATGCGTTGCTCAAAACGCTGGAAGAGCCGCCGGAGCAAACCTGGTTTTTCCTTGCCAGCCCGGAGCCTGCTCGTCTGTTGGCGACATTACGCAGCCGTTGTCGGCTGCATCATCTGGCGCCGCCGTCCGAATCGTATGCGATGTCATGGCTGTCGCGAGAAGTGACGGCGTCACAAGAAGCATTGCTCACGGCGCTACGCCTGAACGCGGGGTCGCCCGGCGCCGCGCTGGCGCTGTTGCAGTCTGAACGTTGGGCGCAGCGTGAGGCGCTGTGTCAGGCGTTGATGGACAGTTTACATACGGGCGACTGGTATGCGTTATTAACGGCGCTCAATCATGAGCAAGCCCCGGCGCGCCTGCACTGGCTGGCGACGCTGCTGGTAGACGCGCTGAAACGTCAGCACGGCGCGTCGTACCTGACAAACGTTGATGCGGACGCGGTTGTTGCCGCGCTGGCGGGGCCGCTATCCCCGGCGCGTATTCAGGCAATCCTGAACGATGTTTGCCATTGTCGTGATCAATTACTTCATGTGACCGGATTAAATCGCGAACTGGTATTAACCGATCTCATTCTCCGCATCGAGCATTACCTGCAACCAGGCACCTTGTTGCCTGTTCCTCATCTTTGAGAGAGACATTATGTTTTTAGTCGACTCACACTGCCATCTTGATGGTCTGGATTATCAATCTTTGCATAAGGACGTGGACGATGTGCTGGCGAAAGCCGCCGCGCGCGATGTGAAGTTCTGTTTAGCGGTGGCGACGACGTTGCCGGGGTATCGCCATATGCGCGAGCTGGTGGGCAAGCGCGATAATGTGGTCTTTTCCTGCGGCGTGCATCCGTTAAATCAGGATGAAGTATATGACGTAGAAGAACTGCGCCTCCTTGCTGCAGAAGACGATGTGGTGGCGATGGGCGAGACCGGGCTTGATTACTTTTACACGCCTGAGACCAAAATCCGCCAGCAGGCGTCTTTTATTCATCATATCCAGATTGGCCGCGAATTGCATAAACCGGTGATTGTCCATACTCGCGACGCGCGTGCCGATACGCTGGCTATCCTGCGCGAAGAAAAAGTGACGGATTGCGGCGGCGTACTACACTGTTTTACAGAAGACAGAGAAACGGCCGGCAAATTGCTGGATCTGGGGTTTTATATCTCTTTTTCCGGCATCGTAACGTTCCGTAACGCTGAACAGTTGCGTGATGCGGCGCGCTATGTGCCGCTGGATCGGTTATTAGTCGAGACCGATTCTCCTTATCTGGCGCCGGTGCCGCATCGCGGTAAAGAGAACCAGCCTGCGATGGTACGCGACGTCGCAGAATATATGGCGGTATTGAAAGGGGTTGCCGTTGAAGAACTGGCGCAGATCACCACCGATAACTTTGCTCGCCTGTTCCATATTGACGCGTCTCGCCTGTCATCAATCCGTTAAACGAGTTTTTTTAAAGCTCGTAATTAATAAGCAAAGCGCGTAAAGTTCACCGCCACAAAAGGGGCGGTGAGCGAGCTTATGGAAACATTCGAAAACTCATTTTGGCAGAATGTGATACTTTTTAGGCTATCTGGCGCTGAAACGTGATAGCCGTCAAACAAAATCAGACGTATTTATTTTACTCTGTGTAATAAATAAAAGGGCACTTAGATGTCCTGTCCACGGCGGGGTTCTCCCCCCTCGCCAATGCGTGAGAACGTAGAAAAGCACAAATACTCAGGAGCACTCTCAATTATGTTTAAGAATGCATTTACTAACCTGCAAAAGGCCGGTAAATCGCTGATGCTGCCGGTATCCGTACTCCCTATCGCAGGTATCCTGCTGGGTGTCGGTTCCGCTAACTTCAGCTGGCTGCCAGCCGTTGTATCGCACGTTATGGCAGAAGCGGGCGGATCTGTTTTTGCCAATATGCCGCTGATTTTCGCTATCGGCGTGGCGTTGGGCTTCACCAACAACGACGGCGTTTCGGCTCTGGCGGCGGTAGTAGCGTATGGCATCATGGTGAAAACCATGGCTGTGGTTGCGCCGCTGGTTCTGCATTTACCTGCTGAAGAGATCGCCGCTAAACACCTTGCTGATACGGGTGTTCTCGGGGGGATTATCTCCGGTGCGATCGCAGCGTATATGTTTAACCGCTTCTACCGTATCAAACTGCCTGAGTATCTGGGCTTCTTTGCGGGCAAACGCTTCGTGCCGATCATTTCGGGTCTGGCCGCTATTTTTACCGGTGTGGTGCTGTCTTTCGTATGGCCGCCAGTCAGTACGGCTATCCAGGCGTTCTCGCAGTGGGCGGCTTATCAGAACCCGGTTGTCGCGTTTGGCATTTACGGTTTTATCGAGCGTTGCCTGGTGCCGTTTGGTCTGCATCATATCTGGAACGTTCCTTTCCAGATGCAGATCGGCGAATACACCAACGCAGCGGGTCAGGTATTCCACGGCGACATTCCGCGCTATATGGCGGGCGACCCGACGGCGGGTATGTTGTCTGGCGGCTTCCTGTTCAAAATGTACGGTCTGCCGGCTGCGGCCATTGCTATCTGGCACTCTGCTAAACCGGAAAACCGCGCAAAAGTGGGCGGTATCATGATTTCCGCCGCGCTGACCTCGTTTTTGACGGGTATTACCGAGCCTATCGAGTTCTCCTTCATGTTCGTGGCGCCGATCCTGTACATTATTCACGCGATTCTGGCAGGTCTGGCATTCCCGATCTGTATCCTGCTGGGGATGCGTGACGGTACGTCGTTCTCCCACGGTCTGATCGACTTTATCGTGCTGTCCGGTAACAGCAGCAAATTGTGGCTGTTCCCGATTGTTGGCGCCGGTTATGCGATTGTGTACTACACCGTGTTCCGCGTGCTGATCAAAGCGCTGGATCTGAAAACGCCGGGCCGTGAAGACTCTACTGATGACGCAAAAGCGGGCGCTACCAGCGAAATGGCGCCGGCTTTGATTGCGGCGTTTGGCGGTAAAGAGAACATCACTAACCTGGATGCCTGTATCACGCGTCTGCGCGTGAGCGTAGCCGATGTAGCGAAAGTGGATCAGGCTGGCCTGAAGAAACTGGGCGCGGCAGGCGTTGTCGTCGCGGGTTCCGGCGTTCAGGCTATTTTCGGTACGAAATCCGATAACCTGAAAACGGAAATGGATGAGTACATCCGTAACAGCTAAGCAGTAATGATGTTGGGGAGTATTAAGGCAGCCATTCGGCTGCCTTTTTTAATGGCGCTTTACATGACGCTCTCCGACAGTCTGTCAGAACTGATAGTTGGCGGTGAGGCTGACGTTACGCGGCGCGCCGTAAACAATGGAACTATCAATATTGGTGTCGTAGGTTTTATCGAACAGGTTGTTGATGTTTCCCTGTACGGAGAAATTTTTCGTCACCTGATAGCGGGTAAACAGATCGACCAGCGCATAGCTGCCCTGTTCGGCGCGGAAGGTGCCGTATGGCGTCGTGGTATCTTTGTAAACCCGATTCTGCCAGTTCACGCCGCCGCCGACCGTCAGCTCCGGTATCGCCGGCAGACGATAGCGGGTGAATAACTTCACGCTGGTGCGCGGGAGATTAGGGTTCACGGCGTTACCTTCATTGTCCTCGGCAACATACCGGGTAGCCCCGAAAGTCATCTGCCAGTTATCGGTAATTGCGCCGTTCACTTCAAATTCGACGCCTTTGCTCACCGTTCCGTCAGTAGACTTCCAGGCAAATTCCCCATTACTGCCAGGGATGGGAATAGTGGTTGCTTGAGCGACATTATCCTGCTCAATGCGGAACACGGACAACGTAGTGGTGAGGCGGCTGTTCATCCAGTCGGACTTCAGGCCCGCTTCATAGTTATTACCGGTAATCGGAGCCAGATATTGACCCGCTTTGTCGCGTTTATTCTGCGGCTGAAAGATAGAGGTATAACTGGCATAAGCGGACCAGTTGTCGTTGATATCATAAATCAGCCCGGCATACGGCGTGGTATGGTTTTTCTCCATGCTGTAGGTCAGTGTATCAACACGCCAGTTGGTATAACGAGCGCCAAGAATCAGATGCAGCGGGTCGGCCAGCGAAATGCACGTAGCGGCATACAGCGATTTCATATGCGTGGTATCGTCCTGCGCCAGATTTTGTGGCGCCCAGTGGGTTTGGGGGAAATTACCGTTAAAGGCGCCGAAGTTGCCAATGTCGTCCGGAAAGACGTTCGCCCAGGCGCTAAAATAGCGGTTATTCTGTTTACTATAACTGCCGCCAAACATCATATTGTGCTGACGGCCAAACAGCTCATAAGCGCCATCAGCAAAGAGATCTATGGCATCTACTTTGCGCTTGCCGCTGTTCCAGCCAGTACCGCCGACCACGGGGTAGCTTGCGCCATAAGGACTCACCAGCGTACCTGTCTCTTTATCCACTAAAGCATCGATATACATCATTTTACTGTCGAATTTGACCCTCAGTATGGGTCGCATTCAGGGTCGCCTGCCAGCTTTCGGCAAAACGCTGCTTAAGCGTGACGAAGAATTTATTTATCTCTTTATTGTTATAAGCCCAGTCCGGGGCGGTACTACGCGCGCGGTCATAGCTATTTTTGCTGCCATCGGTATTCCAGCGCGGCAGACCGCCCCAGGTCGGGCTGTTGACATCAATTTTTTGATATTCATAACCGGCTGAAAGGTTGGTAGTTGCACCCAGATCGGCATCGATAATTCCGGAAAAGAACGCTTTCTCACTGTTATAGCGGTCCAGCCAGGAATCATTATTCTGATAACCCGCCACGATGCGCCCACGGACATTACCGTCTGCGGTGAGCGGACTTTGCAGATCCATGACGTAACGCTGCTTATTCCAGCTACCGTATTCTGTGGAGACGTTACCTTTGAACTCCCGACTGGTGGCGTGTTTACGGATCATATTAATTGAGGCAGAAGGATTGCCGGTTCCGGTCATCAGCCCATTCGCGCCGCGAACCACCTCCACGCGCTCATACAGCGCGGTATCCGTTAGCGCATCGCCCAGATTCCAGCGGGACTCAAAATACGTTGGAATACCGTCAACCATATAGTTGTCAATTTCAAACCCGCGCGAGTAATAGCTGATGCGATCGGAGTCAGCCTGGCTTCCGCTGATCCCCAGCGTATTGGTCATCACCTCGCCCAGGGTTTGCAACTGCTGGTCTTCCATACGCTGTTGGCTGACAATACTGACCGACTGCGGGATATCGCGCTGAGTCATCGGCATTTTGGTGCCCGCTGCGGTCGTTTTCACGCTGTAATCCTGTTCTTCACGGTTTATGGCGTCAGCGGTCGTCGCGCCTTCGACAATAACGGTATCCTCAGCCGCGAAGGCGGCAGGCATAAATGCCATCGCCATACCCATAGCTAACAGCGACGGTGCGGCGGTGGACGGAAGGTGTTTGTCCCGGCGGTATTGAATGAAAGACATCTGAAAATCCTTGCTTGTTATTGGGGTAAGTTCAGGACGTATGACGTTGAACCTTTTCATTCTTTGCTAGTTAATGCGTATAAAAATGCAAATGAGAAATATACGCATTTGTATTAAATGTGTAAAACGGTATAACCAGGGAAACTAGAAATATTTTTTAAGCGTACAAAGGCGTCATGGCAGGGGGATATGGCGGTAAGTCCAGCATGTAGTCATTTTTCGCTTAATAAATCGTGGGTTAAAGTTGAAAGAGCGTCGGTAACTCGCTCATACTCTATACTCGCAGTATGGCTCGGCGTAGCATGTGCGCTGCAAGGGCTATTATGAAAAAGGAAAACGTCGTGGCAGAAGAAACTATATTCAGCAAAATTATTCGTCGTGAAATCCCTTCGGATATCGTTTATCAGGATGAGCTGGTCACCGCCTTTCGTGATATTTCACCGCAGGCGCCGACGCATATCTTGATTATTCCCAATATCCTGATCCCAACCGTCAATGACGTGACGGCGGAACATGAACAGGCGTTAGGTCGGATGATCACCGTGGCGGCGAAAATCGCTGAACAAGAAGGCATTGCCGAAGATGGGTATCGTTTAATCATGAATACCAACCGTCATGGGGGCCAGGAGGTTTATCATATCCATATGCACCTACTGGGCGGCCGCCCGCTAGGCCCGATGCTGGCGCATAAAGGCTTGTAAGTATGATCAAAGGATGCATCGCGGTTTCTCTGGGCTTGCTGCTGCTTACCGGCTGCCGGTCACATCCTGAAATTCCGGTAAGCGACGCGCAGTCGCTGGTGATGGAGTCCGCGGTTCTGGCGGCGGGTGTCACCGCAGAGCCGCCTGAACTGACGGCGTCTGATATCCAGCCATCAGCTTCTTCCCGCGTCTATAACGAAAGGCAAGAGCCCATAACCGTTCATTATCGGTTTTACTGGTATGACGCGCGGGGGCTGGAGATGCATCCGCTGGAGGCGCCGCGTAGCGTAACCATACCCGCGCGTTCGTCGGTAACGCTATTTGGCAGCGCCAATTATCTGGGGGCGCATAAGGTCAGGCTTTATCTTTATTTGTGAGGAGTGAATTTTGATGACAAAAATGCATCGCTACGCCGCCATTGCTGCGCTGGCGATATTTCTCTCCGGGTGTATGGCGCAACGTCAACCTGCGCCAGTTGAAGAGGTAAAACCAGCGCCAGAACAACCCGCGCAGCCGCCGCAGCCTCCTGTTGTGCCGTCTGTGCCAACGATTCCACAACAACCGGGGCCGATCGAACATGAAGATCAAACGGGCCAGCCAGCGCCTAAGGTGCGCCACTATGACTGGAACGGCGCGATGCAACCGCTGGTCAGCAAAATGTTGCAGGCTGATGGCGTGACGGCCAGAAGCGTATTGCTTGTCGACAGCGTGAATAACCGGACGAATGGGTCGTTAAATGCGAACGAGGCAACGGAAACGTTACGTAATGCGCTGGCGAACAACGGTAAATTTACGCTGGTCTCCGTACAGCAACTCGCGATGGCAAAACAGCAGTTAGGGTTGTCTCCGCAGGATAGTCTGGGAACGCGCAGTAAAGCTATTGGCATTGCGCGCAATGTCGGGGCGCAATATGTACTTTACTCCAGCGCATCCGGTAACGTTAACGCGCCTGCATTACAGATGCAGTTAATGCTGGTGCAAACTGGCGAGATAATCTGGTCAGGTAAAGGTGCGGTCCAACAACAATAATCCCTTAACGCGCGACGAGATCCTGTCGCGCTATTTTCCCCAGTATCGTCCCGCCGTCGCCGCATCGCAGGGGCTAAGCGGCGGGAGCTGTATTATTGCTCACGATACTCACCGTATCGTGCTGCGCCGTCATCACGACCCCGACGCTCCACCAGCCCATTTTTTACGTCATCACCGCGCCTTATCCCAATTGCCGGCCAGTCTGGCGCCGCGAGCGCTTTTTTATACGCCAGGCTGGATGGCGGTAGAATATCTGCATGGTGTGGTAAATTCCGCTCTGCCAGATGCCGACGAACTGGCGGCCTTACTGTATCATTTGCATCAACAGCCGCGTTTTGGCTGGCGTATCGCGCTATCGCCACTATTGGCGCAGTACTGGTCGTGTTGCGATCCGGCAAGGCGTACGCCGTTTTGGTTGCGGCGGCTCAAACAGTTGCAAAAAAACGGTGAACCTCGCCCGCTGCGGCTCGCGCCTTTGCATATGGATGTCCATGGCGACAATATAGTATTAACGTCCGCCGGGTTGAGACTGATTGACTGGGAGTATGCCGGCGACGGCGATATTGCGTTGGAGCTGGCGGCAGTATGGGTTGAGGATGAACGCCAGCACCGACAACTGGCAGACGCTTATGCCGCGCGCGCGCGAATCGACGCCCGGCAGCTATGGCGACAGATACGATTATGGCACCCCTGGGTCATTATGCTAAAAGCAGGGTGGTTCGAATACCGCTGGCGACAAACCGGCGAGCAACAATTTATCAGGCTGGCCGATGAAACCTGGCGCCAGCTACGTATGAAAGGATAAGGAGAGCAGTGTGGGCCCAGTAATGTTGAATGTCGAAGGATGTGAGCTGGATGCGGAGGAGCGCGAGATACTGGCGCATCCGCTGGTTGGCGGGCTTATTCTGTTCACGCGTAATTACCATGACCCGGAACAGCTGCGCGAATTAGTGCGCCAGATTCGGGCGGCATCGCGTAACCATCTGGTGGTGGCCGTCGATCAGGAAGGCGGGCGCGTACAGCGTTTCCGTGAAGGGTTTACCCGCCTGCCCGCGGCGCAATCTTTTTTTGCGCTGCATGGGCTGGAAGAGGGGGGGCGACTGGCGCAGGAGGCAGGGTGGCTGATGGCCAGCGAAATGATCGCGATGGATATTGATATCAGTTTTGCGCCAGTGCTGGACGTTGGGCATATCAGCGCGGCAATTGGCGAGCGTTCTTATCATGCCGATCCCGCAAAAGCGTTGGCAATGGCAACACGCTTTATTGACGGCATGCATGACGCCGGGATGAAAACGACCGGTAAGCATTTCCCCGGCCACGGCGCGGTCACGGCGGACTCCCACAAAGAGACGCCGTGCGATCCACGTCCTGAAACGGACATCCGTGGCAAAGATATGTCGGTGTTCCGCGCGCTGATTAGTGAGAATAAACTGGATGCGATTATGCCTGCCCACGTGATCTACCGCGCTATCGATCCGCGTCCGGCAAGCGGTTCGCCGTACTGGCTGAAAACGGTGCTGCGTCAGGAGCTAGGCTTTGACGGCGTCATTTTCTCCGACGATCTGTCTATGGAGGGCGCGGCGATTATGGGCAGCTATGCTGAGCGCGCTCAGGCGTCGCTGGATGCGGGTTGCGATATGATTCTGGTCTGCAATAATCGTAAAGGCGCAGTCAGCGTGCTGGATAATCTGTCGCCGATCAAAGCAGAACGTGTTACACGTTTGTATCATAAAGGTTCATTTTCACGCCGGGAGCTCATGGACTCAGCACGCTGGAAAACAGCCAGCGCCCAGCTCAACCAGTTACATGAACGCTGGCAGGAAGAAAAAGCAGGTCATTAACTCGAGTTTTCGTGAGGGTGCCAGATGATTATTTATTTACACGGTTTTGATTCAAATAGTCCGGGTAACCATGAAAAAGTGTTGCAATTACAATTTATCGACCCGGATGTTCGGCTGGTAAGCTACAGTACGCGGCATCCTAAGCACGATATGCAGCATCTGCTGAAAGAAGTGGACAAAATGTTGCAGTTGAATGTGGACGAGCGCCCTTTAATCTGTGGCGTAGGGCTGGGCGGTTACTGGGCGGAGCGGATTGGCTTTTTGTGCGATATCCGTCAGGTGGTTTTTAACCCGAACCTGTTCCCCTATGAAAACATGGAGGGGAAAATCGATCGCCCGGAAGAATATGCGGACATCGCTACAAAGTGCGTGACCAACTTTCGCGAAAAAAATCGCGATCGTTGTCTGGTGATCCTCTCGCGTCATGACGAAGCGCTGGACAGCCAACGCTCAGCGCAAGCGCTTCACCCGTTTTATGAAATTGTGTGGGATGAGGAACAGACTCACAAATTCAAAAATATTTCGCCGCACTTGCAACGTATCAAAGCGTTTAAAACGCTGGGGTAACGCCATCCGGCAATATGGCGTTATCAGTGACCGGATAACCAGCCTTGCGGCTGGTTTTTTTATGCTCAATTCTCGCAAACTGTCTATCTTTTCAGCATGAAAACTTGATGCACATCAATTTTGGTATGACCAATGCACCGTTCATGCTATTCTCATATCAGAAGCTTATTCTCATTAACGTAACTTGTTGTTAATTAAAGGCTATACTAATAACTTTTAATTAACAATTGGTTAATAAATTTAAGGGGGTCACGTTGACTACACCATTAAAAAAGATCGTGATTGTCGGCGGCGGCGCTGGCGGGCTGGAAATGGCGACGCAGTTAGGCCATAAACTGGGGCGCAAGAAAAAAGCGAAAATCACGCTGGTAGACAGAAATCACAGCCATCTGTGGAAACCATTGCTGCACGAAGTGGCGACTGGCTCTCTGGACGAAGGCGTGGATGCGCTGAGCTATCTGGCTCATGCGCGTAATCATGGTTTCCAGTTCCAGCTGGGGTCGGTGATGGATATCGATCGCGAAGCGAAGACCATCACCATTGCCGAGTTGCGTGATGAAAAGGGCGAACTGCTGGTGCCGGAGCGCAAAATCGCGTATGACACGCTGGTGATGGCGCTGGGCAGCACCTCTAATGATTTCAACACGCCGGGCGTGAAAGAGCACTGTATCTTCCTCGATAACCCGCATCAGGCGCGCCGTTTTCACCAGGAGATGCTGAACCTGTTCCTCAAGTATTCGGCTAACCTGGGCGCGAACGGTAAGGTCAATATCGCCATCGTTGGCGGCGGTGCGACGGGGGTTGAGCTGTCGGCTGAACTGCATAATGCGGTAAAACAGCTGCATAGCTATGGTTATAAGGGGCTGACCAACGACGCGTTGAACGTGACGTTGGTTGAGGCTGGCGAGCGTATTCTGCCTGCGTTGCCGCCGCGTATCTCCAGCGCCGCGCATAATGAACTGACCAAACTGGGCGTTCGCGTACTGACGCAAACTATGGTCACCAGCGCCGACGAAGGCGGTCTGCATACGAAAGAAGGTGAATATATTCAGGCCGATCTGATGGTGTGGGCGGCGGGTATCAAAGCGCCAGATTTTATGAAAGAAATTGGTGGTCTGGAAACGAACCGCATTAACCAACTGGTGGTGGAACCGACGCTGCAAACCACGCGTGATCCTGATATTTATGCGATTGGCGACTGCGCTTCCTGCGCACGTCCGGAGGGAGGTTTTGTGCCGCCTCGCGCTCAGGCGGCGCATCAGATGGCTACCTGCGCGATGAATAACATTCTGGCGCAGATGAATGGCAAGCCGCTGAAAGCTTACCAGTATAAAGATCATGGATCGCTGGTCTCTCTGTCCAACTTCTCTACCGTGGGTAGTCTGATGGGGAACCTGACCCGCGGTTCAATGATGATTGAAGGACGTATCGCCCGCTTCGTGTATATCTCGCTATACCGTATGCACCAGATAGCGCTGCATGGATACTTTAAAACCGGCCTGATGATGCTGGTGGGCAGTATTAACCGCGTCATTCGTCCGCGCCTGAAACTGCATTAATTTTTCTGCGCCTCACCGGCTGCTCGCCGGTGAGCGCTTCTCCATCACTTGCTTCGGAGTTGTCCGAATCCTTCAGCTTTACCGCCTCATCCCGCATTTTTCATCCTCATTCCGATTGGCTTTGTTCGCATACTGGTTGCAAAATTGTTACCAATAGCAACGAAGGAGGAACTCCCGTGAATAAATCAATGTTGGCGGGTATAGGGATTGGCGTAGCGGCTGCGCTGGGTGTGGCGGCAGTGGCCAGTCTCAACGTATTTGATCGTGGTCCGCAGTATGCGCAGGTGATATCGGCTAAACCGATTAAAGAGACGGTAAAAACGCCGCGTCAGGAGTGCCGTAATGTCACGGTCACGCATCGTAGACCGGTTCAGGACGAAAACCGTATTGCCGGCTCGGTGCTTGGCGCAGTAGCAGGCGGCGTGATTGGACATCAATTTGGCGGCGGTCGTGGTAAAGATGTGGCGACGGTCGTCGGGGCGCTGGGCGGCGGTTATGCTGGCAATCAAATCCAGGGATCAATGCAGGAGAGTGATACCTACACTACCACGCAGCAACGCTGTAAGACGGTGTATGACAAATCTGAAAAGATGCTTGGCTACGACGTGACCTACAAAATTGGCGATCAGCAGGGCAAAATCCGCATGGATAAAGACCCCGGAACGCAAATTCCCCTCGACGGCAATGGTCAACTGGTTCTGAATAACAAAGCATAAAAAAGCTGTACTCTGCAAGTTAGCCCCTCATTCGCTCAGGCTGAGGGGCTTTTTTTATCCGAAGCCGCGTCGTTCAGGACTTGAGCAGTTCAGGCCAGATGCGCAGAGTCGTACGCGTAATTTGCATCAGTTGTTCGAAGGTGGCACCTTCACGGGCGCTGATCGACATTCCCTGTAAAATACAGTTTATATATTCCGCGAGCGCCTGCGGGTTACAGTGCGCCGGAATTTCACCGCGCTCCTGATGTTGGCGCAGAAACTGGATGAGCGTCTGTTCCTGCATGGCGTGGCGTGATTTTACCGTGCGGGCGATATCGCGCGAGGAGGCGGCCAGGGTGGCGGACGTATTAATCATAAAGCAGCCAGCCGGCGTGTCTGTACTGGTAAAGCAGGCGGCAATTTCTGTGAAGTAATCTTCCAGCGCCGATTCTACGCTTTTCTCTTCACAAAAGAGCTGGGCTTCGTGTTTTGAGGCAAAGCGAGTGATGTAGCGATCCAGGACAGCGCGAAATAATCCTTCTTTGTTAGTGAATTCCGCATAGAGAGTAGGCGCTTTCGCCCCGGTAGCCTCTACGAGATCGGCAAGCGAAGTTGCTTCATAGCCGTGCTGCCAGAAGAGAGTCATGGCCTTATCAAGCGCGGCTTCCCTGTCGAACACTTTTGGTCGGCCACGGCTTTTCTTCGCGCAACTCGTGGTATCCGTTGTCATGATGCCGTTGTACCTGTTTAAAGAGCGGTCTCTCTATTATAAAAACAAACCACTTCTGGCTCCAGAGTATTCATTAGAAAAATAAATCAATTCTATTCACATGAAAAATAACATCTTTATAAATTATATAACGATCATTATAAAAAGAGGTTGACGTGTGATGTAGATCACATCTATGATTAATTTATCGATCGTTAAGTTAATGCTTGCGACACCCATTCATCTGCTAAAGGTCATCACTATGAAAAACGTAAAAAACCTCATCGCTGCTGCGGTACTGAGTTCGCTCTCATTCGCCAGCTTCGCCGCCGTTGAAGTTCAGGCAACGCCAGAAGGTCAACAGAAGTTCGGCACCATTTCCGCGAATGGCGGCACGAATCTGGGCTCGCTGGAAGATCAGCTGGCGCAAAAAGCGCAGGAAATGGGGGCGAAGTCTTTCCGTATTACCTCTGTTACCGGCCCGAATACCCTCCACGGTACGGCGGTAATCTATAAGTAAGCATTAACCCTCATTAATGCCGCTGCGATTGCCACAATAAAAAGAGAAAGCCTCGCGATGCATCGCGAGGCTTTTTTGTCAGTCAGCTATTCACGCTTACAGCGACTGATGAACTTCCACCAGTCGCACGCCGCCTGGCTCCACCGAGGCTTTAATCGGCGTATTGATAATATTCACTTTGGTTCCCGGCGTGACTTGACGGAACAATGTCTCTATATCACCGTCGCGCAGACGGATACAGCCGGAACTGACGCGCATACCAATGCCAAAACCGGCATTCGTGCCATGTAACAGATAGACGCCGCCGTAGGCCGCTAAACGAATCGCGTGATGCCCCATTGGGTTATCGGGACCGGCAGGCACCACGGCGGGGAGATCGATGCCTTGCGCTTTATAACGGGCGCGAATATTGGTGGTCGGCGTCCAGGTTGGATTGGCGCGTTTATCCGAAATGGTCGTCACCATCGTTGGCGTCAGGGTATCGCCGCCCAGTTGGCCAATGCCGATAGGGTAGACCGTGACCGTATTTTTCCCCGGTTGATAATAGTAAAGCCGTAATTCAGCGAGGTTAATGACGATACCTTCACGTGGCGCGTCCGGTAGCAGCGTTTGCAGCGGAATCGTCAGCACGCTGCCTGCGCGTGGCACGTAAGGATCAATGCCGGGGTTGGCCTGTAACAGGGCTAAAAAGCCCACGTTATATTTTTTGGCGATCGCCTCCAGCGAGCCGCCGTCGTCTTCAACGACATGGAATTTATTTTCTCCCACCAGTCGACTGCCGGGGGGCGGAAGAGGCCACGTATTCGCCTGCGCGGGAAGGGCAAGCATGATGGTCGCGGTAAGCGCAAGCAACGCCCACCAGCGAGAGAGTCGCGTATTGTTGAACATTATAATAAGCCCATGATTATTATGTGGTTATTTTTATAAAAGAGGAAATAAGAATTATGGCGGTTGGCTGTGTCTGGAACTGCAGGGAAGTGCAAAGAATTTGTAAAGATTAGGCCGGGCGCAGAGTAATGACGCCCGGCCTGACGCTTATGCAATAGCGTTTTCTTCCAGTTGCTGCATGAACTGGCGTACCCAGTCTATACGCGTTTTACGTTCGCTTAAATCCTGAATAAACTTGAGGCGCGTCGGGCCATCCAGACGGAAATGCTGCGGCTGTTTTTGCAGTAACCCGATAAGCCAGGCGGGGTCAACGTGGTTTTTCTCGGCGAACTCAATCGTTCCACCTTTCTCGTTACCCTCCAGTTTTCGGATGCCGAGCTTTTGCGCCTGTTGGCGCAGGCGGGCGATATCCAGCAGATTACGCGCCGGATCGGGCAGCAGGCCGAAGCGGTCGATCAATTCCACTTTGATCTCTTCCAGCTCGTTTTCGTTCTTCGCGCTGGCAATGCGTTTATAGAATGACAGCCGGGTATTAACATCCGGAATAAAATCATCCGGCAGTAACGACGGCATTCGCAGCTCGACTTCCGTTTGCTGACTGGTGAGATCTTCCAGCGAGGGTTCGCGGCCTGCTTTCAGCGCATCAACGGCGTTTTCCAGCAATTCCATGTAGAGTGAGAAGCCAATGGTTTCCATTGAGCCGCTTTGCTCTTCGCCAAGCAGCTCGCCCGCGCCGCGGATCTCCAGATCGTGGGTCGCCAGCGCAAACCCGGCGCCTAAATCCTCCAGCGACGCAATCGCCTCCAGCCGTTTTTGCGCATCGGCGGTCATGGCCTTAGGATGTGGCGTCAACAGCCAGGCGTAGGCCTGGTGGTGCGAGCGCCCTACGCGGCCACGCAGCTGGTGCAACTGCGCGAGGCCGAAATGATCCGCGCGTTCAATGATGATCGTGTTAGCGGTGGGAATGTCGATCCCCGTTTCGATAATGGTAGTACACACCAGCACGTTAAAACGTTGATGGTGGAAATCGTTCATGACCCGTTCCAGCTCACGTTCGCGCATCTGCCCGTGGCCTATAGCGATTCGCGCTTCCGGCACCAGTTCCGCCAGCCGCTCTGCGGCTTTCTGAATATTTTCGACGTCATTGTACAAATAGTAAACCTGACCGCCGCGCAGGATTTCACGCAGAATCGCTTCCCTTACCACCAGGCTATCATACTCGCGGACAAAGGTTTTTACCGCCAGACGACGGGCAGGGGGAGTGGCGATAATGGAGAGATCGCGCATACCGCTCATCGCCATATTCAGCGTCCGCGGGATCGGCGTCGCCGTGAGCGTCAGAATATCGACATCGGCGCGCATCGCCTTAATTCGCTCTTTGTGGCGCACGCCGAAACGGTGCTCTTCATCGACAATCAGCAGGCCGAGGTCGCGTAGCTTCACATCGCTTTGTAGCAGTTTATGCGTACCGATCAGAATATCGATCTTACCTTCGGCGGCTTCCGCCAGGATTTGCGTCTGCTCTTTGGCGCTGCGAAAGCGGGACAGCATCTCAATGCGTACCGGCCAGTTGGCGAAACGGTCGCGGAAGTTGTCATAGTGTTGCTGCGCCAGCAGCGTAGTCGGCACCAGTACCGCCACCTGTTTATGGTTTTCCACCGCCAGGAACGCGGCGCGCATCGCCACTTCGGTTTTGCCGAAGCCGACGTCGCCGCACACCAGCCTGTCCATCGCCAGCGGTTGGCACATATCGCTCAATACGGCGTTAATCGCCTGTGCCTGATCGGGCGTCGTTTCAAACGGGAAGCTGTCGCAGAATAACTGATACTGCTCACGATCATGCTTAAAGGCAAAACCCTCTTTTGCCGCTCGTTGCGCATAAATATCCAACAGTTCCGCTGCGACATCGCGCACTTTTTCCGCCGCTTTCTGCCGGGCGCGCGACCAGGCGTCGCCGCCCAGTTTATGCAGCGGCGCACTTTCTTCCGCGCCGCCGGCATAGCGGCTAATCAGATGCAATGAGGAGACCGGCACATACAGTTTGGCGTCATTGGCGTAAGTGAGCATCAGATATTCACCCTTGATGCCGCCAGCCTCCAGAGTGGTCATGCCGGCATAGCGTCCGACGCCGTGCTCCAGATGCACTACCGGTTGACCGACGTGGAGCTCCGCCAGGTTACGAATCAACGTATCCGGGTTGATCGTGCGGCGGGAATCCAGGCGGCGACGCGCCACCCGCTCACCCAAAAGATCGCTTTCACAAATCAGCGCCAGATTGCGTTGGGTGTCGATAAAGCCATGTTCTGCGGCGCCAATCATCAGATAGCGTCCCGCATCCTGCGCCTCGTCCAGGCGTAATATTCGCTTCGGCGCGATTTTTATGCGAGCCAGGAGCTCTCCCAGAGCTTCGCGGCGTCCTTCGCTTTCCACCGAAAAAATCACCGGACCGCTGAAAGATTCGAGGAACTTACGCAGCGCGTCCAGCGGCGCTTTCTGCTGTGCCTGGATAGCCAAATCCGGTAATTTCTGGAAACCGAGATTGGTATTGGCGGCTTTTTCCGGCAGATGGTCGGTTTTAAGCTGGAGGCGAGGCCAGCGTTTAAGCTCGGAAAAGAGCCCATCCACCCGTAGCCAGAGGGCTTCCGGCGGCAAAAGCGGGCGCATAGGATCGACGCCACGATTTTCAAAACGCGCCAGCGTATCGGCCTGAAAGCGTTCGGCGCTGGTTTCCAGCGAGCCGGTATTCACCACCAGAGTATTGGCGGGGAAATAGCTAAATAATGGCGGTAACGGTTCGCTGAAAAAGAGCGGCTGCCAGTATTCGATCCCGGCGGGCAGAGTGCCTTTGCTAACCTGCTGATAGATGTGCTCGGCGTCGCGTTTTACCTCAAAGGTATCGCGCCACTGGCTACGGAAAAGCTCAATAGCGGCTTTGTCGGTAGGAAATTCGTGCGCGGGCAACAAATTGATGGCCTCAACCTCCTCCAGCGTACGCTGGGTATCCGCGTCAAACAGACGCAGGCTGTCAATTTCATCATCAAAAAAGTCGAGGCGATAAGGCTGTTCGCTGCCCATCGGAAAGAGATCCAACAGCGCGCCGCGCGTCGCGTATTCGCCATGCTCCATCACCTGATCGACATGCCGATAACCGGCGCTGTCAAGCTGCGCGCGCAGAGCGTCGCGGGACAGCCGCTGGCCTTTTTTCATCACCAGCGCATGACCATGCAGATAGCTATGCTGACAAACGCGCTGCATCAGGGTGTTTACCGGTACAATCAAGACGCCGCGCTGCATTGACGGCAACTGGTAGAGCGTGGACAGGCGCGAAGAGATAATTTCCTGATGCGGGGAGAAGCTGTCATACGGTAGCGTTTCCCAGTCCGCCAGGTTCATGACCATCTGATCGGTAAACTGGCGGATTTCATCATGCAATCGCAGAGCATTTTGCATGTCAGGCGCTATGAGTACCACCGGACCGGCATGGCGTTCAGCTATCTCCGCCACCAGCGTAGCGCAGGCGGCACCGGTAAGTTCGCCCAACTGGCGCTGATCGCCCGCTTTTGTCGGCAGCGTGTAACGTTGTTTTTCAGGCATAACGGTTGTCAGTATCTCTTTTTGTTTTACGCCGCACTCTACGCGTCACCCTTCAGGCTGCTTCATGGTTGGCTGCGCGCCAGGACAGCATGAAGGACTCAGGTATTCAGGGGCATATGACTGATAAGCAATGTTCTTTATTATCCGCGATCGTTGTTTATTAGCAAATTGAATCCGCCGGATAACACGCCGAACAGGTAAAGTATGAACATGTAAGTGACTTGATTTGTCGGCCTTTTTCAGAATAACGCTGACGAACTCTTACGGTTCAGACATTTACGCATTCCGCTTTCGCTTATATACTCGGGACTTTGCTAACAGCAACCAGACGGATTACATGTATCAACCTGTCGCTTTATTCATCGGCCTGCGTTACATGCGCGGGCGTGCAGCAGATCGCTTCGGTCGCTTCGTTTCCTGGCTTTCCACTATCGGCATTACCCTGGGGGTGATGGCGCTGGTCACGGTATTGTCGGTGATGAACGGTTTTGAGCGCGAACTGCAAAATAACATTCTTGGTTTGATGCCTCAGGCCATCCTCTCTGCTGAACATGGTTCTCTTAACCCGAATCAGATGCCGGAAAAAGCGGTGAATCTGCAAGGCGTTAACCGTATTGCGCCGCTGACGACGGGCGATGTCGTACTGCAAAGCGCGCGTAGCGTTGCGGTTGGCGTGATGTTGGGTATCGATCCGGCGCAAAAAGATCCGTTAACGCCGTATCTGGTCAATGTGAAGCAAAGCGAATTACAGCCGGGTAAGTATAATGTCATCCTCGGCGAGCAGCTCGCCGGACAGTTAGGGGTCAACCGCGGCGATCAGATTCGGCTAATGGTGCCATCTGCCAGCCAGTTTACGCCAATGGGACGCCTGCCCAGCCAGCGTCTGTTTACGGTGATTGGCACATTTGCCGCCAATAGCGAGGTCGATGGCTATGAAATGCTGGTCAATATTCAGGACGCGTCGCGTTTAATGCGCTATCCGGCAGGCAATATTACCGGCTGGCGTCTGTGGCTGGATGAACCGCTGCAAGTCGATACTCTCAGCCAACAGACGCTGCCGCAAGGCACGAAGTGGCAGGACTGGCGCGAACGTAAAGGCGAGTTGTTCCAGGCTGTGCGCATGGAAAAGAACATGATGGGATTGTTGCTGAGCCTCATCGTGGCGGTCGCGGCTTTTAACATTATTACTTCGTTGGGTCTGATGGTCATGGAGAAGCAGGGCGAAGTGGCGATTTTACAAACTCAAGGGCTGACGCCGCGACAAATTATGATGGTCTTTATGGTGCAGGGCGCCAGCGCCGGGATTATCGGCGCGCTGTTGGGCGCCGCGCTGGGCGCATTGCTTGCCAGCCAACTGAATAACCTGATGCCGATCATCGGCGCGTTTCTGGATGGCGCTGCGTTGCCCGTGGCGATAGAGCCGTTACAGGTGATCGTTATCGCGCTGGTGGCAATGGCCATCGCGCTGCTTTCTACGCTTTATCCTTCCTGGCGCGCTGCCGCCACTCAACCCGCTGAGGCTTTACGTTATGAATAAGATCCTGTTGCAATGCGACAACCTGTGCAAACGCTATCAGGAAGGCACCGTACAAACCGACGTGTTGCACGATGTCAGCTTCAGTATCGGCGAAGGCGAAATGATGGCGATCGTCGGCAGTTCCGGTTCGGGTAAAAGTACGTTGCTGCATCTGTTAGGCGGGCTGGATACGCCTACCTCTGGCGATGTGATTTTTAGCGGCCAGCCGATGAGCAAACTCTCTTCTGCGGCAAAAGCGGAATTACGTAACCAGAAACTGGGGTTTATCTATCAGTTTCATCATCTCCTGCCGGATTTTACGGCGCTGGAAAACGTGGCGATGCCATTATTGATTGGCAAAAAGAAACCGGCGGAGATTGACGCTCGGGCGCGAGAAATGTTGCATGCTGTAGGGCTGGAGCATCGCGCAACCCATCGACCTTCGGAACTTTCCGGCGGTGAGCGCCAGCGTGTCGCGATAGCGCGCGCGTTGGTGAATAACCCGCGTCTGGTACTGGCGGATGAGCCGACCGGTAATCTGGATGCGCGTAATGCCGACAGTATTTTTGAGCTTCTGGGCGAGTTAAATCGTCTGCAGGGAACCGCGTTTCTGGTGGTGACTCACGATTTGCAACTGGCGAAACGTATGAGCCGCCAGCTTGAGATGCGCGATGGCCGCCTGACAGCGGAACTGAGCCTGATGGGGGCTGAGTAATGGCGTCGCCTTTATCATTGTTAATTGGCTTGCGTTTCAGCCGTGGACGGCGGCGCGGCGGTATGGTTTCGCTCATTTCCGTCATTTCTACCATCGGTATCGCGCTGGGCGTGGCGGTGTTGATTGTCGGTTTAAGCGCGATGAACGGTTTCGAACGCGAGTTGAATAACCGTATTCTGGCGGTGGTTCCACACGGGGAGATTGAAGCGGTCAATCAGCCGTGGACCAACTGGCGTGAAGCGCTGGCAAAAGTGCAGAAGGTGCCGGGCATTGCCGCCGCCGCGCCGTATATCAATTTTACCGGCCTGGTAGAGAGCGGGGCGAATTTGCGCGCCATTCAGGTTAAAGGCGTCGATCCTAAGCAAGAGCAGCAGCTTAGCGCGTTACCGTCATTTGTGCAAAATCACGCCTGGGATCATTTCAAAGCGGGCGAGCAGCAGATCATTATCGGTAAAGGCGTCGCCGATGCGCTGAACGTGAAACAGGGCGACTGGGTGTCCATCATGATCCCCAATGCGAATGCCGACCATAAGCTGCTCCAGCCCAAACGCGTGCGTTTGCATGTCATCGGGATTCTGCAACTGAGCGGCCAGCTCGATCACAGCTTCGCCATGATCCCGCTTGAGGATGCGCAGCAGTATCTGGATATGGGGTCCAGCGTTTCCGGTATCGCGCTTAAAGTCCACGACGTGTTTAATGCGAACAAACTGGTGCGTGATGCGGGTGAAGTGACTAACAGCTATGTCTACATTAAGAGCTGGATCGGCACCTACGGCTATATGTATCGCGATATCCAGATGATTCGCGCCATTATGTATCTGGCGATGATTCTGGTGATCGGCGTGGCCTGTTTTAATATCGTTTCCACCTTAGTGATGGCGGTAAAAGACAAAAGCGGCGACATTGCGGTATTAAGAACGCTGGGGGCGAAAGATGGTTTGATTCGTGCCATTTTCGTCTGGTACGGACTACTGGCGGGCTTGCTGGGCAGCTTGATTGGCGTGGCGATCGGCGTTGTCGTTTCGCTTCAGCTTACCGCCATTATTAATGGGATTGAAAAGGAGATCGGGCATCAGTTTTTGTCCGGCGATATCTATTTTATCGACTTCCTGCCATCCGAATTACATTGGCTGGACGTTGTTTACGTACTGGTCACGGCGTTGTTGTTAAGCTTACTGGCGAGCTGGTATCCGGCGCGGCGGGCGAGCAACATTGACCCTGCGCGAGTATTGAGCGGCCAGTAATCGCGGAATATAAAAACAAGGAGCGGCGATGTATTACGGGTTTGACATTGGCGGAACAAAGATTGCGTTAGGCGTATTTGACTCAACGCGGCGGCTGCAGTGGGAAAAACGGGTTCCCACGCCCCATACCAGCTATAGCGCCTTTTTAGACGCCGTGTGCGAACTGGTCGCGGAAGCCGACCAGCGATTTGGCGTAAAAGGGTCGGTAGGGATTGGCATACCCGGTATGCCGGAAACTGAAGACGGCACGCTGTACGCCGCGAATGTCCCGGCAGCCAGCGGTAAGCCGTTGCGCGCCGATCTCAGCGCCCGACTGGATCGCGATGTGCGTCTGGACAATGACGCTAACTGTTTTGCCTTGTCCGAAGCCTGGGATGATGAATTCACGCAATATCCTTTGGTTATGGGGCTTATCCTCGGCACCGGCGGCGGCGGCCTGGTGCTAAACGGGAAGCCGATTACCGGTCAGAGCTATATCACCGGCGAGTTTGGCCATATGCGTTTGCCGGTTGACGCGCTAACGTTGATGGGGTTTGATTTTCCTCTCCGCCGTTGTGGATGCGGCCAGATGGGCTGCATTGAGAATTATCTGTCCGGGCGCGGGTTTGCGTGGCTATATCAACATTATTATGATCAATCGCTGCAGGCGCCGGAGATTATCGCGTTGTGGGAGCAGGGTGATGAGCAGGCGCACGCGCATGTTGAGCGCTATCTGGATTTACTGGCGGTTTGTCTGGGGAATATACTGACGATTGTCGATCCCGATTTATTGGTGATCGGCGGCGGACTATCGAACTTTACGGCAATAACAACGCAACTGGCGGAAAGACTGCCGCGCCATCTCCTCCCTGTTGCCCGCGCGCCGCGCATTGAGCGTGCGCGGCATGGGGATGCAGGTGGGATGCGCGGTGCTGCTTTTTTACATCTTACCGACTAATCAAAAAAAGAGGTTGTTATGCAGTCGCGTCGGTTTCATCGATTAAGCCGCTTTCGTAAAAATAAACGTCTGTTGCGTGAACGTCTGCGCCAGCGGATCTTTTTCAGAGACAGAGTGGTGCCGGAAATGATGGAAAACCCAAGAGTATTAGTCCTTACAGGTGCAGGAATTTCTGCAGAGTCTGGTATTCGTACGTTTCGCGCGGCGGATGGCCTTTGGGAAGAGCATCGGGTTGAAGACGTGGCAACGCCGGAAGGATTCGCCCGTAATCCGGGGCTGGTGCAGACATTTTATAATGCCCGCCGTCAGCAGCTTCAACAGCCGGAAATACAACCCAATGCGGCGCATCTGGCGTTAGCGAAGCTTGAAGAAGCGCTTGGCGATCGCTTTTTGCTGGTGACGCAAAACATCGACAATTTGCATGAACGCGCGGGCAACCGCAACATCATTCATATGCATGGCGAGCTGTTGAAGGTGCGCTGTTCGCAAAGCGGCCAGATTCTGGAATGGAACGGCGATGTGATGCCGGAAGATAAATGTCACTGCTGCCAGTTCCCGGCGCCGCTACGTCCGCACGTGGTGTGGTTTGGCGAGATGCCGCTTGGCATGGATGAAATTTATATGGCGCTGTCGATGGCGGATATTTTTATCGCCATTGGCACATCCGGTCATGTCTATCCGGCTGCGGGTTTTGTGCATGAAGCAAAACTGCACGGCGCACATACGGTGGAACTGAATCTTGAGCCAAGCCAGGTCGGCAGCGAGTTTGAAGAGAAGCACTACGGCCCGGCAAGCCAGGTTGTGCCGGAATTTGTTGATAAATTCCTGAAAGGGCTGTAGTGCCGTTTGCCCGGTAACGCCTTATCCGGCCTACATTTCACGTTACGTTCATCTGTAGGCCCGACAGGCGCTTTGGCTGAATTAGCGTCCTGCTTTTAGCTTCTGATAATACTCTTCATAAATGGCGCTGGCGTCGCCGACATCGTTTTGCCACTCGCCTTTGCTGATGGTTTGCGCATCCGGATAGAGCGACTTATCATTGGCGACCTCCGGGCTTAACAGCTTACGCGCCGCCAGGTTGGGGGTAGGGTAGCCGATGGTTTCTGCCACCTCTTTCGCGACGTCAGGACGCAGCAGGAAGTTGATTAGCTTCAGCGCGCCCTCTTTATTTTTCGCGTTTGCCGGAATAGCCAGGCTATCCATCCAGAAAATACCGCCTTCTTTCGGCCAGACGACCTCCAGCGGCGTGCCAGCCTGACGAGCAACGAAGGCCGAACCGTTCCACACCATCCCCAGATTGACTTCCCCTTCCATATACGGATTCGCCGGATTATCGGAGTTGAAGGCCGCTACGTTCGGCATCAGTTTTTTCAACTCTTCATATGCCGCTTCGATCTCTTTAGGATCGGTAGTGTTACCGGAATAACCTAGCTTGCGCAGCGCCATCTGGAAGACTTCTCGCGCATCGTCGGTTAAAAGCAGGCTGTTTTTATATTCCGGTTTCCACAAATCAGCCCAGCTGGTAATGGTTTTTGGATCGATAGCATCGCTGTTCACGCCAATCGCCGTTGCGCCCCAGATATACGGAACAGAATAATCGTTGTTGGGGTCAAACGGTTTGTTGAGCATTTCCGGATCGAGGTTGTGGAAATTGGTTAATTTCGACTTATCGATCTTCTGGATCATGCCTTCTTTGCGCATTTTGTCGACATAGTATGTAGAAGGAACAACCAGGTCATACGCGCCATCTTTATAGGTTTTGAGTTTGGCATACATGGTTTCGTTCGACTCGTAGGTCGAATAAATCACCTTAATGCCTGTCTCTTTAGTGAACTGTTCCAGCAGGCCCGGCGGTACATACTCAGTCCAGTTATAGAAATAGAGCGTGTCGTTGTCGGAGGCATGAGCGGCACTCATACCCAGCGCCAGGGCGCCTGCCGCGAGCAGGTGGCGTGACCATTTTTTCATTTAACGTCCCCTGAATTACGGGCCTTATCGGCCCTTGGTTTTATCACGAGCAATAAGCTGGCTGGCAATGACCATTACCAGAGACAGCACCAATAAAACGGTCGCCAGCGCGTTCACTTCTGGTGAAACGCCGACTTTTACCATGGAATAAATCTTTAAGGGTAAAATTTCATAGCCCGGCCCGGTGACAAACGACGAGACTACTACATCGTCCATCGACAACGTAAAGCTCAGCAACCAGCCCGCCGCCACCGCCGGCATCGCCAGCGGCAGAATGATTTTGCGTAAAATCGTTACCTCACTGGCCCCCAGGTCTTTTGCGGCTTCCAGCATTCTGACATCAAAGCCTTTCAGGCGCGAATAGACCGTGACGACCACAAACGGCAGGCTAAAGGTGATGTGCGAGAACAGCAACGACCAAAAGCCCAGTTGAATGCCGAGTAACATAAACAGCACCAGCAGGGAGATCGCCATCACGATATCCGGCGACATCATTACTACAAACAGCATCCCGCTGACGAATGGCTTCCCGCGAAAGCGGTAGCGATAAAGCGCTACCGCGGTTAACGAGCCAATCAACGTGGCGAAGGTCGCTGAGAAAATCGCCATCGTCAGTGAATGTTGAGCGGCCTGTAACAGACTGTCGTTATTGACCAGTAGTTCGTACCATTTAGTGGTAAAGCCCTGCCAGTTAATGCCGAACCGCGAACTGTTGAAGGAGTTCACGATCAGAATAATGATGGGAATATACAGATACGCATAGATGGCAGTCATGAAACCGCCACGGAGCAGCCGACCGATCATTCAAGTTCCACCTTCTTATTCAGAGGATGGGGTGCTTTTAGAGTATTGAAAATGATCAATTTTTTCTCTTCTCCAAAATCTCTCCAAAACGTCTCGCGGTTATCAGCAGCCAGGAAGAAGCAAGCTGCCGCTTGAAGCCGCGAATTTTACAACAAATTGCCAGACGAGCGGGAAAAAAAGGCCATTTAAATGACTATTCTCATCCGATCCGGTCATATGCGGCATTATTGCGCCAGGCAAGAGGTTACTCTGTAGGCAAACATGAAGTACGTGAGTAAACCCTGAACGTGACGTCTGAGAAAGCGTCGTCTGATTTTATAAAAAACAACATAAATAGCCGCTTTGTTGTTCTGAGCGAACGTGTAGCGTGGTTAACTGTTCTTCCGCCATTTTTTGTATAGACTGGGGGGCTATTCTAAAAATGGCGTGAAAAACCTGATCAGAGATGGCTTCGACTATCTCAGCTAACATGCTTAGGCTGGCGCTGGGATCCGTTACAAGGAACGCCTGAAACGTCTTATCCGCCAGTAAAACCTCTTCTACCATTTTTTCAATAGGTATGTGGGTATGTGGTGGTGGTATTTCAAGCTGTTTTAAGCCACACATCGTCATTGTTTCTAAAAATGCGTTTTGCTGAGTACTTTCGGATATATTCGCATGCTGTAAAATGCGCGTTGTCTTTTCAATCCCAGACTGAATTTTCGCTGCCAGGTAGGTTGCCTTTTCTTGCGTTTTCCACTCATCTAAATTTCCTTTTCTCCATTCAGAATATAAATACCCCTCTATGTTGTCTAATGGAACCGATAATGTCGGCGCGCCAGCAGGGTTGAGACATAATGTCGAAGGGAGGGGGTAATCTACGATTTCGCTATATCTTCTATTAATCATGGCCGTCATTTGTGGATGCGGTTTTAAAATATCGGGGCGATCTTTTATTAAAAAATAAGCATTCCCCATGACTTCACAGCTAAAGGTATCGGTATTTTGAGTGATACGTAACAATTCGTTTTCTTCGTTTTGATCCATGATGCGAAGAATAATCGTGTCATCATTTTCATGAGGATTATGAACCTGAAATCTATCTCTTTGCGATGCGCAGGCTAACTCTTTTAACTCAAAAAAAATCTCTGTAAATCGCTCTCGTGTGGGGGTGCGATCGGCAAACAACATCTCATGTAGACAACGGTCCGCTTTTGCTTTGCCAGTAGAAAAAAAGAAGTCTTTAATTTTTTCCCATAAAACTTTCCACCATGCTTCTTTCGTATTCCTTGGGGAGTTGGTAAGGATTTCACTTTTTAAAAAACCATTCCCTATAGTAATCGGCATATTAATCTCACTTATACTGGAGTAAAAATGACTACATAATTGATTAAATCAACTCTTTTTATCTCAACTGCGGGCGCATCGGATGTAATATAATTTTTAAAAGAGACTGGCAATCAGTATAAAACCTGAGAGCTTCGCGTATAAACGCATTACTGTCTGCGATAGCGTCGCTACAGGTAAAAATAAAAGAAGGCCTACCGCGGATGATGTTGTAGATTTGCAATACTGGCGGCAACTTCTTTCATGCGTTTTTTATGCCGGAGGCATGAAGTTTACCCTTGAATAAACTTCATGCCTGGATGCGTGTGGATTTGTTAGCGTTGCGCAATTAATCGCTTATATCACTCACCTTCTTATTCAATAAGCGGGAAGCCCGCCAGTAAATCAACAGCATGAGTCCCATCACAATGGTCAGCGTAATGCTGGTAGCCGCGCCAAACGGCCAGTCGCGAATATTCAGGAACTGTACCTTAATGACGTTACCAATCAGCAGGTTTTTCGCGCCACCCATTAAATCGGAGACGTAGAACAGGCCCATTGCCGGTAGCATCACGAGCAGGCAACCGGCGACAATGCCCGGCATGGTTAATGGAATAATGATGCGGATGAACGTTTGCATTTTACTGGCACCGAGATCGCGAGCGGCCTCCAGTAGCGGTTTGTCGAGCTTCTCAATGCTGGAGTAGAGCGGCATGACCATAAACGGCAGCAAAATGTAAACCAGGCCGATAATAACGGCGCTCGGGGTGAACATGATGCGAATCGGCGTATCAATCACGCCCAGCCACAGCAGGAATTCATTGAGATAACCTTTAGTGCTCAGGAATATTTTTAGCCCATAGATGCGGATCAGTGAGTTGGTCCAGAAAGGAACAATCAGCAAAAACAGCAATAACGGACGTATCTTTTCCGGTAACTTCGCCAGAAACCAGGCGAAAGGATAGCCCAGCACCAGGCAGGAGAGGGTGGCGATCAGCGCCATATTCAGAGAGTGCAGGAGCACTTCAAAATAGAGCGGATCGAGCAGGCGTGCGTAGTTATCCAGCGTAAAGACCATCTTGACGAAACTGGCGTCGTCACGGGTCAGAAAGCTGGTGCCAATGATCATCAGGTTGGGCAGAAAAACAAACAACACAAGCCAACCGACGATAGTGACAATCACTACATTCTGGAATTTACTTGTGTTCTTCATCAGCCAGTACGACCTCCCAGCTTTCTACCCAACTAATGGCCATTTTTTGGTCAAGTGAATGGTCGAAGTCAGGATCGTCTTCGTTGAAGAATTCGCTGACCATCACCATTTTGCCATTTTCCAGTTCAACCACCGACTCCAGCGTCATACCTTTGTAATTGCGCTCGCGCACGTAGCCGATAAGCCCTTCGATGTGGTTATCATCGTTGATCTCTTCGACGCGTAGATCTTCCGGTCGCAGCAGGACGTTCAGTTTTTGGCCCAGTTCGACAGCGAAATTGACGTATATATTGCACTCCCGACCTTCTACGCTGGCGCGGACGCGCTGTTCATCAAGCCGTTCAATGACGGTTGCGTCAAAGCGGTTAATTTCGCCGATAAAACCGGCGACAAACAGGTTTTTTGGCTCTTCATAGATTTCACGCGGCGTGCCGTCTTGCTCAATCACGCCATTACGCATTACCACGATACGATCGGACATGGTGAGCGCTTCTTCCTGATCGTGAGTGACAAAAACAAACGTGATACCGAGTTTACGCTGTAATGCTTTAAGCTCGTTCTGCATTTGTTTGCGCAATTTATAGTCCAGCGCGGAGAGCGATTCGTCCAGTAATAACAGGCGAGGTTTATTCACCACCGCGCGAGCGATAGCCACACGCTGCTGCTGTCCGCCGGAAAGCTGGTGCGGTTTACGTTGTGCAAACTCTTCAAGCTGCACCATACGCAGCGCATCGGTCACGCGAGGCGCTATCTCGGCGGCTGGTGTTTTTTGCATTCGTAAGCCAAACGCGACATTTTCAAACACCGTCATATGCGGAAATAAAGCGTAGCTTTGAAATACGGTATTTACATAACGATTTTCGGCGGGAACGTGGGTGATATCCTGGTTATCCAACATGATATGCCCGGCATCAACGGTTTCCAGGCCGGCAATCAGGCGAAGAACGGTTGTTTTACCGCAGCCGGAAGGGCCAAGCAGCGTGAGGAATTCGCCATTGTTAATGGTCAAATCCAGCTGTGAAATGACCTCTTTGCCATCGAAACTTTTGCTAATTCCCGACAAAAGCACCAGCGGTGAAAGCGAACGCGGTTGTTTATTCAATTTCTTACTCTGTCCCATGTAAACGCAACGGATGGCTGACCGCTGCGGGGTTTGTGGTTAACCACCTTAATCACTCTTAATGAGGGCGGTCATTCTACGGCAAACCACCGTGATCGCCAATCCTTGTTGCGAATTACTGACTTAGCTTTATAGTCAGAAAGCGTGTCAAAGTGAAATATTCTTGTTTGCAGGGATAAAAGTGACCTGACGCAATATTTGTCTTTTCTTGCTTATTAATAATGTTGTCACGAAAAGTGAGGGTGACTGCATGGATAAACTACTTGAGCGTTTTTTACACTACGTATCGCTGGATACCCAATCAAAGTCGGGTGTTCGGCAGGTTCCCAGCACTGAGGGGCAGTGGAAGTTACTACGTTTGCTCAAACAGCAGCTCGAAGAGATGGGGCTGGTTAACATTACATTAAGTGAAAAAGGGACGTTGATGGCGACGCTCCCGGCCAATGTTGAGGGGGATATTCCCGCCATTGGTTTTATCTCCCATGTGGATACCTCTCCGGATTTCAGCGGTAAAAACGTTAACCCGCAGATTGTCGAGAATTATCGCGGCGGCGATATAGCATTAGGGATTGGCGATGAGGTGTTGTCACCCGTGATGTTCCCGGTACTGCATCAATTACTGGGACAGACGCTGATTACTACCGATGGTAAGACATTGCTGGGCGCGGACGATAAAGCCGGTGTTGCGGAGATCATGACCGCGCTGGCGGTGCTGAAAGGTAATCCTATTCCCCACGGCGAAATTAAAGTGGCGTTTACGCCTGACGAAGAGGTAGGGAAAGGCGCGAAGCACTTCGATGTTGAGGAATTTGGCGCGCAGTGGGCCTATACGGTCGACGGCGGCGGCGTGGGAGAACTGGAGTTTGAAAACTTCAATGCCGCCTCGGTGAATATCAAAATCGTCGGCAATAACGTGCATCCTGGTACGGCGAAAGGCGTGATGGTCAATGCGCTGTCGTTGGCGGCGAGGATTCACGCGGAAGTGCCGGCGGATGAAGCGCCTGAAACCACTGAAGGTTACGAAGGGTTTTATCATCTGGCCAGCATGAAAGGCACCGTTGACCGGGCCGAAATGCACTACATCATTCGCGATTTCGACCGTAAGCAGTTTGAAGCGCGTAAACGCAAAATGATGGAGATTGCCAAAAAAGTCGGCAAGGGGCTGCATCCGGACTGCTATATCGAACTGGTGATTGAAGACAGTTATTACAATATGCGCGAAAAAGTGGTTGAGCATCCGCATATTCTCGATATCGCCCAGCAGGCCATGCGCGACTGTCATATTACGCCGGAGATGAAACCAATTCGCGGCGGTACAGACGGGGCGCAACTGTCGTTTATGGGCCTGCCGTGTCCTAATCTCTTTACCGGCGGATATAACTATCATGGTAAACATGAGTTTGTGACGCTGGAGGGGATGGAAAAAGCGGTACAGGTGATTGTACGTATCGCGGAGCTGACGGGTAAGCGCGGCCAGTAGCGAATGTTACACATTGTGGTGAAGCGTTTTATTATTTATGGCGGGATATTTTCCGCCATAAATTTTTCTGCCTGGAGCGCCGAATATACGCCTTCCTGGTCCCAGCGCCAGCAACAATCTGCAGCATGTTTTATGACCGGCGATGAAACCTGCATGACGTTTATTGATGATGCGGTGAGGCTGGCCTCGCGGCAATATGGCAAACGCTCAATACAGCTTGTTCGTAGCCTGCTATTACAAAGCGATATTTATCAATGGCTGGGTAAACCGGAGTTAACGCCGCAAATGCTGCTGCGAGCGCGGGCAATCATGAAAACATTTCCGGCGGGCACTTATCCGGGCGATCGGGCCGATATGTTTGAACACCTGGCGGCCTTTTATGTTTACGGTGACGATCGCCATATAGAGTATTCACCGACAGAGCAGTGGCGATACGAGATCAAGGTTGATTACCGTCAGCGGATAGCCTGGCAAGAGCAGGCATTAACGTGGCGTCTTAAAGACAAAAAGACATCGACGGAAGCGTTGGTTTATACCTTAAACAGGATGCGCGACGCTTATTCTGATGCGCTGGAAGAGCGGGATGTCGAATGTGATAGTGCGCGTAAAGCCTATTATTTGGCGAAGATAGACGCAGCGGAGCGGCAGTGGCTGAGCGTTATTTTACGGGATAAAACCTGGGATAATCGTGAGCGCGTCGCCTCTTTTTTGCAGCAGAAAGCGGATATTGCTTATAATGCAGGGCATATTAGCGAGGCGATTAATGCGCTAAGTCAGGCGCTAAAAATTGAGCAAACGCTTTATGGCACCGAATTCGGCGAAATGACGGTTGACAGCAATAATCTTGCTGGCTTTTATGCACAGGGCCATCATTATAAGGAAGCGAAAGATCTCTACCTTAAACTTATCGCGTATTACCAGAGCCGTTTAACGCCAATGGCGACGGTAATATCACGATTACGCTTTTATTTGCCCGAAAACATCGACCTGGACAGTACCTCCCCCTATCTCCCATTGCTGGAAGAATATAAACGTCGGCAGTCCGACGTATCCATGGTGTTGTATGGTATTTCGCTGCTTTATAAGAATAATCAACAGCTTGAACAAGCAAAAGACTTTGCGGAACGCGCCTTTACGCTTGATGCCGTAGCTTATCCAGCAAAGATGCAGTATGAACGATTACAGCAACTGGCTAATATTGCCGAAGGTCTTGGAGATAACGCGCAGGCGCGGCGCTATCGGCAAATGTCATTTCGCCATCGAATGGCCCACTCGATTTATCCGGGCGATCCGCAATATAACGATTTCGCCAAACCTGGCGGCGATCGTTGTGGATAGTTTGCGTCAGCCCGGCGGTCGCCGGGCATTGCGATGTTCTTATCCTTCGAAAAACCAGTATCCGCTATTCACCAGCGCCGCCAGCATCGCGAGGAAGGAAGGGTCTTCCAGCGCATCGCCGAAGTTTTCAGCGGTCAGTACAATATGACTGGTGAGCGCTTCCAGAGCGGGGCGATGCGGAGAGTCTATTTTTTCGCCATTCGCATAGACTTCATCGCCGATACGCAATACGCGAAGCCCGCCGAGACGTACTAATGCCTCGCCTTGCTTTAAGGCATCGTAAATTTCGTCTGGCTGATACGGCGGCTCCGGCGGCGCAATATCCAGTTCGTGGCGTGACTGAGAGATAAACTCGCCAAGCCACTGTTGGAAATGCGCGGGCTGATTGATCAAATCGAGCATCATATTACGCAGTTTATCCATCTCCTGCGGCAGGATATCCGCCGGATGTTTGCGGGACGGCATATCCGGATCGCTGTAGTATGTGTTGCCCAGATCCCGTTGCAGGACGTAATCGGCAAAACCGCTGATCAGCTCACGGCTATTGGGCGCGCGAAAACCGACTGAATAGTTCATGGCGTTTTCCAGCGCATACCCTTCATGCGGGAATCCAGGCGGAATATACAGAATGTCGCCCGGCTCCAGCTCTTCGTCAATAATGGCCTCGAACGGATCGACTTGTAACAGGTCGGGATGCGGGCAGTGCTGACGCATTTGCAGCTTTTCGCCCACGCGCCAGCGACGGCGACCGGTTCCCTGGATAATAAACACATCATACTGATCCAGATGCGGGCCAACGCCGCCACCGGGAACGGAAAAGGAGATCATCAGATCGTCGATACGCCAGTCCGGCAGAGCGCGGAACGGGCGCATCAGCGCGGCGGTGGGTTCATGCCAGTGGTTTACCGCCTGTACCAGCAGCGACCAGTTGCTCTCACCCAGATGATCGTAGCTTTCGAAAGGGCCATGGCTGACCTGCCATTTGCCATCCTGATGGCTAACGAGACGGCTGTCGATTTCGCTTTCCATCGCCAGCCCCGCCAGCTCATCCGGCGAGAGCGGATCAATAAAGTTGGTAAACCCACGTTTTAAGACCACCGGGCGTTTTTGCCAGTGGCGTTCAAGAAAGTCGGGCCAGTTAAGAGTTAATTGGTATTCCATGTTAAGTATCCGCAGGCTGGTATCTGACACCGATTATAACGGATGCTTAACGAGATGCGTGGAAGAACGCACAGAAATGTTTATTCCTCTTTCTGTGTGGGATGCTGTCGGCCAAAAACGACCTCCATACGGGCGCCACCGAGCAGACTGTCGCTGGCAATGATCTGCCCGGCGTATTGTTCCGTAATCTCGCGCGCGACAGCCAGCCCCACGCCTTGTCCTGGTCGTAGGGTATCGGCGCGCTGACCGCGATCAAACACCAGGGAACGTTTGCTGTGGGGTATGCCTGGGCCGTCATCTTCGACGAAAATATGCAAATGATCGTCGGTCTGGCGAGCCGAAATCTCGACAAACTCCAGACAATATTTACAAGCGTTGTCCAGTACGTTGCCCATTACTTCGACAAAGTCGTTTTGCTCGCCGACAAAACTGATCTCTGGTGAAATATCCATACTGATATTCACCCCTTTACGCTGATAAACTTTATTGAGCGCGGAGATCAGGTTATCTAACAACGGCGCGACGGGATGCAGTTCGCGGCTTAACAACACGCCGCTACCGCGCATACTGGCGCGATGCAGATAATAGCCGATCTGCTGGGAAATCCGACTGATCTGTTCCAGCATCACCGGTTCAGCTTTGCTGACGCTCATCTTTTCGTTGCGTAAAGAGCGTAACGTACTCTGCAAAACCGCGAGCGGCGTTTTTAAACTGTGCGTCAGGTCGGTTAGGGTCGTGCGGTATTTGTTATAACGTTCGCGCTCGCTTTTGAGCAGTTGATTAAGGTTGCGCACAAGGCTGGTCAGCTCACGCGTCGTCTCCGGATTGAGCATTTCGCGGTGATGATCTTCAAGTTCGCGGACTTCCCGCGCCAGCGCCTCGATAGGGCGTAAGCTCCACCAGGCGGCGATCCACAGTAAAGGAATGACTAACAGTAAATTGGCGGCCAGCACGTATACGAACCAGCTCCACACCATATAGGAGCGTTTTAGCTCTATCGGAATGGTATCGACCACCACGATGGTTAACTGCGGCATCCGCGTCGTGGCAGGATAAATATTTACCGCTACCGAGTGGGTCATCTCCGCATCATCGTCATCTTCACGTACTTCTTTGAGTTTTTCCTGCGCGGAATGGTCCTCGCTCAACAGCGTGCTGGTGGCGTCTACGTTGGTTTCAATTTCATGGAAGCCGTTCGTTTTTAACCATTCCGGTTGAATGCTTTTAATCAGCCAGGGGATGTTGCGCTGCGTCCATAATAATTTGCCCGTTTCATCGTAAATCAGCGTCATGGTCGGGCTTTGCATGTCCAGATTTTCAGGCAGCTCAACGCTGATTTTATTATTTTCCCATTTGGCGAGGGTATAAAACAGGTTGCTTTCGCCGCGCAGCAGACGAAACGTGGTTTTATCAAAACTTACGCTATAGCCGACCAGCGCCACTATGCCATATGCCAGAGAAAGCACCAGCACGACGCCGGCTGTCGCCAGCAAAAAACGAACCCGCAGCGACAGCGGCAGAAAATGGCGAGCAAATTTATTCATTAGCGCAATTCAAAAAGATATCCTTGTCCGCGTACGGTGGTAATGACATCGTGCGGATACTGGGCCTGTATTTTTTTCCGCAGACGCCCCATGAGAACATCAATGGTATGACTTTCCCGCAGTTCCGCATCCGGATACAGCTGAAGCATCAGAGAATCTTTGCTGACCACTTTACCGTTGTTACGGATAAGCGTTTCCATAATGGTGTATTCGAACGCCGTGAGTTTGATGACCTCTTCATTGACGGATAATTCCCGGCGTGAGAGATCCACCTGGAAAGGCGAGATGTTGATCACCTGGGAGGCCAGACCGCTATTACGGCGCATTAACGCCTGCATACGCGCCATTACCTCTTCGATGTGGAATGGCTTCGTCACGTAGTCATCGGCCCCGGAGCTGAGAACCTCGACTTTATCCTGCCAGCCTTCGCGCGCGGTTAACACCAGAACCGGCAGTGAAACATCACTGCTGCGCCAGCGGCGTATTAAGGAAAGGCCGTCTTCATCCGGCAGACCTAAATCGACAATAGCGATATCCGGAAGGTGTTCATTAAGGTAGTAATCAGCTTCCCTGGCATCTTCTGCGGCATCGACCTGGTGACCTGAATCCTGGAGCTGAACCTTCAGGTGGTGGCGTAATAATGCATTATCCTCTACAACCAGTACGCGCATCATCTCTTCTCCCTTGTGTTAACAATAAGAACAGTCTAGCGTTGATTATGGTGCTTTGGGGATAAACAGTTAATAAACCAGACAAATAGTCACCCTCTTTCTGAAGAAAAGAGGGTGAGGCACACATTATTTAAGTTCGTCGACCAGATTCACAGCGCGACCGATATAATTTGCCGGCGTCATGGCTTTAAGGCGCGTTTTTTCTGCTTCCGGCAGGGCCAGACTATCAATAAGCTGTTTCATTCCTTCGGCATCGACACGCTTGCCACGGGTCAACTCTTTCAGTTTTTCATATGGTTTTTCAATGCCATAGCGGCGCATGACGGTCTGGATCGGTTCGGCTAATACTTCCCAGTTGTGATCCAGTTCGTCAAGCAGATGATCGCGGTTCACTTCCAGCTTGCTGACGCCCTTCAGGGTCGACTGATAAGCGATAAGCGCATAGCCGATGCCGACACCCAGGTTACGCAGGACGGTTGAGTCGGTCAGATCGCGCTGCCAGCGGGAAACCGGCAGTTTGTTTGCCAGATGGTGCAACACTGCATTAGACAGACCGAGGTTGCCTTCTGAGTTTTCAAAGTCAATGGGGTTAACTTTATGCGGCATGGTAGAAGAACCGATCTCTCCGGCGATGGTTTTCTGTTTGAAATGGTTCAACGCAATATAGCCCCAGACATCGCGATCGAAATCGATCAGGATGGTGTTAAAGCGCGCGATACAGTCAAACAGTTCCGCAATATAATCATGCGGTTCAATCTGGGTGGTGTAAGGGTTCCACTGGATGCCCAGCGAGGTGACGAACTCTTCGCTGAACTGATGCCAGTCAACTTCCGGATAGGCGGCGATATGCGCGTTATAGTTGCCTACGGCGCCGTTAATTTTACCGAGGATCTCCACCTGATTGAGCTGGCGGAACTGACGCTCCATCCGATACGCCACGTTCGCCATCTCTTTACCCAGAGTGGAAGGTGTTGCCGGCTGGCCGTGGGTGCGGGAGAGCAGAGGAATATCGCGATACTGCGTGGCGAGATCTTTAACCGCGTTAATCACCTGACGCCAGTAAGGCAGGATCACTTCATCGCGCGCAGTTTTGAGCATTAACGCGTGCGACAGGTTGTTAATATCCTCAGAGGTGCAGGCAAAGTGGATAAATTCGGAAACGTCATGTAGCGCCGGGATCGCGGCGGCTTTTTCTTTCAGAAAATACTCAACCGCTTTCACATCGTGATTCGTGGTGCGCTCAATGGTTTTAATGCGCGCGGCATCTTCTTCATTGAAGTTTGCCACAAGCGTATCCAGGTAACCGTTTGCGTCGGCAGCAAAAGCAGGAACTTCCTTGATCGCTGCGTGCGCGGCTAATTTCTGCAGCCAACGTACTTCGACTTGTACACGAAATTTCAGCAAACCGTATTCGCTAAAAATTCCGCGCAGCGCGCTGACTTTATCGCCGTAGCGTCCATCGACAGGGGAAACGGCGGTCAGTGAGGATAATTCCATAGATCATAACTCCGGGGTTAAATAAGCAAGAATTTGTTTTGCCTGAGTCGTCAGGCGATGACGAGAAAACATAAGCTGTAGGCGACCACCGCCTACCTGATGCCAGAGCACGGCTGCACGGATGCCTGCCAGTAGCGAGGCGCGGACTTTGGCCTGCACCTGCGGACTTTGCAGAACGGCCGGGGAGCCCGTCACCTGAATGCGCGGGCCCAATGGGCTAATCACATCCACGTAGATGCCCGCCATGGCGCTCATTAACGTGTCTGACTGTAAATCAAAATGGTCAAGCTGGCGCTGCAGGCCGTTAATGCGATCGCCTAACGTATTCAACGCGCCTTTGGCGGATGACAGCTTGCGCTCCAGCACCATCAGGCTAAGCGTATAACGCGTCAGTTCGGCGTTAAGTCCTTGTCGGCTGCTGGCATTCAGCACGCCGAGCAGTGTTTCCAGACCAAGACGCAGGTTAGCTTCGCTGCCGCCGAACACGCCCAGAGTAGAACTGGGATTCATATCAATGACACTGTTGAGTGAAACGTGCAACGCGTCGGCATCACAGTGTCCCTGGTGCGCCAGTTGTTGCACCAGGCGTGCCGACTGGCAAATGCCAGACAGCGCGAGGGTGATGTCATAATAATTCTTTGCCACAATCACTGCTTCCTTGTATCAAATAAAATACACTTCATCTTTTAAGCCGCTTTGAGGTGACTTGAATGGTGTTGTGTATTGAATAATCAGACCGTCAGCGGCAGTCGCTGCTCGATAATGCCGCCGCCCAGGCAGACTTCTCCGCTGTAAAAGACAGCGGACTGGCCCGGCGTAACGGCGGCAACCGGCTCGTCAAAAATGACCTCGATACGATCGTCATCCAGCGCGTTAATCGTGCACGGAATATCGGTCTGGCGGTAGCGGGTTTTTACCGTACAGCGCAGGGTGCCGGTGAACGGTTCGCGATCGACCCAATGTAGCTGCTGGGCGATGAGGCCTACCGACATCAGGCGTGGGTGCTCATGCCCCTGGGCGACAATTAACACATTGTTTTCAACGTCTTTATCCACCACATACCAGGGGTCTTCGCTACCGTCTTTGGTGCCGCCAATTCCCAGCCCTTTACGCTGACCGAGCGTATGATACATCAGACCCTGATGCTCGCCGATTTCATCGCCGTCAACAGTAATGATTTTCCCCGGCTGCGCAGGCAGATAGCGCCCTAAAAAGTCGCGGAATTTGCGCTCGCCGATAAAGCAGATACCGGTAGAATCTTTTTTCTTGGCGGTTACCAGCCCCAAATCTTCGGCGATTTTACGCACCTGCGGTTTTTCCAGCTCGCCAACCGGGAACAGACTTTGCGCAATCTGCTCATGGCCAAGCGTATAGAGGAAGTAGCTCTGATCTTTGTTACCGTCGAGCCCGCGCAACAACCGGCTTTTGCCGTTTACATCCGCGCGGCGAACGTAGTGACCGGTGGCGATATAGTCGGCGCCTAAATCTTCTGCGGCAAATTCAAGGAAGGCTTTAAATTTGATCTCTTTATTGCACAGAATATCCGGATTCGGCGTACGGCCCGCTTTGTACTCTTCAAGGAACAGTTCAAAGACGTTATCCCAATATTCTGCGGCAAAATTAACGGTATGCAGTTCAATGCCAAGCTTGTCGCACACGGCCTGCGCGTCAGCCAGATCGGCTGCCGCGGTGCAGTATTCCTCACCATCGTCCTCTTCCCAGTTCTTCATGAACAGGCCTTCTACCTGATAACCCTGTTGTTGCAACAGCCAGGCGGAAACGGAGGAATCGACACCGCCGGACATGCCGACGATCACTTTTTTTGGGCTTTCTGACATTGGAATACTCGCGACATTGAACTTCAAGGCGGCGTATTCTATCACGCAGCCCTTTACTTGACACCCTCTGTAAACGGCCAGTTAAATTCGCCCACTATAGATAAGGGGTAACGTTGTCCCGTTTGATAACTGCGAATGCTTTCAGCCACCAGCGGAGAACGTAAATTCGGCGCGTTCAGAATCTCGTCGGCGCTCACCCAACGGCAGCAATCGATGTCATTGTCATGGGGGGCGGTCGCGCAAATATGATCAAGCTTGATAGCGAATAAAAAGCGCAGGAACGGGGTTTTATCCGGCGCAATCCACTGATGCATACGGATAAAATACTGTGGTTGCGCCGTGATGCCAGTCTCTTCCCACAGTTCTCGCGCGGCGGCCTGCGCCAGCGTTTCATCTGCCTCCAGGTGTCCGGCAGGTTGATTCCATAACGATTTACCGTTGATGGTCTCTTCCACCACCAGAAATTTATCTTCGGCATGTACGATGCAGGCAACGGTCACGTGCGGCTTGAACATAGGCATCCTTATTAAAGCGGTTTATCAATGTGGTCATAGATCGCGTCAAGCTGTTTCAGACGCTCGTTATAAGCTTTTGTCAGGCAGGTGACGTCGGCCTTGCACTGCTGACGCTGTTTAAGCCAGCTCTGCTGGGCGTCCTGCAGCGCGCCGCGACTGCCCATCGCGAACAACCCTTTCAGAAACTGATATTTGGTGTGCATTTCCACGTCTTTATCATTCAGCGTCAGGTGCGCGCAGATAGCCTTTTCATCCGCAGCCTGCGCTTTCTGGCAGTCGAAGCTGGCCGCATTAACGGATAACGGTGTTAATAAAGCAAAAGCAATGAGAAGCCGTTTCATCTGTCTTTCTCCTGTGCGATCTCGCACCACTGTCCATTATCGAGGCCGTTGAGCGTGTAGTCGCCCATGCTGTAACGAATTAATCGTAGAGTGGGATGACCGACATGCGCTGTCATGCGTCTTACCTGGTGGTTGCGGCCTTCATATAAGGTGACTTTTAGCCAACTGGTGGGAATATTCTTCCGTTCGCGAATCGGCGGGGTGCGCGGCCACAGCCAGTCAGGCTCCGCGACAATCTCAATACCGGCGGGCAGGGTAGGGCCATCGTTGAGCGTGACGCCAGTACGAAGCGCCTGCAGCGCTGCATTATCCGGGATGCCTTCTACCTGAACATAGTAAATCTTGCCGGTGCGTTTGCCCGGTTGCGTGAGGCGCGCCTGCAGCGCGCCGTCATTAGTCAGCACCAAAAGCCCTTCGCTGTCGCGGTCCAGGCGGCCTGCGGCATAAACGCCTTGCACAGGAATAAAATCTTTTAACGTGCGGCGACCTGCTTCATCCGTGAACTGCGGCAACACATCGTAAGGTTTATTGAACAAAACCACGCGTTTTGGCTGGTTTTCTTTCCGTGATTTAGATGCTTGTCGTGAGCTGAATCGCTTAACGTAGTGATTTCTAAAAGAAGTTTTTTGCATGGTGTTTTCAGAACTTATTAATTGCCGCATTATAGCGCAATAATGAGTGTCTTTCATGGCGGCAAACAATAGGGTAGTATTGACATGCTCATTACAAAACATTAACAAAAAATTGCTCTAACGCAGTCGTGCAGCAGGACGCCATTGCACATGCAGCGCGATGACAGACGAGCAAACCAGAAGCGCTCGAAGGAGAGGTGAATGGAAAGCAAAGTAGTTGTTCCGGTGGAAGGTAAGAAGATCACCCTGCAAAACGGCAAACTCAACGTTCCTGAGAATCCGATTATCCCGTTTATTGAAGGCGATGGTATCGGTGTTGATGTCACTCCAGCCATGCTTAAAGTGGTCGATGCCGCCGTCGAGAAAGCCTATAAAGGCGAGCGTAAAATTTCCTGGATGGAAATTTACACCGGAGAAAAATCCACACAGGTTTACGGCCAGGATGTCTGGCTTCCCGCTGAAACCCTTGATTTAATTCGTGACTACCGCGTAGCGATTAAAGGTCCATTGACCACGCCGGTTGGCGGCGGTATCCGCTCTCTGAACGTTGCCCTGCGTCAGGAGCTTGACCTGTACGTTTGTCTGCGTCCCGTTCGTTACTATCAGGGCACGCCAAGTCCGGTGAAACATCCGGAGCTGACCGATATGGTCATCTTCCGTGAAAACTCTGAAGACATCTACGCCGGAATTGAATGGAAAGCTGACTCTGCAGACGCTGAGAAAGTGATCAAGTTCCTGCGCGAAGAGATGGGCGTGAAGAAAATTCGCTTCCCGGAGCACTGCGGTATCGGTATCAAACCGTGTTCTGAAGAAGGCACTAAACGTCTGGTTCGCGCGGCGATTGAATACGCTATTACCAACGATCGCGATTCCGTCACGCTGGTACATAAAGGCAATATCATGAAGTTCACCGAAGGCGCGTTTAAAGACTGGGGCTACCAGTTGGCGCGCGACGAGTTCGGCGGTGAGCTTATTGACGGCGGTCCGTGGCTGAAAATTAAGAACCCGAACACGGGTAAAGAGATCGTGGTTAAAGACGTTATCGCCGATGCGTTCCTGCAACAAATCCTGTTGCGTCCGGCGGAATACGACGTTATCGCCTGTATGAACCTGAACGGTGACTATATTTCCGATGCCCTGGCGGCTCAGGTTGGCGGTATCGGTATTGCACCGGGTGCGAATATCGGCGACGAATGCGCGTTGTTTGAAGCGACTCACGGGACTGCGCCGAAATATGCGGGCCAGGATAAAGTCAACCCAGGCTCCATTATTCTGTCTGCGGAGATGATGCTGCGCCACATGCAGTGGTTCGAAGCGGCGGATCTGATTGTTAAAGGTATGGAAGGCGCGATTGCCGCGAAGACCGTGACCTATGACTTTGAACGCCTGATGGACGGCGCTAAGCTGCTGAAATGTAGTGAGTTTGGCGACGCGATTATCGCAAATATGTAATATCGATAATTGTTAAAAACAAAAACGGGGGCTTAACGTCCCCGTTTTTATTGTCTATGGAAAACCCCCAGCTAGGCTGGGGGTTCCGGAAAGCTTTCAGCTTTAAGCCAGTTATTAAAACCCCTTTTGATTTGTTAAAACATCTTGCGGTCTGGCGACTGCAAAAGTTC
>NZ_JBCLYA010000043.1:0-64964 GCF_039650795.1 Salmonella sp. K21076
TTGCAGTTGCCAGACCGCAAGATGTTTTAACAAATCAAAAGGGGTTTTAATAACTGGCTTAAAGCTGAAAGCTTTCCGGAACCCCCAGCCTAGCTGGGGGTTTTCCATAGACAAAAAAAACCTGCGCATCCGCGCAGGTTGGTGCAAGAGACAGGTACGAAGAGCGTACCGAATAATCTCACCAATCAATACCTCTGGGATCTTGATTGTGGGCTTCGCGCGTCTGCATCGCCAGTCCGAAAACGCAAAGGAATAAACGGAAATGCAACGAGTTGTGTAAATTATCCGTTACTGTTACAGGTTCAGGCGAAACAAAAAAAACCTGCGCATCTCTACGCAGGTTGGTGTAATTCGTGTGATCAACAATGACGTTGATTCCACCTATCAATACCTCTGGGATCACCACTCTATCAACCTGACTCGCTGGCCTGCCAGCAGACAATCGCAACAGCGCTTCGCAAACTGTAACGAAAGATTTGTATTGTCACTTTACAGACGCATTTCTCCCGTGCAGGTCACATTTGTCCGACACGGCGGGGCAAGAGGCTTGAACAGACGTTCATTTTCCGTAAAACTGGCGTAATGTAAGCGTTTACCCACTATAGGTATTATCATGGCGACCATAAAAGATGTAGCCCGACTGGCCGGTGTTTCAGTCGCCACCGTTTCTCGCGTTATTAACGATTCGCCAAAAGCCAGCGAAGCGTCCCGGCTGGCGGTGACCAGCGCAATGGAGTCCCTGAGCTATCACCCTAACGCCAACGCGCGCGCGCTGGCACAGCAGGCAACGGAAACCCTCGGTCTGGTGGTCGGCGACGTTTCCGATCCTTTTTTCGGCGCGATGGTGAAAGCCGTTGAACAGGTGGCGTATCACACCGGCAATTTTTTACTGATTGGCAACGGGTATCATAACGAACAAAAAGAGCGTCAGGCTATTGAACAGTTGATTCGTCATCGTTGCGCAGCGTTAGTGGTACACGCCAAAATGATTCCGGATGCGGACCTGGCCTCATTAATGAAGCAAATCCCCGGCATGGTGCTGATTAACCGCATTTTACCGGGGTTAGAACATCGCTGTGTCGCGCTGGATGACCGTTACGGGGCATGGCTGGCGACCCGGCATCTGATCCAGCAAGGTCATACGCGTATTGGGTATATCTGTTCCAATCACACTATCTCTGATGCCGAAGATCGCCTGAGGGGCTATTACGATGCGCTGGCGGAAAGCCATATCCCGGCTAACGATCGGCTGGTGACGTTCGGCGAACCGGATGAAAGCGGCGGCGAGCAGGCGATGACTGAGTTATTAGGTCGCGGCAGACATTTTACCGCGGTGGCCTGCTATAACGACTCGATGGCGGCCGGCGCGATGGGAGTATTAAATGATAATGGCGTGGGGGTGCCGGGCGAAGTATCGCTCATCGGTTTTGATGATGTACTGGTCTCACGCTATGTGCGTCCCCGACTGACCACCATTCGGTATCCGATCGTCACCATGGCGACACAGGCGGCGGAGCTGGCCTTAGCGCTGGCAGGGAAATGCCCTACGCCAGAAGTAACTCATGTATTTAGTCCGACACTGGTACGCCGACATTCGGTGTCCACGCCGACGGATACCGGGCACCTGTCGACAACCGATTAATCAGGGTAGCATGATGGCGACAATGCTGGATGTTTCCCGCCATGCGGGCGTATCAAAGGCCACCGTCTCACGAGTGCTGAATGGGACGGGGCAGGTAAAAGAAAGCACGCGCCAGAAAGTGTTTACGGCGATGCAGGCTCTGGACTATCGCCCCAACCTGCTGGCACGCTCGCTGGCAAATCGCACCAGCAACAGCATCGGTCTGGTCGTCTCTACGTTTGACGGCTTCTATTTTGGCAGTTTGTTGCGCCGGGCGTCGCGCCAGGCGGAGTTTCATAACAAGCAGTTGATCGTCACCGATGGTCACGATACGCCGGAACGAGAGCAGAAAGCCGTACAAATGTTGGCCGACAGACAGTGCGACGCTATTATTCTTTACACTCGCTATATGGATGAGCCGACGATTTTGTCGTTGATTGACGCCACGGAAATGCCGCTGGTGATTATTAATCGCAACATCACTCAGGCCCACGATCGCGCTATTTTCTTCGAGCAGGAGACGGCGGCATTCCAGGCGGTGGAATACCTGATTACGCAGGGCCATCGCGATATCGCCTGTATTACGCTGCCTGTTCATACTCCCACCGGCACATCACGCGTAGCGGGTTATCGAAAGGCGCTGGAAAAATATGGCATTCCCTGGCAACCGGCAAAAGTGAAATACGGCGATTACACGCTGACGCGCGGCTATGACGCCTGCCGGGAATTACTGGAGGAAGGCGTCACGTTTAGCGCGCTATTCGCCTGTAATGATGACACGGCGCTGGGCGCGGCAAAAGCGCTGCGCCAGGCCGGATTACGCATCCCGCAGGATGTGTCGCTGTTTGGTTTTGACGATGCGCCGGGCGCAACCTGGCTTGAGCCGGGGCTTTCAACAGTCTATTTACCCATCGAGGATATGATAGCCACCGCAATTGATCAGGCCGTTCGTCTGGCGAACAGCGAGCCGGTCGCCCCGATCCCGCCCTTTACCGGCACGCTGATTCTGCGCGAGTCCGTCGCCGCGGGCCCGTTTTTTCAACGTCCGGTCTAATGATGCGCTTCAGAGCATCTCCAGCGCTAACAGCTCTTCAATGGTTTGACGACGGCGGATCAGCCGCGCCTGTCCATTGTCAAACAGTACTTCCGGCAGGAGCGGGCGGCTGTTGTAATTCGATGACATAGACGCGCCGTACGCGCCGGTATCGTGCAATACGAGGTAATCGCCGGGGATGACCGCAGGTAAGGCGCGTGTTTCAACCATTCCCCCTTCCTGCTGCGTAAAAACATCGCCTGATTCGCATAGCGGCCCGGCGACCACCGTCTCGACCCACGGGCCATTTTCAAGCGCGCGACCATCCGCCGCCAGCGCCGAAATACGGTGATAGCTACCGTACATCGCCGGGCGCATCAGATCGTTAAAACCAGCGTCGACCAGCACGAAATGGCGGCTTCCCATCTGTTTTACGCTACGCACCTGCGTTACCAGCACGCCCGATTGCGCCACCAGATAACGTCCGGGTTCGATCTCAAGTTTGACCGCATGTCCCAGATGGCGGGCGATTTGCTCGCGCGCCGCGTTCCACAGACCATAGTAATGGCGCGTATCAACGGGCTCTTCTCCCTCATGATAAGGTATCGAGAGTCCGCCGCCTGCCGAAATCGCCTCCACATCCTGACCACATTCCAGCACCTGGCGTACCATCGCGCCGCAAACCTGCTCCAGATGGCCATAATCGACGCCGGAACCAATGTGCATATGGATACCGACAAGTTTCAGTCGGTATTTCTGCATTACCGCCAGCGCCGCCGGAAGATCGCTATGCCAGATGCCGTGTTTGCTGTTTTCGCCCCCGGTGTTGGTTTTCTGGCTGTGGCCGTGACCAAAGCCAGGATTCACGCGCAACCAGACGCGATGCCCAGGCGAAACCTGACCAAGCTGCGTCAGCATATCTACCGAGCCGGCATTGACCGGAATATGCAGTTCACTGACGCGCGCCAGCGTGGCGGCGTCAATCACATCGGCGGTAAAAACGATATCATCAGGGCACGTTTGCGGATCGTAGCCCGCCGCCAGCGCACGTTCGATCTCCCCCAATGAAACAGAATCCACCTTGACACCCTGCGCGCGCATTAAGCGCAGGATATGAATGTTCGAACAGGCTTTTTGCGCAAAACGCACGACGTCAAACTGCTGCAGGGCGGCTATCTGACGGCGAATAATGTGCGCGTCATAGACCCAGACCGGACAGCCGAATTCAGCAGGCAATCTGAGCAAATTTTCAGCGTTAAGGTCAGTTTCAGCGTGATAATGCGGCAATGACATAACAAACTCCGGAACAGGCTTTTTAACGATTACGCCATACCTTAGAAAGAATAAAAAATATCGTTTTATTGTCAGTCTATGCAAAAATGATATGGGATAAATGATTCAGGGAAACGTATGGCTGCCGTTAATTTACGTCACATTGAAATTTTTCATGCCGTAATGACCGCCGGAAATCTCACCGAAGCGGCGCGGCTGCTGCATACCTCGCAGCCTACCGTCAGTCGCGAGCTGGCGCGTTTTGAGAAAGTGCTGGGATTAACGCTGTTTGAGCGCACACGCGGGCGCTTACATCCGACGGTGCAAGGGCTACGCCTGTTCGAAGAGGTACAACGCTCCTGGTATGGGTTGGATCGCATCGTCAGCGCGGCGGAAAGTCTGCGCGAGTTCCGTCAGGGCGAACTCTCTATCGCCTGCCTGCCGGTCTTTTCACAATCCTTTTTGCCGCCGCTACTACCGCCTTTTTTGGCGCGTTATCCGGATGTCAGCCTGAATATTGTGCCGCAGGAGTCGCCGTTGCTGGAAGAGTGGCTCTCCGCTCAGCGCCACGACTTAGGGCTGACGGAGACGCTTCATGCCCCGGCAGGAACAACCCGCACCGAGTTACTAACGCTGAATGAAGTGTGCGTACTGCCCTGCGACCATCCGCTTGCCGCCAAAACGGTACTGACGCCAGACGATTTTCAGGGGGAAAACTTTATCAGCCTCTCCCGCCTGGACAGCTATCGACAGTTGTTGGATACGTTATTTGCCGAACATCAGGTGAAGCGCAGAATGGTGGTGGAAACGCATAGCGCGGCCTCCGTCTGCGCGATGGTGCGCGCCGGGGCGGGCGTTTCGATCGTTAACCCGCTGACCGCGCTGGACTATGCCGCCAGCGGCGTCACCGTCCGCCGCTTCAGCATTGACGTGCCCTTTACCGTCAGCCTGATTCGCCCGCTACACCGCCCCGCCTCCGCGCTGGTTGACGCCTTCAGTAAGCATTTACAAACGCATCTTTCGCGCCTGGTCGAACCGCTGGAGGTTATTCTGGGGCCGATGACGAAAGCATAAAGCTCACGGCATCTGCGGCATGAATTGCCGTAGTATCGAAAACCGGTAGCGCGCTTTGCGTCTGGGGAACAAGCAAACCTATTTCAGTACAGCCAAAAATAACGCCCTGCGCGCCTTGCGCAGCCAGTTGTTCGATAACCTGTAAATAATAGTGGCGCGACGCGTCAGTGAATATCCCCTGACAGAGCTCGTCAAAAATCACCTGATTGATACGCGCCCGATCGTCCGCCTCCGGCACGATGGTCTCAATCGCAAATTGCTGTTCCAGCCGCCCGCGATAAAAATCCTGCTCCATCGTATAGCGAGTCCCTAATAGCGCCACGCGATGCAACCCCTGACGGGCGATGGCTCGCCCGGTAGCATCCGCGATGTGTAGGAAAGGCAGAGAACAACGAGATTCAATAATGTGCGCGATTTTATGCATGGTGTTGGTACACAGCACAATACCTTCTGCGCCCGCCTGCTGTAACCCCTGCGCGGCCTGCGCCAGGATATCGCCCGCTTTATCCCATTCGCCGCGGCGTTGACATACTTCAATATCGTGGAAATCTACGCTATGCAGCAGTAAGCTCGCCGAGTGCAGGCCTCCCAGCTGCTGTTTAATGCCTTCATTGATTAAACGGTAATAAGGGATAGTCGATTCCCAGCTCATCCCCCCCAACAGCCCGATCGTTTTCACTGCGCTCTCCTTTTTGTAAAGCATTATGGCAGTGAAACAAACTTACACATCCGTTTCCAGTCTATTTTTCATCATGCCGGATAACAGGCGTCATCCGGCATGGGAGGGGGGATTACACGCCAATATTTCTTAGCTTCTCGCCCGCCATTAGCTTGCGTTCGATGTGCTCCAGGGTGACATTTTTGGTTTCCGGAATCAGCCAGAAAGTGATGCCGATAAAAGCGATATTCAGCGCGGTGTAGAGCCAGAATGTACCTGCCGCGCCAATGCTGTCCAACAGTGTCAGGAATGTCGCGCCGATGATCATGTTCGATACCCAGTTTGTCGTGGTTGAACAGGTAATGCCAAAATCACGACATTTCAGCGGCTGGATTTCCGAACACAGTATCCACACCACCGGAGCGGCGCTCATCGCGTAACCGGCGATACACATCATCGTCATCCCAACGGAAAGCCAGGAGAGACCGCTTGATGCCGTACCGTTATCAAACTGCATCAGGCAGTAGCCCAACACCAATGTCCCTAACGCCATTACGCTGAAACCGATTTTTAACGCCGGTTTACGCCCGGCCTTATCGACCGTAAAGACGGCGATAAAAGTCGCGAACATAAAGGTCAGTCCGACCACCAGCGTAGCGATCATTTGCTGTTCCGTGGTGGTAAAGCCGGCCATTTTAAAAATGCGCGGCGCATAGTACATAATGATGTTCATGCCGGTGAACTGCTGCATTGCCTGTAGCAACATACCGAGGAACACGGCGCGGCGAACATTACGGTTAGCTTTAAATAATGCCCATCCGCCCTGCTTGAGTTTGAGGCTTTCCCGAATCTCATTCAGTTCATCACGGGCTTTTTCCGAGGTATCGCGCAGCATACGCAGCACCTCTTCCGCTTCGATATGGCGACCTTTTTGCGCCAGCCAGCGCGGACTATTCGGCAGGAATACCACCAGAATAATGAGCAACACCGCAGGCAGCGCCAGCACGCCCAACATCGCGCGCCAGTTGCCGCTGTAGCTGAATGCCGTATCGGATAAAAAAGCCAGCACAATGCCTAACGTCACCATCAGTTGATACATACTGATCATTTTACCGCGAACATTTTCGCTAGCCATTTCAGAGAGATAAAGCGGCGCGGTATAGGACGCAATCCCTACTGCTACGCCCAGTATCACGCGGGCGCCAATCAATACTTCCACGCTGGAAGCAAACGCCGACCCCAGCGAGCCGAGCACGAACAAAATCGCGCCAGCCATCAGGCTATACTTACGCCCCAGCCGAAATGAAAGCCAGCCGTTAAATAATGCGCCAATTGCCGCGCCAAGCATCATACTGCTGACGACCCATTCCTGCAGCCGGCTGGTCAGTACGAAATGGTCGGTAATAAAAGGCAGCGCCCCAGCGATAACGCCGATATCCAGACCAAATAACAGTCCCGCTACCGCTGCAGAAACCGAAACAAACATATTCATACGTCGTGTGTCGCGAAGCGAACGCGGCGTTAAAGCAGAGTCATTAATAGAGACCATATTTTCCTGCCACCACAGAGTAAGACATAGCCTGAAAGTACGGGATACTCTTCCTCAAGTGTCAGGCTGGAAACGGCATAAATATGGATTAAATGGCTACGCTATAGCGATATGTGATGGATATTACACTTTTTAAATTTAACGCCGTTGCCGGGTATTTTTTCAAACCACCAATATTTCAATAAGTTAAACCATTTATCATAGCTATTATTTAACAATATATGGATTAAGTTAAACCCACAATATGGACTATGCTAATGAGATCATAAAAAAACCCTGTACGAGGACAGGGCTTTATCAGTTTTTTCGGCCAAAGAGTCGATTTTCCCAGAAACGCATTTGTCAGTAGCGGATTAACGCGCCAGCCAACCGCCATCTACCGCTATGGTATAGCCGTTAATATAATCAGCGGCGCTGGATGCCAGGAAGACTACCGGCCCCATTAAATCGCCCGGTAGCCCCCAACGTCCAGCCGGAATACGGTCGAGAATTTCGGCGCTACGTTGTGCATCAGCGCGCAATTGCTGGGTATTATTCGTGGACATATAGCCCGGCGCGATGGCGTTTACATTGATATTGTGTTTCGCCCACTCGTTCGCCATCAGACGCGTTATTCCCATTACGCCGCTTTTCGACGCGGTATAAGACGGAACACGAATGCCGCCCTGGAAGGAAAGCATAGACGCGATATTAATAATTTTGCCGCCGTTGCCCTGGGCAATAAAATATTTTGCCGCCGCCTGAGACATAAAGAACACGCTCTTGATGTTCAGGTTCATGACGTCATCCCAGTCTTTTTCCGTGAAATCAATCGCATCTTCACGACGGATCAAACCCGCGTTATTCACCAGAATATCAATATGACCGTATTCCGCCACCGCCCGTTCCAGTAGCGCCGGAATACCATCGATTTGACGCAGATCGGCTGTCAGGCTTAAAAAACGTCGTCCCAGAGCGGTGACGCGCGCAATAGTTTCCGTCGGTTCAACAATGTTAATACCGACAATGTCACAGCCCGCTTCCGCCAGCCCTAACGCCATCCCCTGTCCCAATCCGGTATCGCACCCCGTCACAACCGCGACTTTACCTTCAAGAGAAAATGCATTCAAAATCATTGTTAATCCTTATTTTTGTCATGCCTGTCACACAGGCGTTATCACCGGTCGCGACTAGCGCAGATCTTGTACCGCAACGTGATCCATGTCATCGAAGACCTGATTTTCTCCCACCATGCCCCAAATAAACGTATAGGCTTTGGTGCCAACGCCGGAATGTATTGACCAGCTTGGGGAAATAACCGCCTGTTCATTACGCATCACAATATGACGGGTTTCCTGAGGCTGCCCCATCATATGGAAAACGCAACTGTCCTCTTCCATATTGAAATAGAGGTAAACTTCCATACGGCGCTCATGGGTATGGCATGGCATGGTGTTCCATAGATTGCCGGGCGCCAGTTCGGTGAGTCCCATACTGAGCTGACAGGTTTCCAGTACATCCGGTACGAAGTATTTATTGATGGTGCGACGGTTACTGGTGAGGTTATCGCCTAAGGTGACGGGCGCAACGTCGGCAGGCGACACTTTTTTCGTCGGATAAGCGGTGTGCGCTGGCGCGCAGTTGTAATAAAACTTCGCCGGTCTGCTCGCCTCATTGCTGACGAAGACCAGCTCTTTCGCCCCTTTACCAATATACAGAGCATCACGATGACCAATGTCATGGCGCTGCCCGTCAACGATAATGGCGCCCGCGCCGCCAATATTAATGACGCCCAGCTCGCGGCGGTCCAGTAATCGGGAAACGCCAAGCTGTTTACCTACTTCTCCGCCGATTTCAACGGGATGGCTGACGGGCATAATGCCGCCGACAATAATACGGTCGATATGGCTGTAGACCATCGTATATTCATCAGCGACAAAAATATTTTCTATTAAAAACTCGCGTCGCAGCGCCTGGGTGTCCAGCGTTTTAGCGTGCTCGCTATGGATACTTTGCCTTACGTCCACTTTTCCCTCCAATGATAAATCGATCGCAACGGCATAAAATCAAAACACTGTTTTGATTTATTTAACGGCATCATAGTCGCCTGGATAAAGGTTTTCAACAATAAATAAAACAACGTTTCATTTTTATGTCTGGTTATTTTTAAAACTGCTGTAGCGATCACGATCGGCGCTAAAACTTACGCATTTGTCTGATTTTCAGACATGCGCGCCAGATGCTGTATGCGGTTACCCAGATAAAAATTGGAGCTTGTTTTAGAACGAGGTCTGATGTGCGAATTGAATTAAAAGCGGTACGCGTCTGCAATGCCCGCCGCGGCAAGAAGTTCTGCGCTATAACGAAAAAGGGGGGTCTGTCACTGGCTTTGCCCTCGTGATAGAGGGCTTTTTATGACGGAATACTGAAGCAGGAAAAGGGTGGCTGGCGTAGGATCAGTCGCGTTCAATGGTTAAAGCAACGCCCTGGCCGCCACCGATACACAGCGTCGCCAGACCTTTTCGCGCGTCGCGTTTAACCATTTCGTGCACCAGTGAAACCAGAATTCGACAACCGGAAGCGCCAATGGGATGCCCCAGCGCAATCGCGCCGCCATTAACGTTTACCCGTCGCTCATCCCATTCCAGCATTTTTCCTACCGACAACGCCTGGGCGGCAAACGCTTCGTTGGCTTCGATAAGGTCGACCTCCGTCAGTTGCCAGCCGGCACGCTCCAGACAGCGCCGGGTAGCATATACCGGCGCAATCCCCATTAGCGCAGGATCGACGCCGACGCTGGCAAACGCGCGGATGCGCGCCAGCACCGGCAGCCCCAGCGCCTGGGCTTTCGTCTCGCTCATCATCATCACCGCGGCGGCGCCATCGTTGATTGAAGAGGCATTACCCGCCGTCACCGAACCTAAACTATCAAACGCCGGATGCAGCAGGGCTAACCCCTCCGCACTGGCGTCGGCCCGCGGTTGTTCATCCGTATCGACAATTGCGGTCTGCCCATTACGTTGCGTGACGATGGGGACAATCTCATCTTTAAAACGTCCGGTATCAATCGCGGCCCTGGCTTTTTGTTGCGAACTGAGCGCATAAGCATCCTGTAACTCGCGGCTGATGCCATATTCCCGCGCCAGGTTTTCTGCCGTCACGCCAATGTGATAATCGTTGAAGGCATCCCATAAGCCATCATGTACCAGACTATCCACCAGATTGTCGGCATCAGGCAACGCGCCGGTACGGCTGTCATTGAGGACATGCGGCGCACGGCTCATATTCTCCTGCCCGCCCGCAATAACAATGTCCGCTTCGCCGCACTGAATAGCCTGCGTCGCCAGGTGCAACGCTTTTAAACCGGAACCACAAACGTCATTAATGGTAATAGCGGAAACGGTAGTCGGCAGCCCTCCTTTGATGGCTGACTGGCGCGCCGGATTCTGCCCGGCGCCAGCCGTCAGTACCTGACCGAGGATGACCTCATCGATAGCATTAGCGTCCACGCCGGTGCGCTCAATTAACGCTTTTACGACCATACTCCCCAGCTCGACGGCGGAATGACGGGCCAGCGTTCCCTGAAAACAGCCGATGGGTGTCCGTAAAGCCCCCACTATCACAACCTCTTTCATTACCACCTCAGCGCAAAATGACACCGCCATAGTAGAGCATTGTTAAAATTAGTTATCTTGATTGTTTAAAAAAAGTGAGTTTTATCACAAAGGAAATGACGCTGATTTGACGGTGGCGCAGCTTATTTCTGCTGTAAATGGTAGCGAAGCCAGTTCCCCGCCGTTCCGGGCGGCGTCTTCTTGTTCCACAACAAATCAATAGCAATCGCCCTCGGCCAGCCAGGAACATCCAGCTGCGCCAGCGGTTTTTCCGCCGCAAACTCTTCCACCAGCGCGCAGGGCAATACGCACCAGCCAAATCCCTGAACCGCCATGCTCAACAGCAATAAATAGTTTGGCGCTGACCAGGCCGGGCCGCGCGTAATGTTGGCGTTAGAGTCAAGGTAGGTATTCAGACGCAGCTCGCGCCAGGTATGCAGTTGCTCCCATTGCAGGTTCGTCTGCGACGCCAACGGATGCGTGGTCGCCACATAAACCCCCATCCAGCTTTGAACAAGCAGACGCGTCGCGCCAATGTCTGTGGGATAGTTATCACGCGCTTCAATCAGGCCTATCTGGGCGCGCCCTTTTTGCAGCAGGTCGATGACATCATCATTTTCTCCGATCAAACATTCAAACTCGGTATGCGGGAATTGACGATCAAACTGCGCCATTAACTCTTCCAGACTGTCAGGGTGCAGGGTATCAGAGAGGACGAACGTGAGCCTTGTCTCCGTCTCGCCGGATAACGTCAGCGCCACCTCATCCAGACGGTCGCTCGCCGATAAAATAGCCTGAACATAGCTAAGCACCCGTTTTCCTTCTTCGGTCAGAACGGGCTGGCGCGATGATCGATCAAATAATGAAAATCCCAGATCCGCCTCCAGATGCGCAATGGCGGTACTAATGGTGGACTGGCTTTTACGCAGGCGGCGCGCCGCCGCAGAAAACGAGCCGCAAGAGACGGCCTCAACAAATGCCATTAACGCTTCAGGTGAGTAACGCATAACCTATCTACTTTATCGATGGATTTTATCTTTTAGGTATCATATTAAACGATAAAATAGCGGAAATTTCTTTAATTTGATTAAGAGTAAGGTTTTTTCATTTATGCAACATGACGCCATACAACGTCGCTCGCTGCCGGAGCGTATTTTCCATGCTGTCTGTTTTGAAGGTATTGCGACTGCGATACTGGCGCCAACGACCGCCTGGCTAATGCAGCGCTCGGTGCTGGAGATGGGCGGCCTGACGATATTGCTGGCAACGACGGCCATGATCTGGAATATCATTTATAACGCTCTGTTTGATCGACTGTGGCCTGCGCATCAGGTGAGACGAACCGCCAAAGTGCGCGCACTCCATGCGTTAGGATTTGAAAGTGGGTTTATTGTCATTGGCGTGAGTATTGTCGCCTGGGTACTGAATGTCAGCCTGCTACAAGCATTCACCCTGGAAATTGGTTTCTTCCTGTTCTTTTTGCCGTACACGATGCTGTACAACTGGGCATACGATGTTTTACGCCAACGAATAGTGACCCGCCGCCAACAGCGCGTTAGTGCATGATATTGCTCTTTTTTGCCGGGATCGCAACGCTCCCGGCCCTCCTCCTCCACGACATCCATCTGCTTAAAACGCCCCCAACTGACGCTATTTATGGTAAATTGCGCTTCTTTTTGTGTGTTTTATAGTTGATAAATTCAAATAATGTCTAAAATTTGGTCAAAAGATGAGACTCTCTGGAGTTTTGCATTATACGGAACGGCTGTAGGCGCAGGCACTCTTTTCCTTCCCATCCAGTTGGGATCGGCAGGCGCAATCGTGCTATTTATTACCGCGCTGGTCGCCTGGCCTCTAACATACTGGCCGCATAAGGCGCTGTGTCAGTTTATTCTTTCCTCAAAGACTTCTGCAGGTGAGGGAATTACTGGCGCCGTTACTCATTATTACGGCAAGAAAATCGGCAGTATTATTACCACGCTTTATTTCATTGCGTTTTTTGTCGTGGTATTAATTTATGCTGTGGCGATTACCAATTCCCTGACAGAGCAATTAGCGAAGCATATTCAGATAGATATTCGCATCCGGATGGCAGTTAGCTTCGGCGTAGTACTTATCCTGAATATGATTTTCTTAATGGGAAGACATGCCACTCTTCGCGTAATGGGCTTTTTAGTCTTTCCACTTATCGCTTACTTCTTGTTCCTTTCGCTCTACTTAACCGGAAGCTGGCAACCCTCGTTACTGACCGGGCAGATGTCTTTGGATAGTCACACGTTGCACCAGGTATGGATTTCTATTCCGGTGATGGTTTTTGCTTTTAGCCATACGCCCATTATTTCGACGTTTGCCATCGACAGACGGGAAAATTTTGGCGATCAGGCCATGGATAAATGCAAAAAGATCATGAAGGTCGCCTACCTGATTATCTGCCTGAGTGTGCTGTTCTTTGTCTTTAGCTGCCTGCTCTCCATTCCGCCGTCATACATTGAAGACGCGCGCAACGAAGGCGTTACCATCCTTTCCGCGCTCTCGATGATGCCCAATGCGCCGGCCTGGCTCTCTATTTCCGGTATTATCGTTGCCGTCGTGGCCATGTCGAAATCTTTCCTCGGCACCTATTTCGGCGTCATCGAGGGCGCAACCGAAATGGTAAGAACCACCCTACAGCAGGTTGGCGTGAAAAAAAGCCGGGCGTTCAATCGCGCGCTGTCTATCATGCTGGTTTCCGGGATTACGTTTATTATTTGCTGTATTAACCCGAATGCCATCTCTATGATTTATGCCATTAGCGGCCCGCTCATTGCGATGATTCTGTTTATTATGCCCACGTTGTCAACGTACCTGATACCGGCATTGAAACCCTACCGTTCAATAGGTAATTTCATTACGTTGGTCGTCGGTTTACTTTGCGTATCGGTGATGTTTTTCGGCTAAAGTAAAAGATAGCCGGGATATAACTCCCGGCTATTTTATATAAGAATCCAGCACCTTTAATATTACGTCCAGATCTTCTTCACGTCTGGCTTCATCACTCTGATGAACGATATGCTCGGTCAGATGCCCTTTAATCACCTCGCGCATTAAGCCATTTACCGCGCCGCGAATCGCCGCGATCTGTTGTAACACGGCCGCGCATTCATGCGGTTCATCCAGCATTTTTTTTAGCGCTATCACCTGCCCCTGAATCTTGCTGGTTCTGGCTTTAAGCTTTTGTTTGTCCCGGATGGTATGTGACATTACAACACCTCACTAACATTAACGAATACAAATTATAGCATTACGATGCTACTGGGGGGTAGTATTCCATACTGGGGGGGAGTAGAATGACGCCCACATAAAACAACTAAGAATCATTCTCATGGGTGAATTTTCGACACTTCTTCAGCAAGGAAACGGCTGGTTCTTCATTCCCAGCGCCATTTTATTAGGTATTTTGCACGGGCTTGAACCAGGGCACTCCAAAACCATGATGGCGGCTTTTATCATTGCCATTAAAGGTACGGTTAAACAGGCTGTCATGCTCGGTCTGGCAGCAACGCTTTCTCATACCGCGATCGTCTGGTTAATCGCGCTGGGTGGGATGTATCTTAGCCGGGCATTCACCGCACAATCAGTGGAACCATGGCTGCAGTTAATTTCTGCGATCATTATTCTGAGCACCGCGTGCTGGATGTTCTGGCGGACATGACGAGGCGAGCAGCAGTGGCTGGCGGGAAACCACCATCACGACCACCATCACGACCACCATTACGACCATGACCATGACCATGACCATGACCATGACCATGACCATGACCATGACCATGACCATGACCATCATGGTCACATACATCCGGAAGGCGCAACGTCAAAAGCGTATCAGGATGCCCATGAACGCGCCCATGCTGCCGATATTCAACGCCGTTTTGATGGTCAAACAGTGAATAATGGACAGATCCTGCTGTTCGGCCTGACCGGAGGGCTTATCCCCTGTCCGGCTGCGATCACCGTTTTACTGATTTGTATCCAGCTTAAAGCGTTTACGCTGGGTGCCACGATGGTGCTGAGCTTTAGTCTTGGCCTGGCATTAACGCTGGTGACGGTAGGCGTTGGCGCGGCGATAAGCGTTCAACAGGCAGCAAAGCGCTGGAGTGGTTTTTCGACGCTTGCCCGGCGGGCGCCCTATTTTTCGAGCATTCTGATTGGTCTGGTCGGCGTGTATATGGGAATTCATGGCTATACCGGGATCATGCAGTAAATATGTAACGCTTCTGCTCAGGCCGTATCATTCACTTCGGGTTTCATTCCAGAAGCGTTTTTACTTATCAAACGGTATGAAAGGCCATACATTCAGCGTCCCGCCTGAATTCTGTATTTTACTCCACTACACCACAGGCAAAACATACCCCACCGCCACCGGGTTTAGCCGGTGTGTCAGTGTTTCTGGATAGGGTCGCCGGAGGCGGGTTATTGCGGAGCGATAAACGGAGTTCGCTGCAGTGATTTACAAAACCGGGTACCAAACAGCAGTTCCCGTAATCGGTTCCGCATTCCCAGCTTCACCAGTAACCGGTATTTGTCCTGCCAGATTTGCTTCTCCTGCGTGTTCAGCCTTCCACACAGCGCTGATAACCTTCCCCGTCCACGGTAAACTTCCTGAAGCAAGCGTAACTGGGCCAGGCTCACTCCGCATGCCAGTATCTCCCGGTGCATCAACTGGTCCATATAGTTCATCAACCGCTTCGGATTGTTAAATATCGGTGGCACTTCCAGAAAGCCCGTCACCGGATCCGGAGATAACAAAAAGGCGTCCAGCCCTCCTGTCCTGCGCAGGCGTGCGCCCCCGGCCCACTGTTCATCCCGCCGCCACCGAATAAGTATCTCCGCCAGTTCCTGCTCCAGCAGCGCCGGGATGCCGCCGTATACCTTCAGTACCACCCGGTCGCTGAAAAACAGCTCATCGCTGATAATCATAACCGGGTAGTCCGGCAGTATCTGCCTCAGGGAATAGAACAAAAAGAGATGTTCACGGGGACGCAGACACAGTATCAGTATGGCCTCCGGTTTCCGACGTAATTGCTGCAACAGAACAGGCAGCCTGTATGCGGTTTCACAGTTGCAGCCCGGCAGAAATCTCCGGACCAGGTGTGCCACGGCGATCGTCACCGGCCAGCAGTCACCGTAAACGATAATCTGCCGGGCCGGTATCCGGTTATGTTCTGTCATCCTCATCCTCCCTCTTTTTCAGGATCTTTCCCGCATTTCTGTTACTGCACAGCCGGTTCCACAGTTCATTTGCCATCGACCTGTCACCATTACCGACCCGGCGTTTTGATACCGGCGGCGGTCCGGCTTTTTCACGGCGCGTGGACGGGGTGGGACTGTCAAGAACCCGGATAACATAAATCTCATAGCGTCGTGCTTTATTGGGCAGGGTCTGGTGACGGCAGATGCTGACCACCCGCGATGTTTTGCTTCGCAGATAGGCAATCAGGTAGCTGGCCCGTCTGGCCGTGATGTGAAACGCCTCTGCTATCTGGTTACGCTGAACCCAGTTCTGCTGCAACAGGCACCAGTGTGCCACGATGATATACAGGGGCTCGCCGGCATACTGGCGGACACTTACCGGAATAAAACAGGCATCATGGTTGGTCTGTCCGGGATAATGAATATCGTTACCTGGGATAAGGTACTGCTTTTTTGCGTGTGTATTATCAGGGCACATAAAACCTCTCCATAACTGGGTAAATAATTTTCCGGAGGTGAAGAACAGCTCTTAAATAGTATTTATTATTAATGTGGGTTTATTCGGGATTAGTTCCCCGATAACTCAGTCAGCTCTTTTATTTTTATTATCTGTCACCCCCGATTAGTTATAGGTAACAGTAACGAGTATTGCAGCAGAAAACTTTCCTGTCTTTACACTTCCCCCCAGGGTCGGGGTTATTACTGCAGTATATACCTTCGACACATTACCGGTGACAGTTCCTGTAATAGTAATATCCCCCAGTACTTCTTGTTTATCAAAAGTAATCTCTTTTCCTTTATCATCTTTTATTGAAAGCCGGAGTCCATTAGGCTGACCTTTGTTGGGGCCATCCAGACTGACAAGATTCAGAGTTTGCCCGGTATCCTGTGTCAGCGCACCTTTCCCGAAGGTGATGGCCAGCGGGATCGCGAATTCCTGTCCCATAGCCGGTCGTAAAACCTGCCTGGCGATCACTGTAAAATTTGCCTGTCTGGTCTGTGAAGGTTCATAAGTCGTATAAATATGCCCAAAGTTGACCTGTAATGGAACAATGTCAACTTTACCCAATCCGTTTCTGAGAATTCTCACATTAAAACCAGATAAAACAAATCCGTTTTGTCTCAAAGAATAAGGAAAAGGTACAATATTTAAAACATTACTTATCCCCGTAAAAGCTGTAACTGCACTACTCTCTGAATATGCTTTTGTATATAAGAAATCCAGTGTTATCCTTACTTTTCGCTCTGTAGTTCCAACAGGTAGTTTTGTGCCAAACTCTTTTCGTAACTCATTTCCTGACTGAGTGCTCTTTATTTCATCCCAGGAGAACGAAACAACATTTGAAACATTTTCTGTTTCTTTAACGGACATTCTGAATCCAAGTCCCATCGCATCTAGTGTCTGGGTAAATTTACTGAAGTAGCCCTGATTAAATACCAGCTGTGGAAATTGCGTGCCATATCCCATTGAACATTTGAAAACTGCATCCTGATTGATTGAATAGATAACCGAATCCGGGCCAGGTTTAAAATCATCGGTTGTCAAATTTATACTTCTTAAATTAATATTCTGACCAGAAGTGACTACACATTCATTTATACCTGGCTCAACCGCATACACTTTAGTCACACATAAAGAACACAACATCATCACCAGCACGGTCAGTTTTGTTTTCAGATTAAAAATCCATTCTGTCATGATGTCACCCCTGCGTCCTTAAACGCGCAGTTCAGGGCATCACAGGTGTAGCGGTTCATCTGCAGTCCACCATAATCATCTATATACCCCACCCACAGCGTCCGGGTTTCTGCCGGCAGAACAGCCTTTAAGGGCAGGCTCCCCAGGGGCGGCACCATCACGCCCTCGCGGAAACCGCTGAGCCTGTGGCTGCGGTCTGCTCCCAGCCACGCCACAGTGATGTAGTACGGCGTCGGGTTTCTGAGGGTCAGATGTCCCGCATTCCGCTCAGCAGTCAGCTTTCTTTCCGGCTGGTCACTGCTGCTTCTGATAATGGCTTTCGGACGGTAAAACAGTTTCAGCTGGCTCTGCATGGCCAGTTGCAGGACGTTGTCGTCTTCTGACTTCGGGGGAACGCCCCGCACGTTAAACCAGAACAGCGTTTCCCTGTCCTGAGGGAGCTTGTCTGTCAGCCCGCGAACCTGGGTGATACGGACCTGGGATTTCTGTCCGGCATCAATACGCTGCAGCGGTGGCAGCGCTATCAGCGCATCCGTTCTCACCCCGTCAGCGTCCGTCACCCAGGACTGCGCCAGGAACGGCGTGGTTTTGTCATCGTTATTCAGCGTGATGGCCACCGTTTTCTGCGGTGCATCCATGATAATACGGGTCCGGTCGACATTGACGGCTGCCGGGCTGTACTGGCTCCATGCTGCCGCCAGTGCGAGTAAAATCACACGGCTTCTTCTGCTGTTTTTCACCTGTTTTCTCCGTTAGTCCTGCTCTGTGACAGGGATATTTTTATCTGCAGGGCAGTAACAGCGGCCCCCGACTGAGTGTCACCGTTTCCGGCAGGGTGAGTCTGCACTGCACCCGGCCATCCCAGGGCACGTTCAGGGTCCGGCGGTCTTCCCCGCTGAGTCCGGTCAGGTAGGCCAGACCGTCATCCCCGACCATCCCCGCGGTTCTGCCGGTTTTTCCGGACACCACCAGGGCGCCAAACGGTGGACTGGCGCCATCAGCCAGCCGGATATGACCGAGCACCTGCTCCCCCTGGCTGGCGTCAATCTTCCGGTAGCCCACCGCGCCCTCCGTCAGCACCTGGCTGATGACGGAGCTGCTAACGTCCACGTCCTCTGGCAGGGCGGCCACATCAACCGAAATATCGCTGCGCCGATAGCTGCTGCCGGCGCTCACCACGCCCACCCCGAAGCGGTTGGTCACCCCGCTGTTGCCGTTCACCGGTACACCGGCCACGTCTCCGGTATCTATCATCATGCGAGGCTCATTCCCGGCCATCGACTGGCTGAAGGCGGCGCCGTGGGCGGTGGCGGTCACCGAGCCGTACCAGCTCAGGCCCAGGCTGCGGTACTGTCCGGGCTGCAGGGTGGCGTCCGCTGCCGCCTGGCCCCACGGCAGACGGCTCTGCACGCTGCCGCTGAAGCTGCTGTTACTGCCGGTGTCATAGCGGTTATGACCGGCGCTGATGTTCCATGTGGTGTCCGGGTTATGGAAATCGCTGTAATTCACGGTCTGCTGCAGGCCGCCCTGGTTATCCTTCTGCACGCTGTAGCTCACCTGGCGGCTGTCGCCCCACGGGATACTGATGGTGGCGTAGACCTGATTCTGGCTGCCCCCGCCGGTGTACTGGTTACGGGCAAACGACACCGAGGCCGAGAGCCCCTGAAGCTCGCCGAGACTGAACACTTTGTTGAAGCTGAGCATGTAGTTATTGTTGGACTGCGCATTCCAGTAATTGAGCCGGCTTACCGAGAGGGCCGCGCTCATGTTGAGTACCGGAACGGACTGGCTATAAGTCACGGTGTAGCTCTGTTTTTCATGCCATGCATCGCCGCCGTCGGTGGCCCGACGCTGCAGGTACTCCGGCATGGACAGAAAATGGCGGTCCGAGAAGCGGTATCCGACGAACGCCAGGGTACTGCCGGTTTTATCAAACGTTTTGGCATAGTTGATACGGTAGCTGTAACCGGACTGCTTCTGCCCGTGCGGCAACCGCGCATCTGAGCGGGTGACGTCCGCAGACAGAGCGCCCAGCAGCCCCATATTCTGGCCGATCCCGAGCGCCGCGGACTGGTAGTCGCCGGTGGAGGCAATGAGGCCGCCATACAGCGACGTGTTGTTAAATGCTCCCCAGGTGGCCTCCCCGAGCAGAAAGTCAGGGCTGGCCGTGCTGTTGTTATGCGTACCGCCGTACAGCGGACGTCCGGCGGCCACCTTATAGCGAACCTGTCCCTGGCGTGCCATAAAGGGGACGCTAGCCGTGTTGACCTGCCAGGTCCGGACGCTGCCGTCGCTTTCCCGGACGCTGACATCCAGGTTGCCGCTGATATTCTGGCTCAGGTCGGGAAGCTCAAAAGGCCCCGGTGACACCCGGGTCTGGTACAGAATGCGACCATTCTGGCTGACGGTGACCTGTGCATTACTGTTCGCAATGCCGCTAATTTTCGGGGCATACCCCTGAAGAGAGGGCGGCAGCATGCGCTCATCGCTGGCCAAAGTGAGCCCAGCAAAGCGGAAGGAGTCAAAAATAGCGGAGCTGAGGTACGTCTGTCCGAGCGTCAGTTTTGAGCGCAGTGCTGGCAGGGCACGGAACAGATACGTCTGCGGCAGATAAAAATCGGACTGTGATGCGCCCTGCCCACTGTCAAAACGGCTGTACTGGTAATCGCTCCGCAACCGCCAGGCGCCGAGATTAAACCCGGCGGTGCCGTAGAGGCTGTAGCTGGTAGAGGTTTCCCCCTGCTGCGGCATATAGCGGTTGACCATCAGGCTGTAATCAAGCAGGCCAGCGGTGACGCCGTCGCTCCAGCGTGAAGGGGGCACCCAGTCCGGGTCCTGATAACGCATCCAGGCCTGGGGAATAATGAAGGTCAGACGCTGATTTTCAGCGCTGTACCGTACCTGACTGTCAGCGGAGCGCAGCTCAAGGCATTGCCCGTCCGGGATACCGGTAACGGGTTTCAGGCCATGAATAATCTTATCCTTAAGACCCAGCATGGCCACCATGTCTGTTGTCACACAGATGACGACCGCATCGCGTCCGGCAACCGGTACAACCCTGACTGGATACTGTTCCCGTACCGGCTGGTCATTGAGCCAGATATCGAGAATATAGTTACCGGGCGCCACATACCCCTCGCGGCTGAAGGCCGTGAGGTCCACGTTAGACAGGTTCCCGCTGTCCAGCAGGCTGGCATTGAACTCCGTGGCCTGCGACTTCAGGACGGAAAATGTCAGGGTAATCAGAATGGCAAGCCGGGTAATTTTCATGGCATGGCGCTTTCGTGTTGTCGTCCGTGTAACAGACAGCCCGCAGGCATGGTCAGATATAAAAGCCGTCCGAACCCCTCCGTGGACGGCTTCTCCCTGTCGTTATTTACCGCGTAAAATCACAGGTATTTCAGAGTGTAGGTGACAGATGCGGTGAAGTCACCGGGCGTGACGCCATTATCCAGTGCTATTAGCCGGGCATAGAAGTTGAGTTCGTTGTTTCCGGCCTGCAGTTGCTGAGCGTCGTCCTCCGGCATCTGGGTGTTGGGCTCGATAATTGCGGTGTTGTCACTCTTCAGTAGCTGGACACCAACATGCTGTGCGCTGCCGCTGGTGGTGTAAGCCTTTTTCGCGACATTGGCTCCGCCAGAGAAAGAGACGGTCACTTTGGACATTTTCCCTGCGGAGCCAGCTGTGTCCGGGATATTCGGATCGAAAGCACAGTTCTGCAGATGAATGGTGAACGGTTTTGAGTCCGTGGTTGCATCGGCGGTATTCAGTTTACGGTAAGAAATCTGTCCAAATGGAACGGTGATCGCATCGTCGCCCGGTGCGATATCACAGGGGGAGTTGGTGATGGTACCAGTAAAGGTAATTTTACCTGAGCCGAACGGGCCTGCTGTTGGTGGATCGACTGCATATACAGAAGCGCCATACATCATACCGGCAGCCGCCATGGCAAGTATTATTTTATTACGCATAGATAATATGTCCTTTGGGTGAATGAGAATTATTTTGCAAAGGCTGAAAACAAATCTGAGGGTATTAATGAAAGCGTTCAGAAAAGATTCGCATGAATAATAAACGCCGGGTGTTAAACGAAGCACCTGAACTTTCCATCGAAAAATATTGATTTCAGCTAATGCCTAATCAGTTGTAAGAAAATTCTTATTCAAATTAAAACAATAAAAATAGATCGATACGATCGATGATTATGATCGTAATTTAAGAATAATCATCAAAGAAATACTTTTAAATGTAATTATAAGCGAATGAACACCTAACAGACAGATATTCTCAGCGGACATGAAATATTTTGTAATATGTTATCGGGAATGTATGTTTTGCTTTTCCATTACAATGGATATTTACAACACATAATACTAATCATATATAACAATGAAATTACTTGTAGCATAAAAAACTAGATATAGCGCAAGTAGAAGGGATTTAATTCCAAAGAATTAACTTAATAAATCATTATGAACCATCATAAGCGGAAGGGATAAAAAATAATAAATGAAATGATATTCTTCTGTATTTGTGATGGACATCACAATAGATATAAATGCAGGTACCCTGATATTCCTGAACTTCACGGATGAATTTTAAAAACAATGCCGACAGCAAAGAACAAACTGGTAATGGCTGTCAGACATAATGCTGCCTGCTGTAATATATACAGCAGGCTGGGGGATATTAATGCGCGGCGTCGTGCTGCACGGGGTGCGTGGGTGATTCCTGAACTGACTGAGAGTCTACAACTATGCCATCCTGAGCTGATTTCAGTAACAGACCTGCCTGATAGTATTTTCCTTCGTTCATCAAGGAAAGCGCTGTAGTCACATCCTTACGGGTTTGCTGAAGAGGAATGAGTTCCTGATTTTCAATAACACTGACGCCTGCTAGTTTCAGGGCCTCTATAGTCCCTTTTTTATCTCCTTCTTTCATTTTCTGGTTTGCTTTATTAATAGCATCATTTTTCTGGCCCGCAGGGAGATAATCTTCGGCTACCGTAATCGATGAATTTATCCGAATATAGTGGTCTCCTTCAACTGGGGCTTTTTTATCTGATTTGACATACAGATTCCAGTCAGTGCTGTCATCGTTCAGGAGTTTTTCTGCTTGCGCAGCCAGTTGTTCCGCCTTTTGGGTGCGACCATTAAACAACTCGAATCGCGACATTCCGATATCACGCATGGCCTGCCAGGCCTGTCCGGATATCTTGTCATTATTCAGAGTAACGTTATCAGTCATGTTTGTTGCGGCCATAAGATTTCCTGAAAACAGGATAACCATCAGCGCAACGCCTGGCATAATATGGCTTTTCATAATCCATCATCTCCACAAAGTAACATTTTTTATCGGATTATCCTATTCAGAACCGGTAACCCACGCCAAGATTAAAACCATTGCTATTAAGGCTTCCGCTGTTATGGGTAGCATCAAAATCCGCTCCCTCATAACCCAGAGTTATAGCGACATTACTGACCGGGGTATAAGCCACGCCAGCAGAATAACCATATCCGACCTTACTATCAGACTCATTTATCCCGTGATCACGCTGATGCAATAATACGGGGCCCACTTGACTATACAGACTTAACTGGTTATTTATTTTCCATGAGGGGCCTGCAAGCAGGGAGTAATAACGGGTTGTTACACGACCATTACTGCTTTCATCGGAATAGCGCTGGCTTCCATTTAGCCAGGCAAATGAGGTTGTCAGCCCCCAGTCCGGTGACATTTCATAGTTGTTTGCCAGCCGAACCCCACGCAACGTCCCGGCGTGATTAGTATGGGACTGGGCGTATCCAAGTGAAAATGTACTGGCATTATCGTCTGCCCATACCGGACTGGCTGCAGCAGACAGCAGAACAATACCGGCACTTCCGGCTAATAGCATTTTGTTCATCTTCTTCTCTCCGGTTATTTTTACCTGATGCCTTACTGGCATGTATTAAGTTAAAATCTTTCCGTGATAACAAACTATAAATAAATCTTTTAAATTATGAGCACTGTTACGCCAGCAAATACCTTTATCTCCGGCTATCGGGAGGCTATTCACGAAAATATATCCAGGCCAGAAACAGTATTTAATAATAAATAAACTGAAAAATAAAAACTGACAAAAATAGAAGTTCACTGATATATACCAAAAATAATTTGAGTTGCTGAAAGGCGGCAAGGGAGTGAGTCCCAAGGAGCATAGATAACTATGTGACTGGGGTGAGCGACAAATCTGCCGGGAGCAGATTTGAACGTCGCGTGCGACGGCCCGTCAGGGCGAGGCCCATGGATGGGCCGAGTAATCCGTAGCCAACACATAAACAACTTGAAGTATGAAGGGTATATAACGGGAAAGAAGCCATATCGGCCTGGTAAATCAACGTCTGTGATTTAAGTTGCAGGAAACGGCTATGGAGAGGGGATGCGGCAGTTATCGGGCAGTAACGGCATTGTTCAGTGAGTATCCAGGAAACAAAAAAAGAAGGGAGCGGTACTCCCTTCGTAACCATGTCAGAATACGACATTTTGGTACTCTTTTATTTATTATCTGGCCGTAAAAGTTATGCTGTTGGCAGATATCTCCAGTCAACATAAAAAAATACCACCAGCTAAAAATGTGATGCAAACCACCATTAAGCAGGTAACCAAATTGACTGTGCCACTACAATCCGGAAAAGAGTTTGAATCCGGGGATAACATCTGATGCAGAAATTAGCACCAGTCTTCGATTCGGATACCCGGAATGCGTTCAAACTCGCGGAGATTGTTTGTGACGACGACCAGTCCGCGGCTACGGGCATGGCCAGCAATCATCTGGTCATAAGACCCGACAGGTGTTCCCTTGCGGGCCAGTTCGGTACGGATTTGACCGGTATGTATCGCTGCCTGTGTATCGTAATCCAGAACCTCAAGGCGGGAGATAAATCCCTCCACGACTGCAAAATTACGCTCCGGTGCCAGGCTTTTTTCAGCACCGTAAATCAGCTCCATTAAGGTGATGGAGCTGATACACATTCGGGATGTATTGAGGTTGAAGCGTTCTCTGATGTGTTCGGGCTTATTTTTGATGGTGAAAATACAAGTATTGGTATCAAGCATGAATTTCAGCATCAGAATCCTTCCCGTTCCTGTACTGCGGGTTGTTCTCTGGTGCTCATAAAATCAGTACTGGCGCCTTCGCCATCGAACCAGCTGTCCCAGGATTCTCCGACTGGAGTAATGATTCTGCTTCTACCAACCGCAATGATTTCGACATGTTTCACATCCTCCGGAAAGGATATCGATTTAGGCAATCTGACTGCCTGGGTCCGGTTACTAAAAAAAAGTGTTGTGTGCATAACTGCCCCCTTTCTGGATATACAACGCGTATATCCATTATGAGTAGAGGCGATGTATATGTCAAAGAGATATACAGGAAAAAATAATCCAGTCACATGACGCGCACTCCGCAGGGCATCCTTGTCCGACTCCGGCATTTCTGAATACATCCAATGAAGGAAATACCATGCAAACAATGCATAAAAAACATATGTGCCCATGGCTTCTGCCCGGTTTGCTCGGTCTGGCTCGGTGTGCGCCAGTACCGCATACTTACGCAGCCATCATTGAGGCAGGATTTTATCCGGAAGGTACAGATCTCCAGCTTGTTCTTAAGATAATTGAGACCGCGCGACAGGAAATCCGTCTGATGGACTATTCCTTCACCTCTTGGGAGGTGGTCCGGTTCGAACATTCAGTGAGTACAAAATTCTCCATGTCAAAGTGATCGTCAGCGACGACCGCCACACCGAGGTGGACGCGTCAGAATCGCTGATCGGACACGTCGCAATCTACACTCTGACTTATAAGCCAGCCTGAAGGGGCATGTTGGCTTTGACGATCAGGCAAAAAACAACGGCGAATAAAGTCGTATGATGATCTTCACATTTATCATCATCAGCGTTCATATTACTCAACCTGTAATCAACCTCTGGCGTTTTTCTGTATCCATCACAACCATTTCCGGTAAAGGTAAAAAAGGGATTTGAACCTTTCCGGAGATGATAATGAAGGTAAATGCATGGACAATTTTGCTTATGTCGGCGCATCTGACGGCCTGTGCCGTCCCTGGCACAGAAAAATATCAGACCAGCATGGACAGCGTTACGGCAGAAAAAATAAGCCGGATTATCCAGTCGGATGTCATTCCTTATAAAGGCGAAAACCATGGAGAAGTTATCAGCCGCGTATCGTCTGCTTTTCTCGGAACACCTTATCAGGCGGATACGCTCATCGGTGGGCCCGGCATCCCCGAAGTCCTTGTAGCGAATTTCAACGGCGTGGACTGCTTTACCCTGGCTGATTACGTTGAAGCCCTGGCCCGCAGCGATAATCAGAAATCGTTTCTGCATAATCTTGCCAGGACTCGCTACGCCGCGGGCAAAGTTGCTTATCTCAGCCGCCGGCACTTCTTCTCTGACTGGTTCGCCGCAGCACCGCGTAATGCACGGGATGTAACGCCGGATATCAGCCCTGATTATGTCGTTGTTGACAAGCAGCTTAACCATAAACCTGATGGCGGCGAGTACATTCCTGGTCTGGGCATCCATCCTCGTAAAATAAATTACATTCCCGGAAGAGCCATCAACCAGCAGGTCATGAACCACCTAAAAAACGGGGATTATATCGGTGTCTACTCCCCGCTTGACGGGCTGGACGTTTCACATGTGGGTATCGTAGTTCGCCATGATGAACAGGTGTGGTTCAGGAACGCCTCCTCATTGGCCGCAAACAGAAAAGTGGTGGACACACCGTTTATGGAATACATGCATTCCAGACTGGGCATCGTTGTGCTGCGGGCTGAATGATAAAGTCATTACCGGAGTCGCCAGCTGATAATAGCCGTCCGACATAGGTATTGAAACCCTGTGTACTGTGGGGCCGACACGGAAAATTGCTGTAAATTCGTGGATTTAGTAAATACTAGAAGATATTTGTCTGGAGCGGGCGAAGGGAATCGAGGTATCGAAGATAATCAGCCGCTAACCATTTGCTTCCTAAAGGATGATGAATCCTTGTGGTTACAGTTATGGTTACACATTAATTTATCTCTGGTCAAGTCCTCTCGTGACTCTGGTCAAGTCCTCTCGTGACTCTGGAACGAGTAACCGAAGTCCTAACTTTAAGACAGTGGCCCCAATCGTCCAGACTTGAAAGGGGCCAAGGGGGGAGAGGCACCGACCTTTGTCTATTAGATACCTACAGAGATTTTTGTGAGATTTTTTAATACAAGGTCATAACCTACCGCCACCAGCCCCCACCGACCGCAAAGTGAAGACCTGTAAGCACCAGAGCAATAGCTATTGCGGGCATACTGCTGATTGTTATTATCTATCACTCCCTGTAGAGCATCTGGCAGACCAAGTGGACACAGAGGACGAGCTCAAACAACTCCTGTAAGCTCATGGATGTACTCCTTATGTTCACTCAGGGTTTATAGTTACTCTGGGGTAGTAAACCGAATAACATGTATCAACGGGAAAGAGGCGTCTTTCTCAACGTCAAACTCACCTGCTTTCACCTTAACGGAACCAGTAGCCAACACATCGACCACACTGATTAACTCAAGGTCATACCCAGCAGTGTTACTATTTCGGGTCACTTTGACATCTACCGTCTTAGCGTCTTTAGTTGACCTGAAAGAGATAGAAGCGAACCGCTTAGGCAGGAGATAGACACCTGTATCATCGCCCGCATAGCTGCATACAGTGCAGCCCAATAGCTCACTAATATCCTCATGACCTGCGCGTTGAGCGGCTCGGTCCAAGATTGCCTCAAGTCTCTCAGGGACCAATACAGCGTAATCGCTCAGTGTATTTCCCAACTCGACCGGAAGATTCAACGCTAATGTATCCAGAAGATCTTCAGCTTGATCAGACGGTTTACCACTTAGTGGGGCTGCCTCAATGATTTGAAGGTCTGGCGTATCTTTCAGGACATCGACCACAGCGGCGAACATCTGGCGGCTGTATTGAACCTGCATATCACCTACAGTCTGGATTAATGCCCCCTCGGTCCAACCGCCCATCATATCGAAGTCAGATACATGAGTAGCAGCAGAACACAGGATGCCCGTCTTATTGGTCTCAGGGTTCAACACTGGGGTGACAGTTACGCTTGCCCCTTTGATGGCTGTGGTAGACGGAGCATCCTTAGCTGGATTAAACGCGCCATTATGCTTAAAGCGGACGGTGCGATTCTGGAGAGCCTGACGGCGAATAGGCGTAGGGTCAGTGCCGTATGGGCGAAACTCACAAGGGAAGACATTCTCCATTACAGCAGTGCGGAAGTCTCCATCATTGAAGGTCTCATCCAAAGAGTCCTCCAGCGCCTGAACAAAATCATGTGAATCATTCCCGAAGGCCATCGGACGGCCTGAGCGGTCCGTAAAGCCTACGTTGAGAACTTGGGCGTCTTGACCATTGGTCATCTGAACATAGTCAGTGCGTGAGATGTCAGTGCCCCATATAGACCCCTTAATGATTTGACCGTCTTTATCTCGCTGAGGCTGACGCAGAGAAGCCAGTGAGGATGCTTTGTTAATTTGATTTGTAATAGACACGATGAATATCTCCTTATTGTATGAATGCACTACGTAAAAAGTAACTGGTGACACCATTGGTCTTATCTCAGAATCCAAGCAGCGCCACCGAAAGTTATCAGTTACAGCCCGAAAGCGGCCCCTTTATTGCCGAAGCGTTTAATCAATGCTTCCTCTCGGGCTTTACGTTCAGCGACCGCCTTAGCAATCTCTTCTGGTGTCGCATGAATAGCAGCCATACGTTCTTGATGTGCCTTAGCTTCTTTACGTCGGCGTTCAGCCTCTTGGCGCTCCTGTGCGTTGCTTTGAGCCCACCAGCGGGAATACTTGCCGTAATCACCTGCATCAAGACCAGCGGCGTGAATATCGTTAAGAATACGATTTGAGTTCGCCATGTCAGAGCCTGTACTGTTCAGCATGGTTGTAACGACAATTTCGGTGAAATACTTAGTGGATAGCTCCTGACCGAATACCAGTACAGTTTCTTTGTCAGCGCTCAGTGCGATATCCAGTTTGCGATAAGAAATAGACATGTTTGTTTCTCCTTTGAAAAGATGTTTTAAAAGGATTAAACTCATCGGTCTTCCATAGGTATTCCTACGGCGTCTCCCCGTATCTTGGTCAGTTCAAAAGGTGGTGCTAGCTGTGCTAGTGGGTTAATTACATGAAATCTCTTGGGGTCAGCCCTGCGTCAACCGCCATGAGACAGAGGGCAGCTTTAGAGTAATACGGGCGGTTTTCCTTGGCAGGCAGACCCAGAGTAGCTATCAGTGCCTTGGGGGGTACCACCATCAGGCGTAACGCCTTACGGCCTTCTGGTGTCCTTGGGTCAATCTTGATTGTGTCATTTGTGTTATTAGTCATGAATTACCTCCCCTCCAGCTTTGCTACTGCCTGTATGTGTTGCTGTTTAGCAGCGTCGCTTCCATGAACCGCTATGACCTTTCTGTGCATCTTGAGTACGTTTTCAGGTCGGCTGAAGAACTCCAGCCCCTTAGCGTTAAACCGAATGTTTATACCGTTTGGGTTGAATCGATGGTCAGTAGGTTTGATAATTCGAAAGTACTCCACATAGTTTGGATTGACTGACCACTCGCCACTGCTTGAATGTACTCGGAACAGCTTGCGCTCTTTCTTAAGGATGGTCATCAGTTTCTGAGCGGGTAGACCATTGGCCTTGCAGTAATCGCCCCAAGTCACGCCTCGACGATTAGCTGACTGAATGGCTGCTCGTTTCTTCTGGTCTTCCAGTTGAAGAACTCGACGTTCTAACGTCTGAATATGGTCGTAACACTTGGCGCGTAGGTGAACAGAATAGCCAGCGACCAGAATAAAAGTATGCTTACGGTCGAGACGGTACAGAGGCTGCTGTTTCCCCTGCGCATTTAGATAGACATCTTCAATCACCCCTATAGGACTGCTCAGTTTTGAGCAGTGCTCAGTTTTGAGTGCGTTAAGCTCCTCAACCATATTGCGAATATCACGAAGGACATTTCGGTGCTCCTTGCCTGTCAGCTCAGCAATTTCAACTGAGGTCATGGACACAAGCTGGTCGAGGTTAATGATGCTGATTTCTTGTTGAGACATAGCTTGATTTCCTTTTTGTTTGCACCCTGAAGTCGCACCCCCACTGACCTACTCAAAGTCCCCAAGCGAAGGGAGACCAGCAGGACAACAGGATGCAAACAGAATGACTTTGAGATTGAATGAATGAATGACGATGATTGTGTCGTAGCTGTGCGGAGCTACTGTATGGTGAAGCGCGAGAGGTGGAACTTTGAGAGACACGTGGTGAGTGGTTCGGAGTGTGTCTCCTATTAGTAAGTCGTATTGATTCGTATTGATTCGTATTGATTTACTACTGGGAGGGTCTCTCAAGGGTCTCTGAGCCACGCTAGGCATCAGGCCATACGAAACTACATGGCATCCTAAAGAATGGAGTACAGGACCATACAGGGCCATACAGTTAGCTTCTGGGGTAATGCCTTGAGGAGACCTATAGGTTTGGTGATTGATTGTTATAAATATCATCACCTCTTAAGGTATTCCCTTAGAGTTAATCTTTAATTGTGTCTTTAAGTAAACTATAAGTTAATACTATAAGTTAATCTTTAATTGTGTCTTTAAGTTAACTTTAAGTTAAGCCCCTGTAGGGTAGAGACCATATTTAATATGATGTCTATTGCTATTCACTTATCGACTGACCCAGAGCACACAGGAAGCATTCACTTTAAGTAGAACGCTTGGTGTCTGTAATTGGTCATCCCGCCCCTGAAAGGATGCGATAAGTTACGGTTAGAGTTAGAGTTAGAGCTACCTGTAGTAGTAGTAGCAAGTGTCCCAGAAGAGAGAGAAAGAGAGAAAACTTTTTGTGTCCCTTCTCCCTATAGTGAGTCGTATTAGAAATCCTTGACAAGTAGTGAAAACTGTGAGTCAAAAACATGACCACACAGGCCTGTAGCAATATGGTCATCGACTATGGTCAGCCTCAAGGCAAATCTCCCCGGGGGGGGACAGCTTGGTTACCCCACAATCTCCTTATAAACATCAGCCATCACATTGACCAGCCTATCAACCTCAACCTCTTTAGCATAACGGTCGTAAGTAATAGACCCTGAACTATGCCCCATGATCGCCTGTGCATACGCCAACTCGACCCCATGTTGTTTTAACTGGGTCGCAACTGTATGTCTAAACGAGTGAAACGCTAAGCCGCTACGATCTGCGAGGACTTTAGGCAACAACGTCCGATTAAACCATTTACTCACCTGCTCACCGTAACCGTTCTTCATGAGGCGAAGACCATCGAACACCATAGCGTCATCACCATCAGCGCCTCTACGGGTCTCAACCAACCTCATAAAGTCAGCCAATATAAAACCATAGGCCCCATCGACCAGAGGCACACAGCGGTCACTATGAGCGTTCTTGATGCTCTTACCGGGTAGACTACTATCGTCTTCATTGATATGAATATAAACGGTTCCCGCCTCAGTGGTCCTGACGTCTTTGACCTGTAGTTGGGCTATTTCATTGAGTCTCGCCCCAGTGATAGCAGCCAAGGCGGTAACATAATAATGATACGGCTTACCAGAAGGTCTCTGTGAGTAAACTTGGGCGGCAGCCAGTAGTTGTCCTACCTGCTCCGTAGAGAAAGCATTACGCGCCTCAGAGGCTTTACGCTGGGGAACCTTAAGCTCTAGCCCTTCTGTCATATTCTTTTTAATCAGGTCATTACGCACGGCCCACTTGAAAACAGCCGCCATCTTAATGAGATATTTATTATTGATGGTAACAATATCCAGACAATCGGTTTTATCCTCACGACCTAGCAGGTCAACCAACGGAACATCTTTGAAACGCTGCTTACGATTCTTCGGCAATTGCTGGAGGATATCCCGAACCCTAAGCATATCCGCACGAGCTAACACATTGGCGTCAGCATTGAGGCCCAGATAATCAAAAACCTCGATTAACGCAGCATGAGAAGCTTTGTTTTCTCGTAATGTTGCTGGCTTCCAGTTCTGGGCGTTTTCCTGCTCGTACTGCTCAAAGAGAGAAGCAACGGTTACGCAGTGTTTGCCTTCAGTAATGCTTGTTTTTTGGGGAGCACTAACAGATAGAGTTGCAGAGGCTTGGTCATTAGCACCAGCAGCAGCATCAAATCCATCTATATAATCTATAAGTGGCTGGCTATCTCCCGCTTCAATGCGCTTCATGCAGGCCTTGAGTACATTAAGAGCCTCATTAATATAGCGATGCTGGTCAATAGTCAGTGGCTCGCTATGGACAAGATTCTCTCCCACTTCCCCATACTGGTCACGGTATAGATCTCTCATATCTGGCTCGAAGAGGTCTGAACGACCTGTAGACAACTCCCACTCTGCGATGTCCCTCAGGTGTTCCCTCATTTCCTCATAGGAGGCGTTGGGTCTGTCTGCATGGATTGCCCTAAGTGCTGCCTTGATATGCCGTGAGTAAGCCATAGCTGTACGTCTATCCTTAGTCCGTAGTGATACTGACGCTATTTTATAACGGCTATGGGAAGGATGTGAAACGGTCAGGCGATCTGTGGACTTCATCCTGAGGCGGATATAAAAGACGCCATTGCGCTGATAAAGATAGGTTTTTGAGTTGAGCATGTACTGAGATCTTAAGTCTGCTCACTATTTCAACAAATTTAGTTACAGTGTTGGTTACAGTGAGTAAAACTAGCGGAAGGCTTAAAGCCGTATCCCTTAGGATTCAGTAGGTTGGAGTACTTTAAGAAAGGTCATGGAGCGGGCGAAGGGAATCGAACCCTCGTATAGAGCTTGGGAAGCTCTCGTTCTACCATTGAACTACGCCCGCTTTGAGATGCGTAAGGCATTATAAACCTTACGCTCTGGTTGGCAAGAGACTTACTGGCTGACTGGCGATTAATTCGCCGTCAGCACTTCGGTTTACTCCCCTGCGGCGGCAGATAACGCAGCGGATCGATGGCCGTCGCCCGGTAGCGAATCTGGAAGTGTAGTCTTACGGATGCGGCATCCGTGCTGCCCATCGTAGCGATTTTTTGCCCCGCTTTAACGCTTTGTCCATTATTAACCAGCATGGTGTCATTATGAGCGTAAGCCGTAATGTAATCTTCATTGTGCTTAATCATGATGAGATTGCCGTAACCGCGCAGCTGGTTCCCGACATAGACAACTTTACCCGCTCCCGCCGCATAAACAGGCGTTCCGCGCGCGCCCGCAATATCGATCCCCTTATTTCCGCCCTCCGCGGTGGAATAAGGTAAAATCACTTTACCGTTAGCAGGCCATACCCAACAACGCTGCCCCACCGGCGGCCAGGAGGATTTTGGCACCGAAGATGACGGTCTGACCGCAGCAGTTTTTGTTGCTGTTTTATTGCTGGTTTTGCGTGTTGAACTGCTACTCTTTGCGCTGCCGCGCACTTTAATTCGCTGCCCCACCTCAATAGTATAAGGCGGAGAAATGCCATTCAGTCGGGCCAGTTCTTTCACGCTGGTTCCCGTAGCGCGCGATATACGATACAACGTATCGCCGCGCTTAACGGTATAGACGGAGCCGGAATACGTTCCTGAGCCGGAATTACTGGAACACCCCGCCAGCAGCAGCCCTGTGCATAACAGCACCGCAATACCCAGGCTATTTTTGTTCAGGCGTCCTGCGCTCAAAACCATTCCTCACTCTATTGACAGACGCCTTATGATAGCAGCCAAATGCCGTATGCCCAATCCATTGACGCCGGAAAGGGTCCGTGTGGATGATGATGCCGCGAATATCCGATATGCCAGCATAATATCGAATCACGGCACAATAGCGCTCGTCTGCGTTCTGTCAGGGCCTGTTTTGGTAATGCCTTTCTTTCTGTTATGCGCTACGCTGATCGTCTGAGTATATGGCCTGGCCATGCTGCCGGGTCATTTTAATTTTCAGGAGCTTTCATGACTGAGGAACATGTCGTTTTATTGGATGAGCAGGATAAGCCTTCCGGCACACTGGAAAAGTATGCGGCTCATACGCTTAATACGCCTTTGCATCTGGCTTTCTCCTGCTGGCTATTTAACGAAGATGGCCAATTGCTGGTAACACGACGGTCGCTGAGCAAGAAAGCCTGGCCAGGCGTGTGGACGAATTCGGTTTGCGGTCATCCGCAACAAGGCGAAACCACCGAAGAGGCGATCATCCGCCGTTGTCGGTTCGAACTCGGCGTGGAAATTACCGATCTCACCCCCGTCTATCCGCACTTCAGCTATCGGGCGACAGATCCAAACGGTATTGTGGAAAATGAAGTCTGTCCGGTATTTGCCGCGCGGGCAACCAGTGTGTTACAGGTTAACAGCGAAGAGGTGATGGACTATCAGTGGAGCGAATTTAAAAGCGTATGGCAAAGCCTTCTCGCTACGCCGTGGGCATTTAGCCCGTGGATGGTCATGCAAGCGTCAGACGAACAAGCGCGTAAACGACTGCTCAATTACTGCCAGCGTTAAAGATTGCCTGATGGCGCTACGTCTGAACGAAGAGATGCCGGATGGCGGCTAATGCCCCATCCGGCAATTTACATCTTATTTCACCGGACGCATCGCCGGGAACAGAATAACGTCGCGAATCGTGTGGCTGTTAGTAAACAGCATCACCATACGGTCGATACCAATTCCCAGACCCGCTGTCGGCGGTAAACCGTGTTCCAGCGCCGTCACGTAGTCTTCGTCGTAGAACATGGCTTCGTCGTCGCCCGCCGCTTTTGCATTAACCTGATCCAGGAAACGCTGCGCCTGGTCTTCCGCATCGTTCAACTCGCTAAAGCCATTGCCGATTTCACGACCGCCGATAAAGAACTCGAAGCGGTCAGTGATTTCCGGGTTCACATCATTACGACGCGCCAGCGGAGACACTTCAGCCGGATATTCGGTGATGAAGGTCGGCTGAATCAGATGCGCTTCAGCGACTTCGTCAAAGATCTCGGTGACGATACGGCCCAGACCCCAGCTCTTCTCGACGTGAATGCCGATGCTTTCAGCAATCGCCTTCGCGGAGTCGAAGTTGTCCAGATCAGCCATATCCGTTTCCGGACGATATTTCTTGATCGCTTCATGCATGGTCAGTTTTTCGAACGGCTTACCGAAGTCAAACACTTCATCACCGTATGGAACCTGGGTGGTGCCCAGAACATCCTGCGCCAGCGTACGGAACAGAGACTCAGTCAGCTCGATCAGGTCTTTGTAGTCCGCATACGCCATATAGAGTTCCATCATGGTGAACTCAGGATTATGGCGCACGGAGATGCCTTCGTTACGGAAGTTACGGTTAATTTCGAATACGCGTTCGAAGCCGCCAACCACCAGACGCTTCAGGTACAGTTCTGGCGCGATACGCAGGTACATGTCCAGATCCAGCGCGTTGTGATGGGTGATAAACGGACGGGCAGACGCGCCGCCTGGGATCACCTGCATCATCGGCGTTTCGACTTCCATAAAGCCGCGAGCAACCATAAACTGGCGAATACCGGCCAGGATCTTCGAACGGGTTTTGAAGGTATTACGGGATTCATCGTTAGAGATGAGATCCAGATAACGCTGGCGATAGCGCGCTTCCTGGTCCTGCAGGCCGTGGAATTTATCCGGCAACGGACGCAGCGCTTTCGTCAGCAGGCGCAGTTCGGTGCAGTGGATAGACAGCTCGCCGGTTTTGGTTTTGAACAGCTTACCTTTCGCGCCGAGGATATCGCCAAGATCCCACTTCTTGAACTGCTCGTTGTAAACGCCTTCCGGCAGATCATCGCGCGCCACATACAGCTGAATGCGGCCGCCTACGTCTTGCAGGGTAACAAAAGAGGCTTTACCCATAATACGGCGAGTCATCATACGGCCCGCGACGGACACTTCAATATTCAGCGCTTCCAGTTCTTCAGCTTCTTTCGCGTCAAACTCTGCGTGCAGTTGGTCTGAGGTACGGTCACGACGGAAATCGTTCGGGAACGGGATACCCTGCTCACGCAGTGCAGCCAGCTTCTCGCGACGTGCCTTCATTTCATTGTTAAGATCGACTACCTCGTCAGCGCCCTGTGCGTTTTGTTCAGACATGTTGATTCCTCATAGCCCTGCTTTCAAACTTGCTTCGATAAATTGATCCAGACTACCGTCCAGTACCGCCTGTGTATTGCGGGTTTCCACCCCAGTACGCAGGTCTTTAATGCGGGAATCGTCCAGGACATAGGAACGAATCTGGCTTCCCCAGCCGATATCAGACTTAGTGTCTTCCATCGCCTGTTTTTCAGCGTTCTTTTTCTGCATCTCCAGTTCATAAAGCTTCGCTTTCATCTGCTTCATGGCCTGGTCTTTGTTTTTGTGCTGCGAACGGTCGTTCTGGCACTGCGTCACGATCCCGGTGGGAATATGGGTGATACGCACTGCGGATTCCGTACGGTTAACGTGCTGACCGCCTGCGCCAGACGCGCGATAGACGTCGATACGCAGATCCGCCGGGTTAATGTCGATATCGATATCGTCGTCCACTTCCGGATACACAAACGCGGAGCTAAACGAGGTATGACGGCGACCGCCGGAGTCGAACGGGCTTTTACGCACCAGACGATGTACGCCGGTTTCAGTGCGCAGCCAGCCATAGGCATATTCGCCGGAGATTTTGATAGTCGCGGACTTAATGCCGGCGACTTCCCCTTCCGACTCTTCAATGACTTCCGTCTTGAAGCCGCGCGCTTCCGCCCAACGCAGATACATACGCAGCAACATGCTGGCCCAGTCCTGTGCTTCAGTACCACCGGAACCGGCCTGAATATCGAGATAGCAATCGGCGCTATCGTACTCGCCGGAGAACATCCGGCGGAATTCCAACTGCGCCAGCTTCTCTTCCAGCGTATTCAGTTCCGCGACGGCTTCGTTAAACGTCTCTTCGTCGTCAGCTTCTACCGCTAGTTCCAGCAGCCCGGAAACGTCGTCCAGCCCCTGAGTCATTTGATCAAGCGTATCGACAATCGCTTCGAGCGATGAACGTTCTTTTCCCAGCGCCTGCGCGCGCTCAGGTTCGTTCCAGACATCCGGCTGTTCCAGCTCGGCGTTTACTTCTTCCAGACGCTCTTTCTTAGCATCGTAGTCAAAGATACCCCCTAAGAACGTTGGTGCGTTCCGTGAGGTCCTGAATGCGGTTATTCACCGGGTTAATTTCAAACATGGTCTGATTTCTTTTATTTGACTTGTCAAAATGCGGTTATAAGGGTGAAATATTAGCGGATTTCGCCCCTTAATTACAGCGAAAGTGTTGTTAAATCGCCCCGATCATAGCGGCCAAATATCATCGATAATAATCTGTAAACTACGGTTGCCGCGAAACTCGTTAATGTCCAGTTTATAAGCCAGTTCTACCTCCCGCACGCCGTTATCCGGCCAACAGGTCGTATCAATATTAAATGCGATGCCATCCAACAGCGGGCCGCCGCCGACAGGCTCCACCATCACCTTGAGGTGGCGCTCGCCCACCAGACGCTGTTGTAGCAGACGGAAACGACCATCGAATAACGGTTCCGGGAACATTTGCCCCCACGGTCCGGCATCCCGCAACAGTTGCGCCACTTCCATAGACATCTCCGCCGCGCTTAATGGACCATCGGAGATCACCTCGCCTTGCAACAGGGCAGGATCGAGCCATTCCGTCACCAGCTCGCCAAAACGTTGCTGAAACTGCTCGAATTTATGCTCTTCCAGCGACAATCCCGCCGCCATCGCATGACCGCCGAACTTGATCATCAGATCAGGGTAAAGCGTATCCAGCCTTTCCAGCGCATCGCGCATATGCAACCCCTGAATCGAACGGCCTGAGCCTTTTAGCGTGCCGTCGCCCGCAGGTGCAAAGGCGATCACCGGGCGGTGAAAACGCTCTTTAATGCGCGACGCCAGAATTCCGACCACGCCCTGATGCCATTCAGGATGATACATCGCCAGACCGCCCGGAAGCGTTTCACTACTGCGCTCAAGCTTTTCGCACAGGATAAGCGCTTCCGCCTGCATCCCCTGCTCTATTTCTTTGCGCGTCTGGTTAAGCGCATCCAGCTCGCTGGCCAGAACACGCGCTTCGCCGAGGTTGTCGCACAACAGTAACGCCACGCCAACGGACATATCATCCAGCCTGCCGGCGGCATTCAGACGAGGCCCCAACGCGAAGCCTAAATCACTGGCGGCAAGCTGCTGCGGATCGCGATTCGATATCTCCAGCAACGCTTTAATTCCCGGACGGCATTTCCCGGCACGAATACGACTTAGCCCTTGCCAGGTCAGAATACGGTTGTTGGCGTCCAGCGGCACAACGTCTGCTACCGTTCCCAACGCCACTAAATCCAGCAGCTCCGCCAGATTCGGCGGCGCGATGCCGCGCTCGTCGAACCATCCTTTGTCGCGCAAAAATGTTCGCAACGCCAGCATCAGGTAAAACGCCACGCCGACGCCCGCCAGCGACTTAGACGGGAATTCGCAGTCGCGCAGATTGGGATTAATAATCGCTTCGGCATCCGGCAACGTGTCGCCAGGCAGGTGGTGATCGGTCACGATCACCGGAATCCTCAACGTCTTTGCATGCGCTACGCCAGCGTGGGATGAAATGCCGTTGTCTACGGTGACGATAAGCTGTGCGCCGCGCGCCTTCGCCTGATCGACCACTTCCGGGCTTAAACCGTAGCCGTCCTCAAAGCGATTAGGCACCAGATAACTGATGTTGTCACATCCCAACGCACGCATTCCCAATACGCTTAGCGCAGTACTGGTCGCGCCGTCGGCGTCAAAATCGCCAACAACAATAATGCGGGTACCTTCGCGAAAGGCGTTGTAGAGGATCTCCACCGCGTTATCTATGCCGCTAAGCTGTTGCCAGGGCAGCATTCCTTTCACGCTGCGCTCCAGTTCGCGGGCGCTACGAACGCCCCGGCTGGCATATAGACGTCGTAGTAATGGAGGAAGATCGGCGGGGAGTTCCGCCGTCTCATCAGCCTCGCGCCGACGAAGTTGTCTCTGTTGTTTCACGCGTATTATTTACCACTGGTCTGTTTTTGATGCTCATCAAGAAACGCTTTCATCTCTTTCGGTCCCTGATAGCCAGGCACCACATAGCCGTTACTCAATACAATGGCTGGCGTACCGCTAACGCCCAACTGCACGCCCAACGCATAATGATCAGCAATGTTCACGTCACAGCTTGCCGGTTTCACGCCCTTACCTGCCATGGCGTCATCAAACGCTTTGTTTTTGTCTTTGGCGCACCAGATAGATTTCATATCCTGCTCCGCCTGGCTTTCCAGCCCCTGGCGCGGAAAAGCCAGATAACGTACCGTGATCCCCAGCGCGTTATAATCTTTCATCTCTTCATGTAGCTTATGACAATAGCCGCAGGTGATATCGGTAAAAACAGTAATGACATGTTTCTCATCCGGCGCTTTATAGACGATCATCTCTTTTTCCAGCGCATTTAGCTGGCTCATCAGCAGTTTGTTCGTCACATTTACCGGATGCGCGCCGCTCACGTCATACATCGGCCCTTGAATAATATGTTTGCCGTCGTCAGTGACGTACAGTACGCCGCTGTGAGTGAGGACGGTTTTCATCCCTGCCACTGGCGAGGCCTGAATTTCCGTACTCTGAACGCCCAGCTTAGCCAGCGACTGACGGATAGCCGCATCATCCGCATGGGCCACGCCTGAAAACGCCGCCGCCAGTAAAGTGAACATCATAAAACGCTTTTTCATAAACTATCCTTTCCTGTCAGCACTCATGCCCGCGGATGGTGCTGTTGATGAAGTTGACGCAAACGCTCCGTTGCGACATGCGTATAAATTTGTGTCGTCGAAAGATCGCTATGCCCAAGTAGCATTTGTACAACGCGCAAGTCGGCGCCGTGATTCAGCAAATGCGTGGCGAAAGCGTGACGTAAAACATGCGGCGATAGTTTTTCGCTATCAATTCCAGCCAGTACCGCATAATGTTTAATACGGTGCCAGAAGGTCTGTCGCGTCATCTGCTGCGCACGCTGACTGGGGAATAATACGTCAATCGATACGCCATTGAGTAACCAGGGACGCCCATGCTCCAGATACGTTTCCAGCCAATATACCGCCTCTTCGCCTAACGGCACCAACCGCTCTTTATTGCCTTTACCGATAACCCGCACCACGCCCTGCCGCAGACTGATATCGCTCATTGTCAGCCCCACCAGTTCCGACACGCGCAAACCGGTGGCATACAGCACTTCCAACATAGCTTTATCGCGCAACTCCAAAGGTTGATCAATAAGCGGCGCCTGCAAGAGCCGTTCAACCTGCGCCTCGCTAAGGTCTTTCGGTAAACGCTGCGGAAGCTTAGGCGAGGCCAACTGTGCGCTCGGATCATCCTCACGATACTTTTCACGGTACAGATGCTGGAAAAAGCGCCGCATAGCGCTTAACAGGCGTGCGGAGCTGGTCGCTTTGTATCCGCCCTCCACCCGTTCAGCCAATAGCGTTTGTAAATCATCAGCCTGCGCCGTCGCAAGCGTTTTTCCGCGATGATGCAACCACGCAACGACCATCGATAAATCGCGACGATACGCGCTTAATGTATTTTCCGCCAGATTTCGTTCCAGCCACAGGGCATCCAGAAACTGCTCAATACGCGCTAAATCCTGTTCCATTCGCGCTCCCTACTTCACGCTTACTTTTGGTGCATTATGCCTCATTGTGCCGTGAATGCAGCGATTCTGTTACACTACCCGCAACGCTATAGCAGAATCGAGATGTAACGTAATGAACATGGGTCTTTTTTACGGTTCCAGCACGTGCTACACCGAGATGGCCGCAGAGAAAATTCGCGATATCCTCGGCCCGGAGCTGGTGACATTACATAACCTCAAGGATGACGCCCCCGCCTTAATGGAGCAGTACGACGTGCTCATTTTAGGCATCCCCACCTGGGATTTTGGCGAAATTCAGGAGGACTGGGAAGCCGTCTGGGAGCAACTGGACGATCTCAATCTGGAAGGCAAAATCGTTGCGCTTTACGGTATGGGCGACCAACTCGGCTACGGCGAGTGGTTCCTGGATGCGCTGGGTATGTTGCATGACAAACTTGCCCTCAAAGGCGTTAAATTTGTCGGCTACTGGCCCACAGAAGGCTACGAATTTACCAGCAATAAACCGGTCATTGCGGATGGGCAACTGTTTGTCGGCCTGGCGCTGGATGAAACGAACCAGTACGATCTCAGCGATGAGCGTATACAGACCTGGTGTGAACAAATTCTCGGCGAAATGGCCGAACACTACGCCTGAAGCCTTACTCGCTGTATTTCCCTCTCGACGGAACCGCGTTTGCGTCGTTCCGTCAGTGTTGGCGCTATATCGGCTGCTGTAACAGTATCCGACGCAACTCACGCCATTCCGCTTCTTCCATGCTATCCGCCGCCAGCCATAAATGCTGATGACGTCCAGACTCTGCGCGTAAACGCAACACCATCCCGCTCTTCAGTAACCAGGGAGGACGCAAGAGCGTCCAGTCCTGTCCCTGCCAGCGTAAGCGCCCGTCCATGAGTAGCTTGATCTCTCCCTGGCAGGTATTAATCCTGCGCTGGCTACGTACACAGTCAAACACGACCAGCGACAGTAGTATCATCCATAACGGGGTATAACTCAGCGGCCAGGGCATCAATAAAATCACCGCGGCAACCAGCCCATGAAGGAGCAATGAGATCCACTGAGCGCGCCATGAGACGCGTAAATCAGATTGCCACAGGACCACGTTCCCGATTCCGTGTCTGAATGAGTCGGACCATCTGTTCCAGTTCAGCGTCAGCCGGTTTACCGTGATTCATTAACCAGTTAAATAAATCCGGGTCATCACTCTGCAACAAACGGACAAAAATACGCTTTTCTTCATCACTTAAACTATCGTACTCATGTTCAAAAAACGGCATGATGGAAATATCAAGTTCGCGCATACCGCGACGACATGCCCAGTGAATACGTGCTTTATTGTGAATATCCATGTTCTTCCTGCCTCGCGAAAATGAAGTACCGGGCTATTGTAACGTGTTTTTGGCGTTGTTTTACGGGAATCTCAGTAATCTGGAACGCGATCGCGAAATAGAAGGCTGGGAATCAATATGTTCATCCGTTTTGGATACCACCTCGCAAAACGATCAATCCGCTTTCAATGGGCTATTTAAAGCACTTGCAATGACCGATGGCTCTTTTACCATTAACCATTATTGTTGCAGCTAACCAGGACATTATTTATGGCTTTTATCTCCTTTCCACCACGTCATCCCTCATCGTCAGCCCGCCTGCCGCTGACGCTGATCGCGCTTGACGACTGGGCGCTGTCGTCCATTACCGGCGTAGACAGTGAAAAGTATATTCAGGGCCAGGTCACCGCTGACGTAAGCCAGATGACTGAACAGCAACACCTTCTCGCCGCCCACTGCGATGCTAAAGGTAAGATGTGGAGCACTCTGCGACTGTTCCGTGAGCGCGACGGTTTCGCCTGGATTGAACGCCGTAGCGTGCGTGAAGCGCAATTAACGGAGCTGAAAAAGTACGCCGTATTTTCCAAAGTAGTCATCGCGCCGGATGACGAACGCGTATTGCTTGGCGTGGCCGGTTTTCAGGCCCGCGCGGCGCTGGCTAATGTCTTTAGCGAACTGCCCAATAGTGAAAATCAGGTGGTCAGAGACGGCGCCTCCACGCTGCTATGGTTTGAACATCCTGCGGAACGATTCCTGCTTGTCACCGATGTCGCGACGGCCAACATGTTAACGGAGAAGTTGCATGGCGAAGCCGAACTGAATAACAGTCAACAGTGGCTGGCGTTGGATATTGAAGCAGGCATTCCGGTGATTGACGCGGCGAACAGCGGTCAGTTTATCCCCCAGGCGACTAACCTACAGGCGCTGGGCGGCATCAGCTTCAAGAAAGGCTGCTACACCGGACAGGAGATGGTCGCACGGGCAAAATTCCGCGGCGCCAATAAACGCGCGCTTTGGTTGCTGGCGGGCAAAGCCAGCCGGGTACCGGAAGCAGGAGAAGATCTGGAGCTACAGATGGGCGAGAACTGGCGTCGTACCGGCGCTATTCTGGCGGCGACACAGTTGGACGATGGTCAGTTACTGGTTCAGGCCGTCATGAATAACGATTTAGAAGCCGAAAGCGTCTTCCGCGTTCGCGACGATGCCAACACCCTGCATATCGTCCCGCTGCCTTACTCGTTGGAAGAGTGATATCACGTTAAAAGTCGGATAGCCTGATAGCGCAACGCCATCAGGCTCGCACGTGCTGCTCTCGTAGGCCGGATAAGGTACGACAGCGCCGCCATCCGGCACGGGCATCCGGGAATTACGCCTGTCCCACATACAAATAGATGGCCAGGAAGTGGCACACGCTGCCGCCCAGCACAAAGCCATGCCAGATGGCGTGGTTATAAGGTATGCGTTTGCAAACATAGAAAATTACGCCCAGCGAGTAAACGACGCCACCTACCGCCAGCAGCGTCACGCCGCCTATCGCCAGCTTAATCGCCAACTGATAAACCACTATCAGCGACAGCCAGCCCATTGCCAGATACGTAACCAGTGAAAGCACTTTAAATCGGTGCGCAATCGTCAACTTGAAGAGGATACCGAATAGCGCCAGGCTCCAGATCACAATCATTAGTCCGCGCGCCAGCGGCGAATCCAGACCTACCAGCAGAAATGGCGTATAGGTTCCGGCAATGAGCAGATAGATAGCGCAGTGATCAAATTTCTTTAACCAGATTTTTGCCCGCTGATGAGGAATGGCATGATAAAGCGTTGAGGCAAGAAAAAGCAGGATCATGCTCCCGCCATATAAACTGTAGCTGGCGATAGCCGTCATACCCGCATTCGCCTCTACCGCCTGAACCAACAACAGCACCAGGCCGACAATACCAAATACCAATCCAATGCCGTGGCTAATACTGTTGGCGATTTCCTCAGCCAGCGAATATCCCTGCGTCATTAATGGTTTTTGCACCATAACTTACTCCGGAGAAACGTTCATAACGATGAACTGCACCTCTAGCGTAACTGAGAATGGTTCCAGTGAACACATGTTAGCTAAAATAAATTCGCAAAATTAAATTTTGTTTATTATTCAACAAATTAACTACAAAAACTCAACTAACACGCGTTCATATTTATCAAAGGCATTTAAAATCAATCACATAAAATTGCGTCTGGTTGGGATAGATTTCAGCAATGACCCGTTTCAGCTCATCAAGCGACATATTTTCCTGTTGCGCATGTTTTTCGTTCAACGTATCCAGCGTCACAGTTGACGTTCCTGTCACTTCGATTGTGCAAAAATAGCCATCATCTTCGAACCGCCCCACGCGTAGAGCATCGCCTGCTTTAAAGTGGGACTCGGAGGCATCACGAATAGTGATGGTTTTACGCCCTGCCAGAATGTCATTCTGGAAACGTTGAAAGAAAGTAATGTCATTTGGCTGCATGTGGTTATCCCCCTGAATATGGCCCCTTGAAGTGGATGTTACGATCTGAATGTGTTCTTGCCCCGACACGCGAGCATCCTGGAATTTTGCGTACGCTTTACATGCCACTTGGTGCAGAATGAATGATAACAGACTAAATAAATTGAGATTATGCAACAATGAGAAAACTCACCCTGCCAAAAGATTTTTTATGGGGCGGCGCGGTTGCCGCACACCAGGTTGAAGGCGGCTGGAATAAAGACGGTAAAGGCCCCAGCATCTGCGACGTGCTAACCAGCGGCGCACACGGCGTGCCACGCGAAATCACCCAGAATGTCGTTGCTGGCAAATACTATCCGAACCACGAGGCGGTGGATTTTTACGGACATTACAAAGAAGACATCCGTCTTTTCGCCGAAATGGGGTTCAAATGCTTCCGTACTTCTATTGCCTGGACGCGTATCTTCCCGAATGGCGACGAATCCCAGCCAAACGAGGCCGGTCTGAAATTCTACGACGACATGTTTGATGAGTTACTCAAATACAACATCGAACCGGTCATCACCCTTTCTCACTTTGAAATGCCATTACATCTGGTACAGCACTACGGCGGCTGGACCAATCGTAAAGTGGTTGATTTCTTTGTCCGTTTTGCTGAAGTCGTGTTTGAACGCTACAAACATAAGGTCAAATACTGGATGACCTTCAACGAAATTAACAACCAGCGAAACTGGCGCGCGCCGCTGTTTGGCTACTGCTGTTCCGGCGTGGTGTATACCGAGCATGAGAATCCAGAAGAAACCATGTATCAGGTCTTACATCATCAGTTTGTCGCCAGCACGCTGGCGGTAAAAGCGGCACGTCGTATTAATCCACAGATGAAAGTTGGCTGTATGCTGGCGATGGTCGCGCTGTATCCTTTCTCCTGTAAACCAGAAGATGTGATGTTTGCTCAGGAATCGATGCGTGAACGCTACGTCTTTACCGATGTGCAGCTGCGCGGCTATTACCCGTCCTATGTGTTGAACGAGTGGGAGCGCCGCGGATTTAACATCAAAATGGAAGATGGCGATCTTGAAGTGCTGCGCGAAGGCACCTGCGATTATCTTGGTTTCAGTTATTACATGACCAACGCGGTCAAAGCCGAAGGCGGTAGCGGCGATGCGATTTCCGGTTTTGAAGGCAGCGTACCGAACCCCTATGTTAAAGCATCTGACTGGGGCTGGCAGATTGACCCGGTGGGTCTGCGCTATTCATTGTGTGAACTGTACGAACGCTATCAAAAGCCGCTATTTATTGTCGAAAACGGTTTTGGTGCTTACGACAAAGTAGAAGAAGATGGCAGCATCAACGACGACTATCGCATTGACTACCTGCGCGCCCATATTGAAGAGATGAAAAAAGCGGTGACTTACGATGGTGTCGACCTGATGGGCTACACGCCGTGGGGCTGCATCGACTGCGTGTCGTTCACCACCGGTCAGTACAGCAAGCGCTACGGCTTAATCTACGTGAACAAGCACGATGACGGTACGGGCGATATGTCGCGTTCGCGTAAGAAGAGCTTCAACTGGTACAAAGAGGTGATTGCCAGCAACGGCGAGAAGCTTTAACTCCTGCACGTTACCCGCCAGTCGGCGGGTAACACTTTGAACGAGTCTTACCAGGTCTTACCTATTTTAAATTCCCAGCGTACATCTTCCATTTTGGTTGGCGACTTCGCTTCCTGCATTACCGGGAAGAAGGCTCCGGCACCAAACCATAATTTCAGTGAATCGACGGCAATATTAAATGACGGACCAACAACCCATTCGGTAGTTCCAGAATGGTTATTAATTACGCTGCCATTAGACAGTTTTTTCGTTCCAGAGGCATTATTGCTGTAGGCACTTTCCAGACCAAGATCCAGCGGTAAATCGCTAAACATATACCGCACCTGGGTATTCCACTGGAATTCGTTACCTCGTTTCACGTCCTGGTTACCGCGCTCAAATGGTCCCTGATATACAAAACCCATATCCCCTTTAATGTTAGGAGTAAATAATTTTGTTAAAGTGAGTGTTACTCTTCCTCCCCAGGCGCTATTCCCAGGCAAATGATTATCTCCATCTTGCCCGGTGGGTAGTAATACTGCCCCACCTACCGTAACCCAAAACGGATCACCTCTTCGCTGGCTCATTAAAGCATAATTGACCCCCACCGATTGGTCGCTCATTCCCTCTATGTGCTCAGGAGACAGATTGTCTCGTTTGTTATTGATATAGGAACCCACAGTTGATAATTCCAGTCTGTCGGTCAAACCGTAACGAATCTTCAATAACCATATCTGGGAGTAAACATCCGGACTTCCGTGCCCCTCGATTTGATGATCTTTATCGCGAAATGAGCTATTCACGGCGGTTAATAACTTTCCTTCCGGCAATACTGAACCACCAGAAATAGCGGTATTAACTGGTGCACCTAATAGATTACTGGGATTATTTTCTCCGTTAGCTGCCATTGCATTCATTAATAGAAAATATGTCATTAATGGCAGAAATATAAATCGTTTCATTATTCCCTCCAGGTATAAAAAACAAAGCGCTAAGTTAATAAATATTTACGTTATTTATGCTTATTTTTAATTTATAATTTAAATTAATAGCTTGATGAATTTAATATACGGAAATTTTTGTAACTATATTGAGAGGTAAATAACGATTCCGAAGAGAAACTATTTGTAACTATATGTAAATATGCTGTGTTGTTTTGATTAAATAACAGCAAGGTAAAAATGATGCACAATGAATCATTAGGCTCTAAAAAACCGGTAATTTAATTCTGGCTAATACACTGATACAAACGCCAGGTTGCCTGACAGGAGCCAACGATTTACTGTAATATATTGAATTAGTAACACTTTGTAGCCTGAATAAGGCACTCACACTGCATCCGACATAAACAAAACGCACTTTATTAACAAGCTGAAAAGGCGCCGAAGCGCCTTTAGAAAACAGTCGAATCAGTAAATTACTGGTAGTCGCTAATCGGTACGCAGGAGCAGAACAGGTTACGGTCGCCATAAACATCATCCAGACGTTTCACCGTCGGCCAGTATTTGTCTGCCACGCCTGCCGGGAATACGGCAACTTCACGGCTGTACGGATGCGCCCACTCGGCGACCAGTTCGCTCTGAATGTGCGGCGCGTTCACCAGCGGGTTATCTTCCAGCGGCCAGACACCGGCTTTCACCTGGTCAATCTCTGCGCGGATAGCCAGCATCGCATCGATAAAGCGATCCAGCTCAGCCTTACCTTCAGATTCCGTCGGCTCTACCATCAGCGTGCCCGCCACCGGGAACGACATGGTTGGCGCATGGAAACCATAGTCGATCAGACGCTTGGCAATATCCAGCTCGCTGATGCCGGTTTCTTCTTTCAATGGGCGAATATCAAGAATACATTCGTGCGCCACTCGGCCATCGCGACCGGTATACAGTACCGGGTACGCGTCTTTCAGACGGCTGGCAATGTAGTTAGCGTTAAGAATCGCGACCTGACTTGCCTGCTTCAGGCCTTCTGCGCCCATCATGCGGATGTACATCCAACTAATCGGCAAAATGGAGGCGCTGCCGAACGGCGCCGCAGACACCGCGCCCTGACGGGTGAGCATCCCTTCAATTTGCACCACGCTATGACCCGGTACGAATGGCGCCAGATGCGCTTTCACGCCGATCGGTCCCATGCCTGGGCCACCGCCGCCGTGCGGAATGCAGAAAGTTTTATGCAGGTTAAGATGCGAAACGTCCGCGCCAATAAAGCCCGGTGAGGTAATGCCGACCTGAGCGTTCATGTTCGCGCCGTCAAGGTAAACCTGACCGCCGAACTGGTGCACAACTTCACACACTTCACGGATCGTTTCTTCATAGACGCCGTGGGTGGACGGATAGGTCACCATGATGCAAGAGAGGTTCGCAGCATGTTGTTCTGCTTTGGCCCGCAGATCGTCCAGGTCGATGTTGCCGTTCTTATCACACGCCACAACCACCACCTGCATTCCTGCCATATGTGCAGAAGCAGGGTTAGTGCCGTGAGCAGAGGCCGGAATCAGGCAGATATCGCGATGCCCTTCGTTGCGGCTTCCGTGATAATGACGAATCGCCAGCAGCCCCGCGTACTCCCCCTGCGCGCCGGAGTTCGGCTGCATACAGACGGCGTCGTACCCGGTGAGTTTCACCAGCCAGTCAGAAAGCTGGCTAATCATCTGATGATATCCTTCGGCCTGCTCCGGCGGGCAGAACGGGTGCAGTTCAGCGAATTCCGGCCAGGTGATAGGGATCATCTCGGCGGCGGCGTTCAGCTTCATGGTGCAGGAACCCAGCGGGATCATCGCCTGGTTCAGCGCCAGATCTTTACGCTCCAGCGAGTGCATATAGCGCATCATCTCGGTTTCGCTGTGGTAGCGGTTAAATACCGGATGCGTCAGAATCGCATCGTCACGCAGCATACCTTGCTGAATGGAACGGCTATCAAGCGCCACGTCTTTATCCAGTGTTTCAATGTTCAGACCGTGGCTGTCGCCCAGCAAAACATTGAACAACTGCGCCACATTCTCACGGGTGGTGGTTTCATCAAGGGTAATACCCACCGCGTTATGAATATCGCTGCGCAGATTGATCTCTGCCGCTTCCGCACGCGCCAGTACCGCAGCTTTATCAGCTACTTCCACACACAGCGTGTCAAAGTAGTGCGCATGACGCAGCTTTAAGCCTTTCTGTTGCAGACCGGCCGCCAGAATATCGGTCAGGCGGTGGATACGATTCGCAATGCGTTTCAGGCCAACCGGTCCATGATAAACGGCATACAGACTGGCGATGTTAGCCAGCAGTACCTGCGAGGTACAAATGTTGGAGTTCGCTTTCTCACGGCGGATATGCTGCTCGCGAGTCTGCATCGCCATGCGCAGTGCGGTATTGCCCGCCGCATCTTTTGAGACGCCGATAATACGGCCTGGCATGGAGCGTTTAAATTCGTCTTTGGCGGCAAAGAACGCCGCGTGCGGGCCACCGTAACCCATCGGTACGCCAAAACGTTGCGCAGAGCCGAAAACAATATCCGCGCCCTGTTTGCCCGGCGCGGTAAGCAGCACCAACGCCATAAAATCGGCGGCGACGCTGACAATCACCTTACGGGCTTTGAGTTCGCTAATCAGCGTGCCGTAGTCGTGAATTTCGCCCGTGGTGCCTACCTGTTGTAACAGCACGCCAAATACGTCCTGATGATCCAGCACTTTGTCCGCGTCATCGACAATCACGTCAAAGCCAAAGGTTTTGGCGCGTGTACGTACCACGTCCAGCGTTTGCGGATGGACGTCAGCCGCCACAAAGAAACGGTTGGCATTTTTCAGTTTGCTGACGCGCTTTGCCATCGCCATTGCTTCGGCGGCAGCGGTGGCTTCGTCAAGAAGAGAAGCCGAAGCCATATCCAGTCCGGTCAGATCCAGCGTCACCTGTTGGAAGTTGAGCAGCGCTTCCAGGCGCCCCTGAGAGACTTCCGGCTGATAAGGAGTGTAGGCGGTATACCAGCCTGGATTTTCCAGCATGTTGCGCAGGATAACCGGCGGTAGCTGCACGGCGGTGTAGCCCATGCCAATGTAGGACGTGAAGCGCTTGTTACGCCCGGCGATGGCTTTTAATTCCGCCAGTGCGGCATATTCGGTTGCCGCCTCGCCAACCTGCGGCGGAGTCGCGAGCTGAATGTCTTTCGGCACAATCTGACCTGTCAGCGCGTTTAACGACTCGGCGCCAACCGCATTCAGCATCTCTTGCTGCTGCGCGGCGTCCGGTCCGATGTGGCGTTCAATGAAAGCGCCGCGGTTTTCAAGCTGGCTTAGCGTCTGTGTCATGGGCGATGGTTCCTGAAACGTGCAGTGAATCGTAGGTGTCTCTAACTCAATTGCCCGGTGGCGCTGACGCTTACCGGGCCTACGCGTGCGAAAACGAATACGCAAAATCATTCGCGTTGCAGTGAGTAGGCCGGATAAGCATTAGCGCCATCCGGCACAACATTATTCGTCTTCTAACAATGCCTCATACGCGGTGGCATCCAGCAGCGATTCAAGCTCGCTTTCATCGCTGGCTTTGATTTTAAAGATCCAGCCACCGGCATACGGTTCGCTGTTCACCAGCTCCGGGGAGTCGCTCAGCGCATCGTTTACCGCCACGATCTCGCCGCTTACCGGCGCATAAATGTCGGACGCCGCTTTTACGGACTCCGCCACGGCGCAGTCGTCGCCCGCGCTTACGGTCGCGCCGACTTCCGGCAGATCAACAAAAACCATATCGCCCAACAGCTCCTGAGCGTGTTCAGTAATGCCAACGGTGTAAGTGCCATCCGCTTCTTTACGCAGCCATTCGTGTTCTTTGCTGTATTTCAGTTCTGCGGGTACGTTGCTCATCAATTAATCTCCAAAAAAGGATGAATCACGCGACGGCTTTGCCGTTACGCACAAAAACAGGTTTAGTCACTTTTACCGGCATTTCACGGTTACGAATTTGTACAATCGCCGTCTCGCCGATGCCCGCCGGAACGCGCGCCAGCGCAATGCTGTAGCCCAACGTTGGGGAAAACGTCCCGCTGGTGATAATGCCTTCTTGCTGATTGCCCTGCGCATCGGTAAAACGCACCGGCAGTTCATTACGCAATACGCCTTTCTCGGTCATCACCAGACCGACAAGCTGCTCATGGCCTTTTTCACGCTGCATCTCCAGCGCCTCACGGCCAATAAAGTCGCGGTCAGCAGGTTCCCAGGCGATAGTCCATCCCATATTAGCCGCCAGCGGAGAGATACCTTCATCCATCTCCTGACCGTACAGGTTCATGCCTGCTTCCAGACGCAGCGTGTCGCGCGCGCCAAGACCGCACGGCTTCACGCCCGCCTCCACCAGCGCACGCCAGAAATCCGCCGCTTTTTCATTCGGCATGGCGATTTCATAGCCCGCTTCGCCGGTATAACCGGTGGTGGCGATAAACAGATCGCCCGCCTGAACGCCGAAGAACGGCTTCATACCTTCTACTGCATGGCGCTGTTGGTCAGTAAACAGAGTCGCCGCTTTTTCCTGCGCATTCGGCCCCTGTACCGCAATCAGCGACAGGTCGTCACGAACGGTGATGTCGATGGCATAAGGTTCAGCGTGTTGGGTAATCCAGGAGAGGTCTTTTTCGCGGGTGGCGGAGTTAACAACGAGACGGAAGAAATCTTCAGTGAAGTAGTAGACAATCAGGTCATCTATCACACCGCCCGATGCGTTAAGCATACCGGAGTAGAGGGCTTTACCCGTCTTCGTTAGCTTCGCGACGTCGTTTGCCAGCAGATAACGTAGAAACTCTCGTGTACGGCTACCATGAAGATCGACAATGGTCATATGCGATACATCAAACATCCCGGCATCGGTGCGCACAGCGTGGTGTTCATCAAGCTGAGAGCCGTAATGCAGGGGCATCATCCAGCCATGAAAATCGACCATGCGGGCGCCGCATAGCGTGTGTTGTTCGTACAAAGGCGTCTGTTGGGCCATCTTTTCCTCGTTGAATTAGCGGGGGCTAACAACCATTTTCATGGGAAATCTTCGCCACGAAACCTGGCATCGACGCCCTTTTTCCTGCGCCGACGCAAACGTTCTCTTGCTCCTGAACTTACCACCGAACCAGGCGCTAAACCATAAGGCTGAATTTACCATCACATTAGCTTATGACTAAAAAACGCTAAAATCCCATCAGCACAAAAAACCACTATTACGCTAAATAACTTCCATAAAAATGAAGCTGATACGATTTATCACAACATAAATTAATATTAAATGCGGAAAAAATGTCGAAAATCGCGTTCTCCAAAAATAGTGGCATTAGAAAATATAATGCGAAATAAGCGGTGAAATTAGATTATTTCAAACGAGGAAAGCCCCCCGGCGCGATAGCCGGGAAAGCAAAGTGTGACGGGTTTCAAACTCTTGCTGGCGTGCAGTCAGACGCTTAACGAAGCCATTGCGGAAGGTCGTTTAGCCCCATTGCCTGGCGAAGCAGTTGGGGTTTGACGCCGGGGAGCGTGTCCGCCAGTTTCAGTCCGATGTCGCGCAGCAATTTTTTTGCCGGGTTTTCGCCGGCAAACAGGTCACGAAAACCTTGCATCCCGGCAAGCATCATCGCCGCGCTATGTTTACGGCTACGCTCATAACGACGGAGATAAAGATGTTGGCCAATGTCTTTGCCCTGGCGCTGAAGCCGGCACAGATCGTCCACCAGTTCGGCCGCGTCCATAAAACCGAGGTTGACGCCTTGCCCTGCCAGCGGATGGATGGTGTGCGCGGCATCGCCGACCAACGCCAGACGATGCGCGGCAAACTGGCGAGCATAGCGGCCCGTCAGCGGAAAAACCTGCCGTTCGCTTTCCAGGCGGCATAAGCCCAGCCGATTATCGAAGGCGATAGTCAACGCCTGGTTAAACGCCTCGTCGCCGCTCTGTTGCATACGCTCCGCATCCTGCGGAGAAAGCGACCAGACAATGGAACACAGATGCGGATCGCTTAACGGCAAAAACGCCAGAATACCTTCACCATGAAACACCTGGCGAGCAACCGCGCCGTGCGGCTCTTCGGTGCGGATAGTCGCTACCAGCGCATGGTGACGGTAGTCCCAGAAAGTTAAGGGAATATCCGCTTTGTTACGCAGCCAGGAGTTGGCGCCATCCGCGGCAATCACCAGACGCGCGGTTAACATCGCGCCGTCTTTTAAAGTCAGGAAGGCGTCATTCTCTCCCCAGGCAACCTGCTGTAACTCCGCTGGCGCCATTAAGGTGATATCCGCCGCTTGCTGCGCTTTTTGCCACAGTGCATAGTGAATGACGCTGTTTTCAACAATATGCCCCAGATGGCTATATCCCATGCTTGCGTCATCAAACGTAATACGGCCAAAGCTGTCTTTATCCCAGACTTCCATACCGTGGTAGCAACTTGCCCGTCGCGCCACAATGTTTGACCATACGCCAAGACGGGTAAGCAGTTTTTCGCTGGCGGCATTAATCGCCGACACCCGAAGCTGAGGCGGCGCATCGTTCGCCAACTGCTGGGGAACAACGTGATCCAGTACCGCAACGCGCAAACCGCTCCCCTGCAAGCCGCAGGCGACAGCCAGTCCCACCATGCCTCCGCCAACTATTGCTACATCAACACTTTGCACTATTTACTCCTGGAAACCGGAACAATCAAAACCGTAGGCCGGATAAGGCGTTTACGCCGCCATCCGGCATTTTTACGAACACGATGCCGGATGGCGGCGTAAACGCCTTATCCGGCCTACAGATCTGCTTAACGCGCAACCCAACCTAAGGTTCGCTGTGCCAGCGCATCGCGCGCAGGTGGTAATAATTCCATCGCCATTAAACCGATATTGCGCCCAATAACCAGCGGCGCCCAACGATTTGCAAACAGATGGACCAGACCGTTCGTTACGCCAATCGTCGTATCCCGGTCAACCTGACGACGCTGCTGATAGCGCGATAACACGTGCCAGGCGCCAATATCCTCGCCCGCGTCCTGTGCCGCGACCAGCGTTTCCGCCAGGCTCATGACATCGCGCAGACCGAGATTAAACCCTTGTCCGGCGATAGGATGCAACGTCTGCGCCGCATTGCCGACCACGACAGTCCGGTGAGTAAACACTTTCGCCGCCGTAGTCAGGGCAAGCGGATACGCGCTGCGCTTACCCGCCTGAGTAATTCGCCCCAGCCGCCAGCCGAACGCGGCCTGCAACGCATGACAGAACTGCGCGTCGGACCAGCTCAGCACCTCATCGCGCTGGTCGAGCGGGTGACACCAAACCAGCGAACATCGGCCATGCGACATCGGCAACATCGCCAGCGGGCCATTGGGGGTAAAACGTTCAAAGGCGCGTCCCTGGTGCGGGATAGCGGTCGCGACATTCGCTATCACCGCTAACTGTTCGTAAGGCTCCTGATGCCAGTCAACGCCGCAGGCTGATGCCAGCGCGGAGTGGGTACCGTTAGCCGCCACCAGCACGCTGCCAGCTATCACATTGCCGTTTTCCAGAGTGACGTTAACCTGCTGTTGGGTACGCGACACGCTGGCTACGCGCTCCGGGCAGTGCAGCGTAACGCCTGGCGCTTTACGCAAGAGCGCAAACAGACGCAGCCCGATATCATGCAGCTCCGCAACGTGACCCAACGCTGCCAGGCTGTAATCCTGCGCGTCTAGAGTCACAAATCCGGCATGACCGCGATCGCTGACGTGTACGGTGTTGATTGCCGTTGCGCAATCGGAAATCGCCTGCCAGACGCCAATTCGCGCCAGTTGCTGGCAAGTGCCCGCCGCCAGCGCAATCGCTCTGGCGTCAAAGCCGGGATGACCGTCGGCTTCAGGCGCTTTCGCTTCAATCAGGTGTACCGGCAACGTCCCATGACTGAACTGAGAGATGGCCAGCGCCAGCGTTGCGCCTGCCATGCCGCCGCCAACGATAATGACGCTCATTGCTGCCGCGCCGCCGCCATTAATGCCTCAATGTCATCCGCCTTCTTCACAACGCCAGCGGTCAGGTTTTCATTACCGGTTTCGGTAATGACAATGTCATCTTCAATTCGAACGCCAATGCCGCGATACGCTTCCGGCACGTCGGCATCCGGCGCGATATAGAGGCCTGGCTCTACGGTCAGCACCATGCCCGGCTCCAGGATGCGGGAGCGATCCGGCCCATAAACGCCGACATCATGAACATCCAGCCCCAGCCAGTGGCTCAAGCCATGCATAAAGAAAGGACGATGCGCATTCTCGGCAATCAGTTGATCAACCTCTCCTTGCAAAATCCCCAACTTCACCAGCCCGGTTATCATGATGCGCACTACTTCGCCGGTCACCTGCTGAATAGAGGTACCAGGACGGAACAGTCGCAGGCTGGTCTCCAGCGATTCCAGAACGATGTCATAAATTTCACGCTGAGCTGGCGTAAATTTCCCGTTCACCGGGAAAGTACGCGTGATGTCGCCCGCGTAACCTTTATATTCACAGCCCGCGTCGATAAGCACTAAATCGCCGTCGCGCATTTCACTTTCGTTTTCAGTGTAATGCAGGATACAGCCATTTTCGCCGCTGCCGACAATGGTGTTATAGGAGGGATAGCGCGCGCCATGGCGATTAAATTCGTGGTGAATTTCACCCTCCAGCTGATACTCAAACATCCCCGGACGGCATTTTTCCATCGCGCGGATATGCGCCAGAGCGCTAATTTCCCCGGCGCGGCGCAGGACAGCAATCTCTTCCGGCGATTTGAACAGGCGCATCTCATGGACGATCGGTCGCCAGTCAGTCATGGTGGCCGGCGCGGTCAGATTCTGGCGGGAGCCTTTACGCAGCTTCTCCAGCGCAGCCAGAACAATCTCGTCGGCATACGCATATTCGCCCTGCGCGTGGTACACCACATCCAGACCATTAAGCAACTGAAAGAGTTGCTGGTTGATTTCGCTAAACGCCAGCGCCCGGTCAACGCCCAGTTTTTCCGGCGCGGCATCCTGTCCTAAACGGCGACCAAACCAGATTTCCGCCGTCAGGTCGCGAACGCGGTTGAACAAAACGCTGTGGTTGTGGGTGTCATCACTCTTAATCAGTACCAGCACGGCTTCCGGTTCGTTAAAACCGGTGAAATACCAGAAGTCGCTACTCTGGCGATACGGATATTCACTGTCTGCGCTGCGCGTCGCCTCCGGCGCGGCAAAGATCAGCGCGGCGCTGCCGGGCTGCATTTGCGCCAGTAATGCCTGGCGACGGCGTTGGTATTCCTGCTGAGTCATGACATGGCCTCCATTTCGTTTTTTCTTAGTGTAGCGTCGGTTTACGCACTTCCGGCGCGGTCGGCTGTTGGCGCGTGAAAGTGTCATGACATAACAGCGCCGCAACACGGACATATTCGATGATCTCTTCGAGCGACATCTCCAGCTCTTCCTGATCTTCGCTCTCATCATAACCAAGCTGCGCAATATTACGCAGGTCGTCAATCGCTTCACCCGTTTCGCCGGTGACTTTATCAAGTTTAGGCTGCGTTACGCCGAGGCCAAGCAAAAAGTGGTTAACCCACCCGGCTAATGCATCTGCGCGATCGAATACGCTGACATCGTCGCCTTCAGGCAGATAAAGCTGAAAAAGAAAGCCGTCGTCTTCCAGCGCGTCGCTGGTCGCCGCGTGCATTTTGCGCAGCGCCTGAGCAAGCTCATGCCCGAAGGCCAGACCTTCGTTCGTCAGGTCATGCAACAGCGGCTGCCATGAGCTGTCGTTGTTGCCGCCGCAAATCATCCCGCTGATTAAACCATGCATTTCAGCCGGGGTCAGACCGGCCCCTTGTTGATTCAAAAACCGGTTCATTTCGTCGTAACCAGGCATTTCGTTCTGTATAGACATAAGCATTCGTCATCAAAGGGAGGATATTCATGATATGCTACCACTTTGGACCCTGGTGAACCAGAAAAGGGCTTGTATCTTCACACCAGGGTAGCTATAGTGTCGCCCCTTCGCGGACCCTGGGTCTGGAGACGAAGGCAGCGCAGTCAATCAGCAGGAAGGTGGCATGTCTGCACAACCCGTCGATATCCAAATATTTGGCCGTTCACTGCGAGTGAATTGCCCGCCTGACCAAAGGGATGCGTTGAATCAGGCTGCGGACGATCTGAATCAGCGGTTGCAAGATCTGAAAGTTCGTACTAGAGTCACAAATACTGAGCAGTTGGTTTTCATTGCCGCATTGAATATCAGCTATGAGTTAACTCAGGAAAAAGCGAAGACCCGCGATTACGCGGCGAGCATGGAACAACGTATTCGGATGCTACAACAGACCATCGAACAGGCGTTGCTTGATCAAGGTCGCATAACCGAAAAAACGGGCCAAAACTTTGAATAACACTTTTCGCTTTACTATGGTAAAGTGATTGTGAAAACAGTATTTCTCTGAGATGTTTGCAAGCGGGCCAGTCCCCTGAGCCGATATTTCATACCACAAGAATGTGGCGCTCCGCGGTTGGTGAGCATGCTCGGTTCGTCCGAGAAGCCTTAAAACTGTGACGACACATTCACCTTGAACCAAGGGTTCAAGGGTTACAGCCTGCGGCGGCATCTCGGAGATTCCCCTTCTGACTGGCGACAGCCATGACGCAACTTCCCGAACTCTCTTTATCACGACAAGAAATCCGCCGAATGATTCGGCAACGTCGCCGTGCGCTGACGCCAGAGCAGCAACGCCGCTTTGGTCAACAGGCCGCCGCCCGAATGCTCAGCTTTCCTCCCGTCGTGATGGCGCACACTGTCGCCGTGTTTCTCTCCTTTGATGGCGAACTCGACACCCAGCCGCTGATAGAACAGCTATGGCAAGCGGGCAAGCGCGTCTACCTTCCGGTTCTTCATCCCTTCAGCCCTGGCAACCTCCTGTTTCTGCACTATCATCCGCAGAGTGCGCTGGTGACCAACCGCTTAAATATCCGGGAGCCACGGCTTGATGTCCGCGACGTATTGCCGCTGGCAAAGCTGGATGTGCTGGTAACGCCGTTAGTCGCGTTTGACGAAGGCGGGCAGCGTTTAGGCATGGGCGGCGGTTTTTATGACCGCACGCTACAAAACTGGCAGCAGCATAAGATCCTACCTGTGGGCTACGCGCATGATTGCCAGTTAGTAGAAAAACTGCCGGTTGAAGAGTGGGATATCCCGCTGCCTGCGGTGGTGACGCCGTCCAAAATTTGGGAGTGGTAGCCGTGTTTTGTCGATTGACAGCGTCGCTTTTTTGACCTAAATTTCTCGGTGAAGGGTGAGGGAGGCGAACCTCCCTCCTGCGTACTCACTGTTAATATGCTGGGCAAGCGATGATTAACAGGATCAGCAGCATGATGACGTATCTCATCATCGTCCCTTTCCTTTTTAGAGCCCCTGCCTCGGTAGGGGCTTTCCCGTTTCAGCGCTATGCTGAGCCCTTATCGTAAATTCCTTTTATTGCTGTACAACACGCAACGCTGCCTTTAATTACCAATTGCGGCAAGGCTCGAAAACAGAATGTATGCGTTACACGAAGAGATGTTGAGGCAGGGAAACCAGAGAAAGGATGGGCAGGTCATCTCCTGCCCATTTAGAGGAAATTAGTACAGCAGACGGGCGCGAATGGTGCCCGGAATCGCCTTCATCGCCAGCAGCGCTTTCTCCGCCACATCGCCATCGGCTTCTATATCAATTACCACATACCCCATTCGGGCGGAGGTTTGCAGATACTGTGCGGCAATGTTAACGCCCTGCTCGGCAAAGATCTGGTTAAGCGCGGTCAATACGCCCGGGCGGTTTTCGTGGATGTGCATCAGGCGACGACCGCCGTGCAGCGGCAGCGACACTTCCGGGAAGTTCACGGCGGACAGCGTCGAGCCGTTATCCGAGTACTTAATCAGTTTTCCTGCGACTTCCAGACCGATGTTTTCTTGCGCCTCCTGCGTCGAGCCGCCGATATGCGGCGTCAGGATCACGTTATCGAATTCGCACAGCGGAGAGGTAAACGGATCGCTATTAGTGGCCGGTTCCGTCGGGAAGACGTCGATAGCCGCCCCCGCCAGATGTTTCGTCGCCAGCGCGTCGCACAAAGCCGGGATATCCACTACCGTACCGCGCGCGGCGTTAATCAGCAGCGAACCCGGCTTCATCAGGGCTATCTCTTTTGCGCCCATCATGTTTTTGGTGGAGGCGTTTTCAGGTACGTGCAGACTGACCACATCGCTCATATTCAGCAATTCAGACAGGTGCTGCACCTGAGTTGCATTACCGAGCGGCAGTTTATTTTCAATATCATAGAAATAGATATGCATCCCCAGCGATTCCGCCAGAATGCCCAACTGCGTTCCGATATGGCCGTAACCGATAATGCCAAGCTTTTTACCGCGTGCTTCGAACGATCCCGCCGCCAGTTTATTCCATACGCCGCGGTGCGCTTTGGCGTTCGCTTCCGGCACGCCGCGCAGCAGCAGCAATAGCTCGCCAATCACCAGCTCCGCCACGGAACGGGTATTCGAGAATGGCGCGTTAAAGACCGGAATACCGCGTTTTGCCGCCGCATTTAAATCCACCTGGTTGGTGCCGATGCAAAAACAGCCAATCGCCACCAGCTTCTCTGCGGCGTTAATCACTTCTTCTGTCAGATGAGTACGGGATCGCAGACCGATGAAGTGGGCATCGCGGATGGACGCTTTCAACTGTTCAGCGTCCAGCGCGCCCTTGTGATATTCAATGTTGGTGTAACCTGCCGCACGAAGGCTTTCCAGCGCCTTTTGATGCACCCCTTCAACCAGCAGAAATTTAATTTTATCTTTCTCCAGCGATACCTTTGCCATTTCCCCGATCCTGTCTTTTTTTGCCATCTGATGTTGTGTGTGGATTTGCATCCGTCCTTCAACATATCAAAAAAAATTATCACGGCAATATGAACGTTTGCGCCAACGCCGTGAAGGAATCGCATACAGCGGGAAATAGCAGATGAAAATACCGGGAATAACTTTTCTTTGGAGGGATCGGCAGGGCAAACGATTAAACGTGATACATGTCACCAAATTTGCCCTGACCGAATTCTTTACGCGGCAGGAAATACGCCTGGCGGGATCATTTTACGATGGTTTTCACCCCGTCCGGCGTGCCGATCAGTGCGACATCGGCGCCACGGTTGGCGAACAACCCTACGGTCACGACGCCCGGAATCGCGTTAATGGCGTTTTCCAGCGCGATGGGATCAAGGATTTCCATACCATAAACATCCAGAATCACGTTGCCGTTATCCGTGACCACGTTCTGACGGTACTCCGGACGCCCGCCCAGCTTCACCAGTTGACGAGCAACCGCGCTGCGCGCCATCGGAATCACTTCGACCGGCAACGGGAATTTGCCAAGAATATCCACCTGTTTAGAGGCATCCGCAATACAGATAAATTTCTCCGCCACGGAAGCAATAATTTTCTCACGGGTTAATGCCGCGCCGCCGCCTTTGATCATCTGCATATGACCGTTGATTTCGTCCGCGCCATCGACATAGATACCCAGGCTATCCACTTCGTTGAGATCAAACACATGAATACCGAGGCCTTTGAGTTTTTCAGTCGAGGCGTCCGAGCTGGAGACCGCGCCTTCAATCTGGCCTTTCATTGTGCCCAGCGCATCAATAAAGTGTGCGGCCGTTGAGCCTGTACCAACGCCCACAATGGTGCCGGGCTGTACATACTGAAGTGCCGCCCATCCTACCGCTTTTTTCAGTTCATCCTGCGTCATAGATCGTTTCGCCTGTGGTGTGAAAATACAGCCGCATTATAGAACATTGTCGGGAAAAATCTCCGTGTCCGTACACAGGCTACGGATTTCATCTGTACCGACGGCAAATTTATGTCATAGTGCGGAAAAAATAACAGGAGCATGACACAACAATGAAACGTCCGGACTACAGAACACTACAGGCGCTGGATGCCGTTATACGTGAACGAGGATTCGAGCGCGCCGCCCAGAAGCTGTGCATCACGCAATCCGCCGTCTCACAGCGCATAAAACAGCTTGAGAATATGTTCGGACAACCTTTGTTGGTGCGTACCGTTCCTCCTCGCCCCACGGAGCAAGGGCAAAAATTACTGGCTCTGCTGCGTCAGGTTGAACTGCTGGAAGAAGAGTGGCTGGGCGATGAACAAACCGGCTCTACGCCGCTACTGCTGTCGCTGGCGGTTAACGCCGACAGTCTGGCGACCTGGCTGCTTCCGGCGCTGGCGCCAGTACTGGCGGACTCCCCTATCCGTCTCAATTTACAGGTGGAAGATGAAACGCGCACGCAAGAACGTCTGCGTCGCGGCGAGGTGGTGGGCGCGGTGAGTATTCAGCATCAGGCGCTGCCCAGTTGCCTGGTAGACAAACTGGGCGCGCTCGACTATCTGTTTGTCGCGTCAAAGCCGTTTGCCGAGCGCTATTTTCCCAATGGCGTTACCCGGTCGTCGCTGCTGAAAGCGCCCGCCGTCGCGTTCGACCATCTGGATGATATGCATCAGGCTTTTTTGCAACAGAATTTCGATCTACCGCCCGGCAGCGTGCCGTGCCATATCGTTAATTCATCCGAAGCGTTTGTACAGCTTGCGCGTCAGGGCACGGCCTGCTGCATGATCCCTCACCTGCAGATTGAGAAAGAGCTGGAAAGCGGCGAGTTGATCAACTTAACGCCTGGCTTGCTACAACGCCGGATGCTTTACTGGCACCGCTTTGCCCCGGAAAGCCGGATGATGCGCAAAGTGACCGACGCGCTGCTGGAGTACGGGCACAAGGTGCTGCGTCAGGATTAGCCTCTCTATGAATGCCGGATGGCGGCGTGAACGTCTTATCCGGCCTGCATGACCCATTATTCCCCCGTCGCTTCTTTGAAATTGATCACAAAATCATTGCGTTCAGGCGGCAAAAAACGACGCGCCATTGGCTATTTTTTGCTGGCGGCAAGGCGACTCAAAACGCTCACCGTATTATCAAATCTTCATTTCATTGCGTAATACGGAGCAAAAAATGAGAACACCGGGAGAAAACGCGGCCTGGAAGCGCCCAGGCCGGGCGAGATTACTGCGTGCTGGCGGCCGTTGTCGACGTCTGCCCTGTTCCAGGTTCAAGCTGGAATACCACATCGACCTGATCGTCGAACTGAATAGTCGGCTGCTCGTAAGTTTCCTGCGCGGATACCGGCGCAGCATCTGCGGCTTTCATCATTCGCACCACCGGACTCGGCTGATAATTAGAGACATGGTAACGAACGCTGTAAACCGGCCCCAATTTGCTGTTAAAACCGGCTGCCAGCGCTTGCGCCTGATGAATCGCGTCATCAATGGCGGCTTTGCGGGCCTTGTCTTTATAGGCGTCCGGTTGCGCCACGCCCAGCGATACCGAACGAATCTCGTTCAGACCCGCCTTCAGCGCGCCGTCCAGCAGCGAATTGAGTTTATCTAACTGACGCAGCGTCACCTCAACGGTTCGCACCGCGCGATACCCTTTCAGAATGCTTTTACCGTTTTGGTAATCATAATCCGGCTGCGTGCGCAGATTCGCCGCGCTAATGTCTTTTTTCGCAATCTGATTTTGCTCAAGGAAGGAAAGATATTGCGCCACGCGCTCATCGGCCTGCTTCTTCGCCGTCGCCGCATCCTTCGCCGCGACGTTCACTTCAATCGCTAAGGTGGCGATATCAGGCACAGCATCGACGCTTGCTGTACCGGAAGTCACGATGTGCGGGCCTTCCGGCAATTCGCTTGCCTGCGCCGACATTGCACTTAAACCCACTAATGCCGCCAGGGCCATCACTTTGAACTTCACAGTCTCTCCTCCATATTGCAGTCATTGCCCTGATATACAGGGCGCATGCAGGCAAGCTTAGCGGATATCGGTCTGTTGTCCATCAGACAACGCTTAGTTGAAAAGCGCGTGCATATGCGCGACGCCTTCCCGCGCCAGTTGGAAGGCGATAAGCCACATCACCACCCCTACCAGAATGTTGATAATGCGTTGAGCTTTCGCCGTACGCAGTCGAGGCGCAAGCCAGGCCGCCAGTAGCGCTAACCCAAAAAACCATAAGAACGACGCGCTAATCGTGCCGAGAGCAAACCAGCGCTTTGGCTCCATAGCCAGTTGTCCGCCGAGACTGCCCAACACGACAAACGTATCCAGATAAACGTGCGGATTCAGCCAGGTTACCGCCAGCATCGTAGCAATAATTTTCCAGCGCCCCTGCTTCATAACCTCGGCGCTGGCCAGCTCCAGATTACTGCTCATTGCCGTTTTCAGCGCGCCAAAACCGTACCATAACAAGAACGCAACCCCGCCCCATGTGACCAGCGCCAGCAGCCACGGCGACTGCATCAGCAACGCGCTACCGCCAAAAATACCGGCGCTAATCAGGACTAAATCACTTAACGCGCAAAGCAGCGCTATCATGAGGTGGTACTGGCGACGAATTCCCTGATTCATCACAAACGCATTTTGCGGGCCAAGCGGAAGGATCATGGCGGCGCCAAGGGCAACCCCTTGAAAATAATAAGATATCACGTTAACTACCCTGAGCTGTTTTTCTTAAAGGCAGACTATAGCGCGGGAATATTATTAGCGGAAATTGATAATTTTAATCACTAATAAGAAAAGCTAATAAAGAGACTGAATAACGGATGGCGGCTACGCTTATCCGCTCAATAACCAGAGAATACTGGAGGCGGATAAGCGCAGCGCCGGCAGGCAGCACGGGAGGAAAATTACTCCGCGGCGTTATCTTTCACGCGTTTAAAATTGACGTCCATCTGCGGGTACGGGAAGCTAATACCAGCGGCGTCGAATTCACGTTTAATACGTTCCAGCACGTCCCAATAGACATTTTGCAGGTCGCTGCTTTTACTCCAGACACGCACCACAAAATTAATTGATGAGGCGCCCAGCTCATTCAAACGCACCGTCATTTCGCGATCTTTTAAAATACGATCGTCGGACTCGATAATCGTCGTTAGCAGCTGTTTCACCTGATCGATATCCGAATCGTAGGCCACCCCAATAATGAATTCGTTACGGCGAACCGGCTCACGAGAATAGTTGATGATATTTCCCGCGATAATTTTGCCATTCGGAATCACAATAATTTTGCCGTCTACCGCGCGCATTGTCGTGGAAAAGATTTGCACGTTCAGTACCGTACCGGCAACGCCGCCCAAATCGACATACTCACCGGCGCGGAACGGACGGAACATAACCAGCAATACCCCAGCCGCAAGGTTAGAAAGCGATCCCTGTAATGCCAGGCCAACGGCTAAACCAGCGGCGCCCAGTACGGCAATAACCGAGGCGGTTTGAACCCCCACGCGACCCAGAGCCGCAATCAGCGTAAAAGCGATAACCCCATAGCGCACCAGCGCAGAAAGAAAGTCGGCTACTGTCGCATCAATATGACGCGCACGCATCAGACGATTTACCGTATTGGAGATCACGCGCGCTACAATCAAGCCGATGATGATAATAGCGATAGCCGCAACAATATTCACAGCATAGCTGAGCAATAACGCCTGGTTGCGTACCAGCCAGGTGCCCGCACCATTTATGCTGTCGACAACATTCAAATCTTCCATTCAATATTCCTTGGTCATAGCAAAACAAGCAAATGAGATCATTCTCACGAAAAGAACTTTTTAAAGGTAAACAAAAACAGAGGAATATGCCATTTTTCGGCATCATCCCAAAAAAGGCAGGTACACTGTGAGTTGGCCGGATGAAAGCGCTAACTAACGCCGCTCTCCGGAAATAACGATAATAAATATCCTCCGGCATAGCCGGAGGTTTTTCAGATGCGCCTGTAAGGCTCTCTTACCAGCCGCGCCCTAACAGGCGCATACGATCTGACATTTGCATCAAACTTCGTTACTTACGGCCCGTAAACGGGCTGCCCGGATAAGGGATCGATAATTGCTCACCCATTTTATCCTCTTCAAGCTGGTGCTTTATGTAGTCCTGTATCTTCGCCGTGTTCTTACCCACCGTATCGACATAGTACCCTCTGCACCAGAACTCCCTGTTCCTGTATTTGAATTTTAGATCCCCAAACTGCTCGTAAAGCATCAGACTACTTTTACCCTTCAGATATCCC
>NZ_JBCLYA010000044.1:0-245024 GCF_039650795.1 Salmonella sp. K21076
CGTAAGTAACGAAGTTTGATGCAAATGTCAGATCGTATGCGCCTGTTAGGGCGCGGCTGGTAAGAGAGCCTTACAGGCGCATCAGAAAAACCTCCGGCTATGCCGGAGGATATTTATTTACCCTTTGTCTCAATCTTCGGCGCGGATTCCTGAAATTTTGCAACGCGCTGCAAGACATGAACTTTTTTCCGTAACGCGTCGAACAATCTGTATTTGGCGCTCGTTATTTTTCTTCCGCCCGCCATACTGCCGACATGAAAAAACAACAGGGCTATACGCTCATTGAAACGGTGGTCGCGATGTCGCTCATTATCATTCTCAGCGCCACAGGACTTTATGGCTGGCAACGCTGGCAGCAGCAACAGCGCCTGTGGCAAACCGCATGTCAGGTGCGGGATTACCTGCTGCAACTTCGTGAGGACGCTCACTGGCATAACCGCGATCACATTCTTCGCGTGGTCAGCGAAGGCGGTTCATGGTGCTTTGTCAGCTCTGTTGCTACGCAAACATCGTGTACGCCATCTTCCCCCTTTGTGTTTACGCCCGACTGGCGTGATGTCGTCCTTGCCGATATCACGCCGTCGTTAGCCTTCTTTGGCCTGCGCAATACGGCATGGGCAGGGCACATCGTGCTGAAAAACGCTGCCGGAGAGTGGCGTCTGGTCGTCTCCTCCTGGGGGCGAATCAGGCTATGTGAGCGTAACGAGGCCGCCACGTGTCAATAACCACGCGGGGGTTCTCGCTACTGGAGGTTGTGCTGGCGATGGCGATAGGTTCCATTTTACTGCTTGGGTCCGCACGATTTTTACCGGCGTTACAGCGTGAGATCTGGCACAACACGCGACAGTTATCGCTGGAAGATGAAATCTGGCAGCGAACCTATACCGTAGCGAAGCATCTTCAACGTGCGGGTTACTGTCATGGCCACTGTATCGGCGAAGGGCTACATCTTGCCGAACAGGGGCAATGCGTCATCGTTCAGTGGGACGGGAATAATAACGGGGTCTGGGATACCATACCGGCGAAAGAGGCCGACCAGACCGGGTTCCGTATGAAGGATAACGTTCTGGAGACATTACGCGGAGCAACATCTTGCCAGGGTAAGGGATGGGAAAAAATGACCGATCCCAATACGGTACTCATCACGGCGTTTAACGTTGAGCGCCGGGATATAACGGGATTCTCGCCAGTGCTCATGCTGCATCTGCGTGGCGCCAGCAAAGCCGAGCCTCAGACGGTTATTGACGCGCAATATAGCGTAACGGGATTTAATCTGTGAATCGGGAACGTGGCGCTTCTTCGCTAATACTGGCGCTTTTAATACTGATTCTGGGCAGTCTGCTACTGCAAGGCGTAAATCAGCAGCAGGCCAGCTATGCCGCCCGCGTGACGACGCAGAGCATGGCGATACAACGCCAGGCGCTCGTACAGTCGGCGCTGGAATGGGGGCGAGGGCAGCTATGGTCAGGCGTAACCGAAATGGAATGTCGGCGCTATTCCTCTTCAGGAGCGAGGGTCTGTTTGCGGAGATTATCGGGGGATGAAGTGGTGATGGCGGCGCAAGATGATGGCATGACGTTATGGCGTTTGGGCAACGTCATTCAGGGAAGCATTGTCTTTTCTCCCCACGGCTGGAGTGATTTTTGTCCGTTAAAAGAGGTGGCGTTATGTCGCATCCCCTGAATTTTCAACGCGGGTTTAGCCTCCCGGAAGTTTTAGTGGCGATGGTTCTAATGGTAATGATCGTCACCGCGCTGTCAGGCTATCAGCGGGTATTAATGCACACTTTTGCATTACGACACCAGTATCTCCAGATCTGGCGGCAGGCGTGGCAGCAAACGGCGCTGTATCCATTTTCGCCTGCTGACGGCTGGAATGCCAACCGGATGCAGACAACGCAATCGGGATGTGTCAGCATCAGCGTCACGATGGTTTCACCCTCTGGCAGGCAGGGGCAGATGACGCGCTTGCATTGTCCAAATCGTTAATCGTCAGGAGTAATTATGTTAAGGGTCTACCACTCCAATCGTCTGGATGTGCTGGAAGCGTTGATGGAGTTCATCGTCGAACGCGAGCGGCTGGATGATCCCTTTGAACCAGAAATGATTCTGGTACAAAGCACGGGTATGGCGCAGTGGCTGCAGATGACCCTTTCACAAAAGTTTGGTATTGCGGCGAATATCGCTTTTCCGTTACCGGCGAGTTTTATCTGGGAGATGTTTGTCCGCGTGTTGCCAGATATCCCCAAAGAAAGCGCTTTCAGCAAACAAAGCATGAGCTGGAAACTGATGACCTTGCTGCCGCAGTTGCTGGATAAGGATGAGTTTGTACTGCTGCGCCATTATCTGACCGACGACACCGATAAACGCAAACTCTTTCAGCTTTCCGCGCGCGCCGCCGACCTGTTCGATCAGTATCTGGTTTATCGGCCTGACTGGCTTACGCAGTGGGAGGCGGGAAAAACCGTGGAAGGTCTGGGAGAGGCGCAAAACTGGCAGGCGCCGCTGTGGAAAGCATTGGTGGAATATACCGCCGCGCTGGGGCAGCCGCGCTGGCATCGCGCCAATCTCTACCAACGCTTTATTCAAACGCTGGAAAGCGCGACCGCCTGCCCGCCAGGGTTGCCGTCCCGCGTTTTTATTTGCGGCATTTCCGCGTTACCGCCAGTGTATCTCAAAGCATTGCAGGCGCTGGGTAAACATATTGAAATCCATCTCCTTTTTACTAATCCGTGTCGGTATTACTGGGGGGATATAAAAGACCCAGCCTGGCTGGCAAAACTCATGGCTCGCCAGCGTCGTCACAGTTTTGAAGACCGTCATTTACCGTTGTTCCGTGAAAATCAGAATCCGGAAGCCTTATTTAACAGCGACGGTGAACAGGATATCGGTAATCCGCTACTGGCCTCATGGGGAAAACTGGGACGGGATTATATCTACCTGCTATCTGAACTGGAAAACAGCCAGGAGCTGGATGCGTTTGTTGATATTACGCCAGATAATCTTTTGCATCGGATTCAGGCGGATATCCTTGAACTGGAAAGCCATGCGGTGGCGGGCGTAAATCTTGAGGAGTATTCGCGCAGCGACAATAAGCGTCTGCTCGATCCCGAGGATAACAGCCTCTCTTTTCACGTTTGTCACAGCCCGCAGCGCGAGGTGGAAATACTGCACGATCGCCTGCTGGCGATGCTGGAAGCCGATCCGACGCTAACGCCGCGCGACATTATCGTTATGGTGGCTGATATTGACAGCTATAGCCCGTTTATCCAGGCGGTATTTGGTAGCGCGCCAACGGAGCGCTATCTGCCTTATGCTATTTCCGATCGGCGGGCGCGTCAGTCACATCCGGTGTTACAGGCATTTATCAGTCTGCTTTCGTTACCGGACAGCCGCTTCGTCTCCGAGGATGTTCTGGCGTTGTTAGACGTACCGGTATTGGCTGCCCGCTTTACGATCAACGAAGAAGGGCTGCGTTATTTGCGCTTGTGGGTCAATGAGTCAGGCATTCGCTGGGGGATTGACGATGACAACGTGCGCGAGCTGGAACTTCCTGCCACGGGGCAGCATACATGGCAATTTGGCCTGACGCGTATGCTGCTGGGGTATGCGATGGAAAGCGCCCAGGGCGAGTGGCAGTCGGTTCTGCCTTATGACGAATCCAGCGGTCTGATTGCTGAGCTGGTCGGGCATCTGGCTTCGCTGCTGATGCAGCTTAATATCTGGCGGCGCGGTCTGGCGCAGGAGCGACCTCTGGAAGAGTGGTTGCCCGTTTGTCGCGACATGCTCAATGATTTCTTCCTGCCCGATGCGGACACGGAAGCGGCAATGACATTGATTGAACAGCAGTGGCAGGCCATTATCGCCGAAGGCGTCGCGGCGGAATATGGCGACGCGGTACCGATTTCGCTACTGCGGGATGAGCTGGCGCAGCGTCTGGATCAGGAACGTATTAGCCAGCGCTTCCTGGCGGGCCCCATCAATATTTGTACGCTGATGCCGATGCGTTCCATTCCGTTCAGAGTCGTTTGCCTGCTGGGAATGAACGACGGCGTATACCCGCGCCAGCTTGCGCCGTTGGGCTTTGACCTGATGAGCCAAAAACCCATGCGCGGGGATCGTAGCCGTCGCGACGATGACCGCTACCTGTTTCTGGAAGCGTTAATCTCGGCGCAGCAGACGCTGTATATCAGCTACATCGGTCGCTCCATCCAGGATAATAGCGAACGCTTTCCCTCTGTACTGGTGCAAGAATTGGTGGATTACATCGGGCAAAGCCACTATTTGCCGGGCGACGAAACGCTGACCTGTGATGAGAGCGAAGCACGAGTCAAAGCGCATATTACGCGTCTGCATACCCGTATGCCTTTTGATGCGCAAAATTACCAACCCGGCGAACAGCAAAGTTATGCCAGAGAGTGGTTGCCCGCGGCGAGTCAGTCGGGAAAAGCGCATTCTGACTTTGTGCAGCCGCTTCCTTTTACGATGCCGGAAACATTGACTCTGGAAAGTCTGCAGCGTTTTTGGGCCCATCCGGTACGCGCATTTTTTCAGATGCGGCTTCAGGTTAATTTCCGCTCGGAAGAGAGTGAGATTCCTGATGCTGAACCGTTTGAATTAGAGGGATTGACGCGATATCAACTTAACCAACAGTTGCTCAATACGTTGGTTGAAGAGGACGATGCCGAACGCTTGTTCCGCCGTTTTCGGGCTGCGGGAGAGCTGCCTTACGGCGCGTTTGGCGAAATATTCTGGGATGCGCAGTGTCAGGAGATGCAGCAACTGGCAAGCCGGGTTATCGCTTGCCGTAAGCCGAGCCAAAGCCTGGAAGTGGATCTGCTTTGCAATGGAGTTCAGCTAACCGGCTGGCTACCGCAGGTACAGGAGGATGGATTATTGCGCTGGCGTCCCGCTTTAATCAGCGTGGCGCAAGGTGTGCAACTTTGGCTGGAACACCTTGTCTATTGTGCCAGCGGCGGTAGTGGCGAAAGTCGCCTGTTTTTGCGCAAAGAGGGAGAATGGCGATTTCCGCCTCTTGATAAAACGCAGGCAATGGCTTACCTGGCGCAACTGATTGAAGGCTACCGGGAAGGCATGTCTTCTCCGCTATTGGTACTGCCGGAAAGCGGCGGCGCATGGATAAAAGCCTGTTATGACGCTGAAAATGATGTCATGTTAGACGACGATGATACTTTACAGAAGGCCAGGACAAAGTTTCTACAGGCTTATGAAGGCAACATGATGGTGAGCGGCGAAGGCGAAGATATCTGGTATCAACGTCTTTGGCGTCAGCTGGAATCGGAAACGTTGCAGGCTATCATTGCGCAGTCACGGCATTACCTGTTACCGCTGTTTCGTTTTAATCAGTCTCGTTGATTGTATGAAAATCGCGCCATTAAAAGGCTTCGACTATGATGCGCTCTTCGTCACGGACTGATTACTGATAAAAAAATGCTGCCTGGTTCAGCACAATAATATCCCGTTCCGCTCAGGTCGATGGTTTACGTGACCATACAGATGAGTGGGAATGAAAGTTAATGATGAGGTCCGTGAATGCCCCGCAGCACCTGGTTCAAAGCGTTATTGTTATTGGTCGCCCTCTGGGGGCCTGCAGTTCAGGCGGATATCGGTTGGCAACCGCTGCAAGAAACTATCCGTAAAAGCGATAAAGATACCCGGCAGTATCAGGCGATACGTCTTGATAATGACATGGTGGTGTTGCTGGTATCCGATCCGCAGGCTGTAAAGTCTCTTTCTGCGTTAGTGGTGCCCGTTGTATCGCTTGAAGATCCTGAGGCTCATCAGGGGCTTGCTCATTATCTTGAGCATATGTGCCTGATGGGGTCAAAAAAATATCCGCAGGCGGATAGCCTTGCCGAATACCTTAAAAGACATGGCGGTAGCCACAACGCCAGCACCGCACCTTATCGAACAGCCTTCTACCTGGAGGTTGAAAACGACGCGCTTCCAGGTGCCGTAGATCGCTTGGCCGACGCCATTGCCGCGCCATTGCTCAATAAAAAGTATGCCGAACGCGAACGAAACGCAGTGAATGCCGAGCTGACGATGGCGCGCACCCGTGACGGTATGCGTATGGCGCAGGTAAGCGCCGAAACCATTAACCCGGCGCATCCAGGCTCGCACTTTTCAGGCGGCAATCTGGAAACGCTAAGCGATAAGCCGGGCAATCCGGTGCAACAGGCGTTGATCGCTTTTCATGAAAAATACTATTCATCTAATCTGATGAAGGCGGTGATTTACAGTAATAAACCCTTGCCGGAACTGGCGAGTATTGCCGCCGCAACCTATGGTCGCGTGCCGAATAAACAGATTAAAAAACCGGAAATTACCGTACCTGTCATCACCGAGGCGCAGAAGGGCATCATTATTCATTACGTGCCGGCGCTACCGCGTAAAGTGCTGCGCGTGGAGTTTCGTATTGATAACAATAGCGCGCAGTTCCGTAGCAAGACCGATGAACTGGTCTCTTATCTGATTGGCAATCGTAGCCCGGGGACGCTCTCTGACTGGCTGCAAAAACAAGGACTGGTCGAAGGTATTAGCGCGGATTCTGATCCGATTGTTAATGGTAACAGCGGCGTATTTGCCATTTCGGCAACGCTGACTGATAAAGGTTTGGCCAATCGTGATGAAGTCGTCGCAGCTATCTTTAGCTATCTCAATACGTTACGTGAAAAAGGGATAGATAAACGTTACTTTGACGAGCTGGCGCATGTGCTGGATCTCGACTTCCGCTATCCGTCGATTACCCGCGATATGGACTATGTCGAGTGGCTGGCGGACACTATGATCCGCGTCCCGGTAGCGCATACGCTGGATGCGGCGAATATCGCCGATCGTTACGATCCTGCCGCTATCAAAAATCGCCTGGCGATGATGACGCCGCAGAATGCGCGCATCTGGTACATCAGTCCCCAGGAACCCCATAATAAGATTGCGTATTTTGTGGATGCGCCTTATCAGGTCGATAAGATTAGCGAACAGACGTTTAAAAACTGGCAGCAAAAAGCACAGGGCATTGCGTTGTCGCTGCCGGAGTTAAACCCCTATATTCCTGATGATTTTACGCTTATTAAGAATGACAAAAACTACGTGCGGCCAGAACTGATTGTCGATAAAGCGGATTTGCGCGTGGTTTATGCGCCGAGTCGTTATTTCGCCAGCGAGCCAAAAGCTGACGTGAGTGTGGTATTGCGTAACCCGCAGGCGATGGACAGCGCCCGCAATCAGGTACTGTTCGCCCTTAATGATTATCTGGCGGGAATGGCGCTAGATCAGCTCAGCAACCAGGCGGCAGTGGGCGGCATTAGCTTTTCCACTAACGCCAACAATGGTCTGATGGTCACTGCGAACGGTTATACCCAGCGTTTGCCGCAGCTTTTCCTGGCGCTGCTGGAAGGATATTTTAGCTACGACGCCACGGAAGAACAGCTGGCGCAGGCGAAATCCTGGTATACGCAGATGATGGATTCTGCGGAGAAGGGAAAAGCCTACGAACAGGCGATTATGCCGGTGCAGATGATTTCGCAGGTGCCTTATTTTTCCCGTGATGAACGTCGCGCTTTGCTGCCGTCCATTACGTTAAAAGAGGTGATGGCCTATCGTAATGCGTTAAAAACGGGCGCTCGTCCGGAATTTCTGGTTATAGGAAATATGAGCGAAGCCCAGGCGACCTCTCTGGCGCAAGATGTCCAAAAACAGCTCGCGGCGAACGGATCGGCGTGGTGTCGTAACAAAGACGTGGTGGTTGAGAAAAAGCAGTCCGTAATATTTGAAAAAGCGGGCAGTAGCACCGACTCCGCGTTAGCCGCGGTCTTTGTCCCGGTCGGCTACGACGAGTACGTCAGCGCCGCCTACAGCGCGATGTTAGGTCAGATTGTTCAACCGTGGTTTTACAATCAGCTACGAACCGAAGAGCAACTGGGATACGCTGTTTTCGCCTTTCCGATGAGCGTTGGCCGTCAGTGGGGAATGGGATTCCTGCTACAGAGCAACGATAAACAGCCCTCTTACCTGTGGCAACGCTATCAGGCATTTTTCCCTGACGCCGAGGCGAAGCTGAGGGCGATGAAGCCGGAAGAGTTCGCCCAAATTCAGCAGGCGATCATTACGCAAATGCGCCAGGCGCCGCAAACGTTGGGCGAAGAAGCATCCCGTTTAAGCAAGGATTTCGATCGGGGTAATATGCGCTTTGACTCGCGTGATAAAATCATCGCTCAGATAAAATTGCTGACGCCACAAAAGCTTGCCGATTTCTTCCACCAGGCGGTGGTGGAACCACAAGGTATGGCAATATTGTCACAGATTGCCGGTAGCCAGAATGGAAAAGCAGAATACGTGCATCCGACAGGCTGGAAAGTGTGGGATAACGTCAGCGCTTTGCAGCAAACGTTACCTCTAATGAGCGAAAAGAATGAATGATGTCGCCGAGACTCTTGATCCTCTGCGCTTGCCCCTTACAGGCGAGCGTTTGATTGAAGCATCAGCGGGCACAGGCAAAACGTTTACTATCGCGGCGCTGTATCTGCGGCTACTGCTCGGTTTAGGCGGCAGCGCCGCATTTCCCCGTCCGTTGACCGTTGAAGAACTGCTGGTGGTAACCTTTACGGAGGCCGCCACTGAAGAGCTGCGTGGGCGAATCCGCAGTAATATCCATGAGTTGCGCATCGCCTGTCTGCGGGAAAGCACGGATAATCCGCTGTATGCCCGCTTGCTGGAAGAAATTAGCGACAAAAAGCAGGCCGCGCAGTGGTTATTACTGGCAGAACGACAAATGGACGAGGCCGCGGTTTTTACCATCCACGGTTTTTGCCAGCGTATGCTCAGCCTGAACGCTTTCGAATCCGGTATGTTGTTTGAGCAACAGCTTATTGAAGACGAATCTTTGTTGCGTTATCAGGCCTGCGCCGATTTCTGGCGGCGTCATTGCTATCCGCTGCCGCGCGACATCGCGCAGGTGGTGTTTGACGTGTGGAAGGGGCCGAAGGCGCTCTTAAAAGATATCGATCGTTATCTGCAGGGCGAAGCGCCGGTCATTAAAGCGCCGCCATCGCAGGAGGAGACGCTGGCATCGCGCCATGAACAGATCCTGGCGCGCATCAACCAGGTGAAGCAGCAGTGGTGTGAGGCGGTTAGCGAGCTGGACGCGCTGATCGAATCATCCGGCATCGATCGCAGAAAATTCAACCGCGGCAATCAGGCGAAATGGATCGAAAAGATCACCGCGTGGGCGCAAGAAGAGACCAAAAATTATCAATTACCCGAGGCGTTGGGAAAATTTTCACAGCGTTTTTTAGCTGAGCGCACCAAAGCTGGGGGCGTGACGCCCCAGCACCCATTGTTTGTCGCCATTGATAACCTGTTGGGCGAACCGCTATCGATTAAAGATCTGGTTCTTACCCGAGCGCTCTCAGAGATCCGTGGAACGGTGGCTCAGGAAAAACGACGGCGCGGCGAGCTGGGGTTTGACGATATGCTCAGCCGTTTAGATACCGCGCTGCGTAGTGAAAGCGGCGAGGCGCTGGCTGCGGCGATTCGTACCCGTTTTCCGGTGGCGATGATCGATGAATTTCAGGATACCGACCCACAACAGTACCGTATTTTTCGCCGTATCTGGCGACATCAACCCGATACGGCGCTATTGCTGATTGGCGATCCTAAACAGGCGATTTATGCGTTTCGTGGCGCGGATATCTTTACCTACATGAAGGCTCGCAGCGAAGTGAGCGCGCACTATACCCTTGACACTAACTGGCGCTCCGCGCCGGGGATGGTGAATAGCGTTAACAAGCTGTTCAGTCAGATGAATGACGCCTTTATGTTCCGCGATATTCCCTTCAGTCCGGTAAAGTTTGCGCCCAGAAACCAGTCGCTGCAATTTAAAGTGAATGACGCGCCTCAACCGGCGATGACCCTGTGGCTAATGGAGGGGGAAAGCTGCGGTTCGGGCGATTATCAAAGTTATATGGCGCAGGTGTGCGCCACGCAAATTCGCGACTGGCTGCGTGCCGGGCAAACGGGCGACGCGCTGCTGACGAACGGCGATTCGTCGCGGCCCGTTCGCGCCTCGGATATTAGCGTGCTGGTGCGCAGCAGGCGGGAAGCCGCGCTGATACGGGATGCGCTGACCTTACTGGCGATCCCCTCCGTCTATCTTTCTAACCGCGACAGCGTATTCGAAACGCTCGAAGCGCAGGAAATGCTGTGGGTGTTGCAGGCGGTGATGGCGCCCGAACGTGAGAATACGCTGCGTAGCGCTCTGGCGACATCAATGATGGGCCTTACCGCGCTGGATATCGAAACGCTTAACAATGATGAAAATGCGTGGGATGCGGTTGTTGAAGAGTTTGATGGCTACCGACAGATTTGGCATAAACGCGGCGTGATGCCTATGCTGCGCGCGCTAATGTCGGCGCGCAATATTGCTGAAAACCTGCTGGCGACGGCGGGAGGTGAACGTCGGCTGACGGATATTCTGCATATTAGCGAACTGTTACAGGAAGCCGGTTCGCAGCTGGAAAGCGAACATGCGCTGGTGCGTTGGCTGGCGCAACATATCCTTGAACCTGATAGCAATGCTTCCAGCCAGCAACTACGTCTGGAAAGCGATAAGCATCTGGTGCAAATCGTCACCATTCATAAATCGAAAGGTCTGGAATACCCGCTGGTCTGGTTACCTTTTATCACCCATTTCCGCGTGCAGGACCAGGCTTTTTATCACGACAGGCACTCCTACGAGGCGGTGCTGGACCTTAGTCACGCCGAAGAGAGCATAGCACTGGCGGAAGCCGAACGCCTGGCGGAAGACCTGCGCCTACTTTATGTCGCGCTGACCCGTGCAGTGTGGCATTGCAGCCTCGGCGTCGCGCCGCTGGTGCGGCGTCGTAGCGATAAGAAAGGCGAGACGGATGTGCACCAAAGCGCGCTTGGGCGACTCCTGCAAAAAGGCGAACCGATGGATGCCGCAGGCCTTCGCGCCTGTATTGAGGCGCTATGCGACGAGGATATCGTGTGTCGAACGCCAGGCAATACGGATAACGACCGCTGGCAAATTGCCGCTGCATCGCACGCGGAACTCAGCGCCAGAACGCTGCAACGCCTGCTTTATGATAGCTGGCGCGTCACCAGTTATTCCGGTTTGCAGCAGCGGGGACATAGCGTGGCGCAAGATCTTATTCCTCGTCTCGACATTGACGCCGCAGGCGTTGGCGAAGCGGCGGAAGCGCCGGCAATGACGCCGCATCACTTTCCTCGCGGGGCATCGCCGGGAACATTTTTGCACAGCCTGTTTGAAGAGCTTGATTTTACTCAACCGATAGACCCCCAATGGGTACAGGAAAAACTGGAGCTGAGTGGTTTTGAAACGCGATGGGAGCCCGTACTTACCCGCTGGCTGGACACCGTGTTGCACGTTCCCCTTAACGAGACGGGCGTTAGTCTGAGCGTGCTGACCGAGCGTGAAAAACAGGTTGAAATGGAGTTTTATCTGCCGATTGCCCAGCCGCTTACCGCCGGAGAGTTAGATGCGTTGATTCGTCGATACGACCCGCTTTCAGCAGGTTGCCCTGCGCTGGATTTCATGCAGGTTCGCGGCATGTTAAAGGGCTTTATCGACCTGGTGTTCCGTTATGAGGGGCGCTATTACCTGCTCGACTATAAATCTAACTGGCTGGGCGAGGATAGCGCCGCTTATACCCAGACGGCGATGGCTGCGGCGATGCAGGCGCATCGCTATGATTTGCAGTACCAGCTTTATACGCTGGCATTGCATCGTTACCTTCGTCATCGAATGGCGAATTACGACTATGAACGCCATTTCGGCGGCGTCATCTATCTCTTTTTACGCGGGGTGGATAGCGAACGTCCGCAGCAGGGTATTTTTACCACTCGTCCTGCGGCGGCGTTAATTAACCAACTGGATGATATGTTTGCAGGTGAAATGAGTGAGGAGGCGCAATGACAATCCAGAAGCGGTTGCTGGAGGCCGTTGAACAAAAACTCTTACGGCCCATTGATGCCCAGTTTGCTTTAACCGTCGCCGGTAACGACGATCCCGCCGTGACGCTGGCGGCAGCGCTGCTTAGTCATGACGCAGGTGAAGGTCACGTGTGTCTGCCGTTGTCGCGTTTAACGTTAACGGAGGAGGCGCATCCCTTACTGGTCGCCTGGATAAGCGAAACGGCTACGCCAATCGACTGGAAAAAGCGGTTACTGGCGTCTGCGGCGGTTAGCTGCGGCGATAGCCCCGCGCCGTTAATTCTGTGCGGCGATCGCCTCTACCTGAATCGCATGTGGTGCAACGAGCGTACGGTTGCGCGCTTTTTTAACGAGGTTAACCAGGCCATCGCCGTAGATGAAGATCAGTTATCCCGTATTCTGGACGCGCTATTCCCTCCGACAGACGAGGTGAACTGGCAAAAGGTGGCCGCCGCCGTAGCGCTAACTCGCCGTATCTCCGTGATTTCAGGCGGTCCCGGCACCGGTAAAACCACCACCGTCGCGAAGCTGCTGGCGGCATTAATTCAAATGGCGGATGGCGAACGTTGCCGTATCCGGCTGGCGGCGCCAACCGGGAAAGCGGCCGCACGCCTGACGGAGTCGCTCGGCGCGGCGTTGCGTCAGCTTCCTCTTACCGATGCGCAGAAAAAGCGTATACCGGAGGACGCCAGTACGCTGCACCGACTGCTGGGCGCACAGCCCGGCAGCCAGCGATTACGCCATCATGCGGGCAACCCGCTGCATCTGGACGTGCTGGTGGTCGATGAGGCATCAATGATTGATTTGCCGATGATGTCACGTTTGATTGACGCTCTGCCGCCGCACGGGCGGGTCATTTTTCTTGGCGATCGCGATCAGTTGGCATCCGTTGAGGCGGGCGCTGTGTTGGGCGATATTTGCGCCTATGTCAACGCAGGGTTTACGGCGGAACGCGCCCGACAGCTAAGTCGACTCACTGGTAGCGCCATTCCGGCGGGGGCCGGAACGCAAGCCGCGTCTTTACGCGATAGCCTCTGTTTGTTGCAAAAGAGCTACCGTTTCGGCAGCGATTCTGGCATCGGCAAGCTGGCGGCGGCAATTAACTGTGGCGACAGGTCGGCAATCCAGGCTGTTTTTCAGCAGGGGTTTAGCGATATAGAGAAGCGTACATTGCAAAGCAGCGACGATTATGCCGGGATGCTGGATGAAGCGCTGGCGGGCTATGGGCGCTACCTGCGGTTGCTGCATGAAAAAGCGGCGCCGGAGGCAATCCTTCAGGCTTTCAATGAGTATCAACTGCTTTGTGCGCTGCGCGAAGGCCCATTTGGCGTGAGGGGACTGAATGACCGCATTGAGCAGGCGATGGTGCAGCAACGAAAAATTCAGCGGCATCCGCACTCTCGCTGGTATGAAGGGCGTCCGGTAATGATTGCGCGCAACGATAGCGCGTTGGGGCTATTTAACGGCGATATTGGTATTGCGCTCGATCGCGGGCAGGGGTTACGCGTCTGGTTTGTGATGCCGGACGGCACGATCAAGTCCGTTCAGCCCAGCCGTCTGCCGGAACATGATACAACCTGGGCGATGACGGTACATAAATCACAGGGGTCTGAATTTGATCACGCCGCGCTGATTTTACCCAGCCAACGTTCGCCGGTCGTGACGCGGGAGCTGGTGTATACCGCTGTTACGCGGGCGCGGCGGCGGTTATCGCTGTATGCCGATGAACGGATCCTGGCAGGCGCGATTGTGACGCGAACGGAACGGCGCAGCGGGTTAGCCACCTTATTTGATGAAGTCAGTCGTATCGGATAAGACGAGTTCTCGCCGGATGGCGACGCGTAGCGTCTTATCCGGCCTCCAAATGATGCTTTCGAGCGTAGGCCTGATAAGCGCAGCGCCATCAGGCCCCCCTTGTTATCCTAAATCTGCCATCAGCACCTTTGAACGTCGCTGATAGTTATACATTTTTTTCTTGCTCTCAGGCAGTAACTCAATATCGACAGGCGTAAAACCGCGCTCCTGGAACCAGTGAATACTGCGCGTCGTCAACACAAACAATTTACGCAGCCCCATTTGCCGTGCCTGGGCGGCAACCCGCTCCAGAAGCACTTCTCCACGCGATGAGCTGCGATAATCCGGATGTACCGCTACGCAGGCCATTTCGCCTATTTTCTCTTCCACAAAAGGATACAGCGCCGCGCAAGCGATAGTCATATTATCGCGCTGAATAATGGTAAATTTATCGATCTCCATCTCCAGTTGTTCACGGGAACGGCGTACCAGAATGCCCTGCTGTTCCAGTGGGCGGATAAGCTCCAGAATACCGCCAATATCGTTGATGGTAGCGCGGCGGATCTGCTCGGCGCTCTCCATGACGATCTGCGTACCGATACCATCACGCGAGAACAATTCCTGTAATAGCGAGCCATCTTCCTGATAGCTGATCAGATGGCAACGACGAACGCCGCTACGACAGGCTTTTACCGCGCCGCGCAAAAAACGTACGGTTCCGGAGTTGTAATCGCCCTGCGCTTCCAACTCTTCCACCCGCGCCTGCGCTTCATTCGGGAAGAGTTCAGAAATGATGCCGCCCTCGCTATTGGTAACGCCCTGAGAAGAACAGAAACCGATCATTTTTTCCGCTTTCAGTTTAACGGCGAGTTGAGTGGCAATCTCTTCTGAGGTCAGATTAAAACTTTCGCCGGTCACTGAGACGGCGACCGGCCCCATCAGAACGATCGCGCCGTTATCCAACTGGCGGTTGATCGCATCTTCATCAATGCGCCGGATACGGCCGCTATGACAGTAGTCCACGCCATCATCAACGCCCAGCGGCTGCGCAATGGTGAAATTGCCGCTGACGACATTAATGTGCGCGCCCTGCAACGGCGTATTGTTCAGACTCATCGACAGACGGGCGGTAATATCAAGCTGGAGTAAACCGGCGGCCTGTTTCACCAGCTCCAGTGTTTTGGCGTCCGTCACCCGTGTGTTTTTGTGGTAAATCGGTTCATGATGATGCGCGGCCAGATTGGCGTCGATTTGCGGTCGCGCGCCATACACCACGACAAGGCGAATACCGAGGCTATGCAGTAGCCCGATATCGCTAACGATGCTGGAAAAATTGTCATGCTCAATGGCTTCGCCGCCGAGCATAATGACAAAGGTTTTTCCGCGATGGGTATTGATATAGGGAACTGAATGGCGAAACCCTTCTACCAGTTCGGTTTTACGTTCCTTTATCATTGCGCGCCCCACTAGTGAATTATTATTCGAAATTAGTGTATTTTTATTCTGTTTTTGCCCTCTGTGCAAGCGTAAATTTTATGCGGTCCGATCGCTTTTCTTAGTAATGCCGTGAATATAAAAAGAATGTTTACCCTTTTATAGATGACAGATTATGCGTCATTCGCTAAAGTTTCCGGTCAATTTGGATGAACTTTGTATGATCTCTATTTAGTTTTTGCTCGGGAGAAGCATGTCGGGAGCCAATTCAGCAATCAGCCGTCGCCGTTTACTACAAGGCGCGGGCGCCATGTGGCTATTAAGCGTGAGCCAGGTCGGGCTGGCTGCCGTAAGCCAGGTCGTTGCGGTGCGTATCTGGCCTGCGTCCAGCTATACCCGCGTCACGGTAGAGTCGAATCGTCTGCTGAAATATAAACAATTTGCCTTAAGTAACCCGGACCGCGTGGTGGTAGATATTGAGGATGTGAATCTGAACTCGGTGCTTAAAGGCATTGGCGCGCAGATTCGCAGCGACGATCCGTATATCAAATCCGCAAGGGTAGGGCAGTTTGATCCTAAGACTGTGCGTATGGTCTTTGAGCTAAAACAAAACGTGAAGCCGCAGCTATTTGCGCTGGCGCCTGTGGCAGGCTTTAAAGAACGTCTGGTGATAGATCTTTATCCTGCTAATGCGCAGGATATGCAGGATCCGCTGCTGGCGCTGCTGGAAGACTACAATAAAGGCGATCTGGATAAACAGGTGCCGCCTTCGCAAAGCGGGCCGCAGCCCGGTAAAGCGGGGCGCGATCGTCCCATTGTCATTATGCTTGATCCGGGACACGGCGGCGAAGACCCTGGCGCGATAGGCAAATACAAAACGCGTGAAAAAGACGTGGTGCTCCAGATAGCCCGCCGCCTGCGCGCGTTGATCGAAAAAGAAGGCAACATGAAGGTCTATATGACGCGCAATGAAGACATCTTCATTCCGTTAAAAGTCCGGGTGGCGAAAGCGCAGAAACAGCGCGCCGACCTGTTTGTCTCTATTCATGCGGATGCCTTCACCAGCCGGCAGCCTAGCGGTTCATCCGTATTCGCGCTATCGACTAAAGGCGCCACCAGTACTGCGGCGAAATATCTGGCGCAAACGCAGAACGCCTCGGACTTAATTGGCGGCGTGAGCAAAAGCGGTGACCGTTATGTCGACCATACGATGTTCGATATGGTGCAATCGCTGACCATTGCCGATAGTTTGAAATTCGGTAAAGCGGTGTTGAAGCAGCTTGGTAAAATTAATGACCTGCATAAAAACAAGGTCGAGCAGGCGGGGTTTGCGGTGTTAAAGGCGCCCGATATTCCGTCTATTCTGGTCGAGACGGCGTTTATCAGTAACATTGAAGAAGAACGCAAGCTCAAGACCGCGACGTTCCAGCAACAGGTCGCAGAGTCGATTCTGGCGGGCATTAAAGCCTATTTTGCCGATGGGGCGACGCTGGCGAGAAGAAGTTAACCTGAGATGACGGCGAGTTTATTGCGCGGGTAAGTAGGATGCTGCCCGCACTGTCGTTGCGGACCAGATGACAGATACAAAAAAACACCCGTAAGGGTGTTCATTAAGTTGGTTGCGGGGGCCGGATTTGAACCGACGACCTTCGGGTTATGAGCCCGACGAGCTACCAGGCTGCTCCACCCCGCGTCCGTCTAAACTTGCATTCTCATTGTAATTGGTTGCGGGGGCCGGATTTGAACCGACGACCTTCGGGTTATGAGCCCGACGAGCTACCAGGCTGCTCCACCCCGCGTCCGTGGATGCGCACTATACTCCGCTGAGCTTTTGTTGCAACCCTTTTTTCATATAAATCGCTAATTTCTCATGAATTGCGCAAATACACCGCAGATAGCGCGATTTTTAAACGAATTTACATAATGAGATCGCGATCGCATTTCATTACTTCGGACGGTTTGTTATCTTCACCGGGCACTTTCGATTACGCAGAAGACGAGACACCATGAAAGGACGTTGGGCAAAATATGTGGCGACAGGCGTAATGCTGGCAATGCTGGCTGCCTGTTCATCAAAACCGACCGATCGCGGTCAGCAATATAAGGACGGGAAATTTACCCAGCCCTTCTCCCTGGTAAACCAGCCGGACGCGGTGGGCGCGCCGATTAATGCTGGTGACTTTGCCGAGCAGGTCGACCAGATCCGTTCCGCGTCGCCGCGTTTATACACCAATCAAAGCAACGTCTATAACGCTGTCCAGAACTGGTTACGTTCCGGAGGCGATACGCGCACTATGCGTCAGTTTGGTATCGATGCCTGGCAGATGGAAGGCACCGACAACTACGGTAACGTCCAGTTCACGGGCTACTATACGCCCGTCGTTCAGGCTCGCCATACGCGCCAGGGCGCGTTCCAGTACCCTATCTATAGTATGCCGCCAAAACGCGGACGCTTACCGTCCCGCGCCCAGATCTACGCAGGCGCGCTGAGCGATAAGTACATCCTGGCCTGGAGTAATTCGCTGATGGATAACTTTATTATGGATGTCCAGGGCAGCGGTTATATTGATTTCGGTGATGGTAGTCCGCTGAACTTCTTTAGTTATGCCGGTAAAAATGGCTGGCCTTATCGCAGTATTGGTAAAGTGCTTATCGATCGCGGTGAAGTGAAAAAAGAAGATATGTCGATGCAGGCTATACGCGAATGGGGAGAGAAGCACAGCGAAGCGGAAGTGCGTGAATTACTGGAGCAGAACCCGTCGTTCGTCTTCTTTAAACCGCAATCTTTTGCGCCGGTCAAAGGCGCCAGCGCTGTACCGCTGATTGGGCGAGCATCCGTCGCCTCCGACCGCAGCATCATTCCGCCGGGCACAACCTTGTTGGCGGAAGTACCGTTGCTGGATAACAACGGTAAATTTAGCGGTCAGTATGAGCTACGTTTGATGGTCGCACTGGATGTCGGCGGAGCGATTAAAGGCCAGCACTTTGATATTTACCAGGGGATTGGCCCGGATGCCGGGCATCGTGCCGGATGGTATAATCACTATGGTCGCGTCTGGGTGTTAAAAAGCGCGCCGGGCGCCGGTAACGTGTTTAGCGGCTGATTGTGGTATTCTGCGACAACCGGATTGCCCGATAACGCGATTGCTATCGGGCCTGAAAATAGTGAGCAGGGGTGAGGAATAACCTCACCTTTTTTATTCTGAGGTCATATGTCAGTGGTGATAAGTGATGCCTGGCGCCAACGCTTTGGCGGCACCGCGCGTCTGTACGGTGAAAAAGCGCTGCAGCGGTTTGCTGAGGCGCATATCTGCGTCGTGGGAATCGGCGGGGTAGGATCATGGGCGGCAGAGGCGCTGGCGCGTACGGGCATCGGCGCGATTACGCTGATTGATATGGACGATGTCTGCGTGACCAATACGAACCGTCAGATCCATGCGTTGCGTGATAACGTTGGGTTGGCGAAAGCGGAAGTGATGGCCGAACGGATTCGGCAAATTAACCCGGAGTGCCGGGTAACGGTTATCGATGATTTCATCACGCCGGATAATGTGGCGGGTTATATGGACGCGGGTTTTACCTATGTCATTGACGCCATTGACAGCGTTCGTCCAAAAGCCGCGCTGATTGCGTACTGTCGCCGATATAAGGTTCCTTTAGTAACCACTGGCGGCGCGGGCGGGCAGATCGATCCGACGCAAATCCAGGTCGCTGATTTGGCGAAAACTATCCAGGATCCGCTGGCGGCAAAACTGCGTGAGAGATTGAAACATAATTTTGGCGTAGTGAAGAACAGTAAAGGTAAGCTGGGCGTGGACTGCGTTTTTTCCACCGAAGCGCTGGTTTACCCACAGGCGGACGGTTCCGTATGCGCGATGAAAGCTACCGCAGAAGGGCCAAAACGGATGGATTGCGCCTCTGGCTTCGGCGCGGCGACGATGGTAACGGCAACGTTCGGTTTTGTCGCCGTTTCCCATGCGCTGAAGAAGATCATGGCTAAAGCGGCGCGACAAGAATAAAAGGACGGGGCGGAGTGTCACGCAGACGCGTATCCGGCCCTGCGCCCTTTGTTAGCGAAAGAAGCGCTGTACCCTGCCGAACACCGGTTTCAGACGGGCGCGGAGATAATGGGAATATAAATTTTCAGATATGCATAGAAACAGCCCGAACCATACTGCACAAAAGCAGAGCAGTTCCGCGTAATTAATGTGCTCGCCAAATATCATAATGGCAAGTAAGAACTGTAAAGACGGCTCTATATATTGCGCCAGTCCGGTGACAATCAACGAGGTGTGATTTAACGCGATGGCAAATAATACCAGTGGAATGATCGTCACTGGCGCCGTCATGACATACAAAAAGAAAGGAGTATTAGCGGATATAATTGGTCCAGTATCGCTAAAGAGAAAAATTAATAGTGAGACAGGCAATGCCCATAATGTTTCAATCGTTATCGATGTCATCACATCATAATGTATAAACTTTCGCGCCAGGCCATATAGCGCAAATGATAATCCCATGGTTAGCGCCAGCGCCGGGAAATGCCGTAGCATGATAATTTGAAAAGTCAGGCCACAGACACCAGAAAAAACGGCGATGGCCTGAAACAACGACAGTTTTTCTTTAAGAAAAATGCATCCCAGCGCAATAACAAATAGCGGGTTGATAAAATAGCCGAGGCTGGCATCAAGTACCAGATGATGGGTTAGCGCATAAATGAAAGATGACCATGAGACAATCATCAAAAGTCCGGCGATCATGCAGAAGAAAAAGGATTTTTTATCTTTCCAGGCATCATGAAATCGCGTTCGCTGCCGAAATAACAACCTTACTGCCAGTAATAATGGAATTGACCAGAACACCCGGTATATCAATATTTGTGCGAGATTTCCCCCTGATAAATATTGATAATATAAAGGTGTTAACCCCCATAATATAAATGCCAGCACCACAAACATGGTACCGCTACGCAGATATTTTTCCACTTATCCATATCCTGTTATAACTTCACCCGATGCGTATGAATTTTCCAGTTCTCCTGCTACGCTACATCGAGTGGTTTTATTTACTCTAAAATCTTCACGCCATTTTAACATGGATTCTAACATTGTAATTTCATTGTGATAGCTGATAAAAATCAAAAGAATGTTTATCAGGGAAATCTGATGCCGAAACTAATAAAGTGACTGGATTATTTTATCTGCATCGCCTGACCGCCGCGGACGGCGCTGTCAGGCGACAGAATATTTACGCTATTTCAACCCTTATGCGTTGCGGCAACAATCGCTTCGCTCAGCGCGTTCAGCCCCTGACTGCGTGAGGCGCTAAGCTGGGCGCGTAAACCCAGCTCATCAAACAGCGCCAGCGGTGAACGAGCCTGCAACTCGGCGGCGTTTTTTCCTTCCACCGCGGTGAGCAATACCGCTAGCAGGCCGCGGACAATCCGCCCCTCACTGTCGCCGAAAAAGTGCATCGTTCCGTTATCTGATCGGGTAAAGCCCAGCCAGACGCGGTTCTCGCAGCCGGCTATCTCCTTCGCCTGCGCTTTGCATTCATCCGGCAGAGCGGGGAGCTGTTTTCCTAACAGAATCAACTGACGATATTTATCCTCCCATTGGGTCAGCGGGAGAAAGATAGCGCGTAACGTCTCTTCCGTTACCGTTGTGCCGAACGGGTGTCCGGTATAAAGAGGGTTTGTCATTAATCCACCAGCAGTTCCAGCGCGCGGTCAACGGCGTTAACCAACGCATCCACATCATGTTGGGTATTATACGGCGCAAAAGAGGCGCGCAGAGTCCCTGTGACGCCAAGTTCCGCTAGCAATGGCTGGGCGCAATGTTGCCCGGCCCGGAGCGCAATACCGTATTCCGCCAGCAGCGTCACCATATCGCCGTGGTGCACGCCGACAAAATCAAAGGCCAGCAGGCTGGAGTCCTGGCAGCGGAACGAACGAAAGCCCGGACGTTTCGCCAGTGCGTCTTCCGCCAGCGTCGCCAGCCCCCGGCTCCAGTTTTCGGCCTGTTCAATATCGATATCGGACAGCCATTCCAGCGCAGCGCTCAGGCCGATGACCCCGGCGACGTTCGGCGTCCCCGCTTCCAGTTTCCAGGGAGCGCTTTGAGTGGTGAAGCCTTCAAAGCTAACGTCACGGATCATCTTGCCGCCGCCGAGCCAGGGCGACATCGCCTCAAGAAGCTCCGGCTTACCGTACAGCACGCCGATACCGGTCGGGCCATACAGTTTGTGAGCGGAAAAAGCATAAAAATCGATATCAAGCTGCTGGACATCCGCCGGGAAGTGTACAGCGCCTTGCGCGCCATCTATCATCACGACCATTCCCGCCGCGTGAGCGGCGCTGATAGCGCCTGTGAGATCCGGACAGCCGCCCGTTACGTTCGACATTTGCCCCAGCGCCAGTATCCGGCTGCGCGACGTGATCAGTTCCGGCAGACGCTCAACATCAGGAAGACGTCGGTCATTAAGCGGCAGTTTTATGACCTGCGCGCCGGTTTGTTGCGCCACCATCAGCCAGGGAACAAGGTTGGCGTGATGCTCGGCGACGCTAACGATAATTTCATCGCCGGGGCGCAGACGAGGACGGGCGTAACACTGCGCCACCATGTTGATCGCTTCGGTGGTGCCGCGTGTCCAGACGATACTTTTTTCATCGGGCGCGTTTAACAGCCGCGCCGCTTTTGCTCTGGCCGCTTCATATTGCGCCGTCAGGCGCTGCGCCTGCGCAAACTGGCTACGATGAACGTTACCGGCGCTCAAACAATAAAACTGGTGCGTGGCGTCAATGACTGCCTGTGGCTTTAATGCCGTGGCGGCGCTATCGAGATAAACACCCGCATCGGCTAGCGCGGGAAACTGCGCGCGAAACTGCGTGGGATTAAAAGCGTTCATGATATTCCTCGGTTCAGTTTACCGATCGTGGCGTAAAAGCGCGGCTGATACAAGGTTTGTCCTAACCATCGGAATCGTCTGTATATCCTGGCGAATTATGTAAAGGAGGTTATGCTGAATAATGTTAGGCGAATGTTTAAGCCTGTTACGGAGTCCGCTTTAAATAGCACAAACAGCTTTAAGGAGAAGAAGATGAAAAAGACTGCCGCAATTATCTCTGCATGTATGCTGACTTTTGCCCTGAGCGCCTGTTCCGGTCCTAATTACGTTATGCACACCAATGATGGACGTAGCATTGTGACCGACGGTAAACCCCAGACCGATAACGATACCGGTATGATTTCGTATAAAGACGCTAATGGCAACAAACAGCAGATCAATCGTACTGACGTGAAAGAGATGGTGGCTCTGGAAAACTAACCGTTTGTTATACAAAAAAAAGCACCGCAATATGGCGGTGCTACATTAATCACTATGGACAGACAGGGTAAATGTACAGGAAGTGAAAAAGGGTAGTCTCGCTACCGTGGTCTGAATCGCAGACCAATTGCAAACACAACAACACAACATCACAACCGTAAGCCAAAAGCCCATCAGAACACGCATTCCGATAAAACTTTTCGTTCCGGCTCAGGAAGTGCCGCCACTATAGGTATTTGCTGGTAGAACCTCAACGGACAATTTATAATGTCTCAGATTAAAAAAACTAATAGGTTACCTATTGTTACCTATTTGTTAAATTCATTCGACATTAAGTCCAGAGGCCATGTCAAAACGATTACCTCCTTTAAATGCGTTACGCGTTTTTGATGCTGCCGCGCGCCATTTGAGTTTTACGCGAGCAGCGGAAGAACTTTTTGTGACGCAGGCCGCAGTAAGCCACCAAATTAAGTCACTTGAGGATTTTTTGGGGCTAAAACTGTTCCGCCGCCGCAATCGTTCGCTGCTGCTGACGGAAGAAGGCCAAAGCTATTTTCTTGATATTAAAGAGATATTTTCCCAGCTAACGGAAGCAACGCGTAAGCTCCAGGCGCGCAGTGCCAAAGGGGCGCTGACGGTGAGTTTACCGCCCAGTTTTGCCATCCAGTGGCTGGTGCCCAGGCTCTCCAGCTTTAACTCAGCTTATCCGGGAATTGACGTTCGGATACAAGCCGTTGATCGTCAGGAAGATAAACTGGCAGACGATGTCGATGTCGCGATTTTTTATGGCCGGGGAAACTGGCCGGGCTTGCGCGTCGAAAAATTATACGCAGAATATTTATTGCCCGTCTGTTCTCCTTTATTGCTCACAGGCGAAAAACCGTTAAAAACGCCGGAGGATCTGGCGAAACATACGTTATTGCACGATGCCTCCCGGCGTGACTGGCAGGCCTATACTCGTCAGTTAGGGCTCAACCATATTAACGTTCAGCAAGGGCCGATATTTAGCCACAGCGCGATGGTGCTACAGGCGGCTATTCACGGACAGGGGATCGCGCTGGCGAATAATGTTATGGCGCAGTCGGAAATTGAAGCCGGGCGACTGGTGTGTCCATTTAACGATGTTCTGGTGAGTAAGAATGCTTTTTATCTGGTTTGTCATGACAGCCAGGCAGAACTGGGTAAAATAGCCGCCTTCCGTCAGTGGATTTTGGCGAAGGCGGCGACGGAGCAAGAAAAATTCCGTTTTCGTTACGAACAATAATTAACTTAGGGTATGACCATGACCAGCCGTTTTATGCTGATTGTCGCCGCTATCAGCGGTTTTATTTACGTTGCTCTGGGCGCGTTCGGGGCGCATGTTTTGAGTAAAACCCTGGGCGTGGTTGAAATGGGCTGGATTCAGACCGGCCTGCAATATCAGGCGTTCCATACGCTGGCGATCTTTGGCCTGGCGGTGGCGATGCAGCGCCGTATCAGCATCTGGTTTTACTGGAGCAGCGTTTTTCTGGCGCTGGGCACGGTGCTGTTTAGCGGCAGCCTGTACTGCCTTGCGCTTTCGCATCTGCGCCTGTGGGCGTATATCACGCCTGTCGGCGGCGTCAGTTTCCTGGTGGGCTGGGCGCTATTGCTGATTGGCGCCATTCGTATGAAACGTAAGGGCGCGAGCCATGAATAAAGTTGTCTTGCTCTGCCGTCCGGGGTTTGAAAAAGAGTGCGCTGCAGAAATTACCGATAAAGCGGGAAAACGGGAAATATTTGGTTTTGCACGCGTAAAAGAGAACGCAGGCTATGTCATTTATGAATGCTACCAGCCGGAAGATGGCGAAAAGCTGATTTCAGAACTGCCGTTCAGTTCGCTGATTTTCGCCCGCCAGTGGTTTGTGGTGGGTGAACTGCTGCAACATTTACCGCCGGAAGACAGAATCACGCCGATTGTCGGCATGTTGCAGGGCGTAGTGGAAAAGGGCGGCGAGCTGCGGGTTGAAGTCGCCGACACCAATGAAAGTAAAGAACTGATGAAGTTCTGCCGCAAATTTACGGTGCCGCTGCGCGCGGCTTTGCGTGATGCGGGCGTATTGACGAATTATGAAACGCCGAAGCGTCCGGTCGTTCATGTCTTTTTTATCGCGCCAGGATGCTGCTATACCGGTTATTCGTTCGCGCATAACAATTCACCGTTTTATATGGGCATCCCGCGTTTGAAGTTTCCGTCTGATGCGCCGAGCCGCTCAACGCTGAAACTGGAAGAGGCGCTCCACGTTTTCATCCCGGAAGATGAGTGGGATGAACGTCTGGCAAACGGCATGTACGCGGTGGATTTGGGCGCCTGTCCCGGCGGATGGACGTACCAGTTAGTGAAGCGCAATATGTGGGTCTACTCCGTAGATAACGGCCCGATGGCGCAAAGCCTGATGGACACCGGACAGGTGACCTGGTTGCGTGAGGATGGCTTCAGGTACCGTCCGAACCGGAATAATATTTCATGGATGGTCTGCGATATGGTGGAGAAGCCGGCCAAAGTCACCGCGTTAATGGCGCAGTGGCTGGTGAACGGCTGGTGTCGGGAGACGATTTTTAACCTTAAACTGCCGATGAAAAAACGCTATGAAGAGGTATCGCATAACCTGGCGTATCTTCAGGCGCAGTTGGATGAGCATGGCGTTAATGCGCAGATCCAGGCGCGTCAGCTTTATCACGATCGCGAAGAAGTGACGGTACACGTGCGTCGGTTGTGGGCGGCTGTTGGCGGACGTCGCGACGAGCGATAAAAACGCGCTGCCGTCATCCGGCGCGTCATCAGCGCCGGATGGCGCACGCTTATCCGGCCTATGACTGCGGCGCATCTGAAACGATATGCGTCACATCATCCAGATGGCCGATGCGCGCCTCTCCTGAACGATTAAATTTACTTTTATCAATCAATAATAAAGACTGCGAGGCGCGCCTGAGCAGGATAGATTTAAAATCGGCGTTGATCGCATTGGAGTCCCACAGATCGCCGCCGCCGTCGATCCCCTCGCAGGAAAAGATGAACAGATCGATATCAAGCGATTTTAGCTGTGAGATAAGCGACGGATTAACGTAACAGCCATATTTACGTTCAAGCTGGCCGCCGGAACTTATCAGCGCAATGCGTTCGCGTTTTCCCAGCTCCTGACAGATAGGATGGCTATTGGTAAAAACCTGAATGGGAATATCCGGCAACTGGCGGGCCAGATACCAGCAGGTTGAACTGGCATCCAGCGCAATCGTCATTCCTTCTTCTATCCACGCTAACGCTTCACGGGCAATATCGGCTTTATGCGCATAATGGCTTTTCAGGCGGATATGGAATGGATCGCCGCTGTCCTGATTTTCACGATGAATATATTTAGCTCGTCCGTGATTACGCAGCACTTTTCCCTGCGTCTGTAGTTCACTGAGATCGCGGCGGATGGTCTCTTTACTGACGTTAAGCCGGGTGGCCAGCGCTTCGGTGGTCAGACTTTTATGATTGATCAGCAGATCGACTATCGCTTGTTGGCGTGCCGCTTTCATTTTTCTCACCCCATCATTCGATGAACGCCCGCGTCATGCGGGCGCACCGGCAAGAGATTACGGCGTTACCCCTTTTTTTAAAAGAATATTTCCGTACTTCGCGCACTCACCTGTGATAACGATCGCAAACGCTTTTTGCGCCCGCTCATAAAACGCATAGCGGTCGATACGAACGATATCCGGGCACGGCGCTTCTAATGACAAAGCATCGCGATAACGCGCTTCAACGCTGGGGTCGAGCGTGTCGCCTTCTACGGCGGCCATCATCACCAGCGGCGGGGCGTAGCTATCCAGCTCAAAGAGCGGAATGATTGCCCGCAGTAGATCGCTGACGCTAAGACCATCGGCGCGAATCACCTGCGGGCCCAGGCTATGCGCGGGAAAGTGAGCGTCAGAAAAAATGATTTCGTCCCCGTGGCCCATCTCGGCCAGCACTTTGAGCAGTGTCGGGGAAATTAACGGTGAAATGGTTTTTAGCATTTCATACTCCCTCAATAATTTCAGGTTCGGTTTGCGGCCAGAAATAGCGATACTGATAATTGACCTGCGCACGCGCCTGCTCCGGGCTACTAAATTCGCCTACGCCGTACCAGCCAAACATGGCAGCGCCGGCCACGGTGGTTTCCGCGTCGTCCAGCACTTTGATAGGGATATCAAGTTGATTCGCTTTAATTTGATTCCACAAAGCGTTGCGACTGCCGCCGCCAACCAGTAACAGTTCTGTGGCGTTAAAATGGCCGATTTTCTCCAGCGTGCGCAGATTACGCTGAAGTTGCGCCGTCAGGCCTTCCAGCGCGGCGCGATAGAAATGGCCGCGGGTGGTATTGAGCGTCACGCCCTGCCAGCCTGCATTTTGACAGGCGAGCAGATCGCACTGCATCCGCACGCCTTCCGCGCCAGCGGGAATAGCGCGCGCTTCGTCGATCAGCGTTTGCCATGGCGTTTCCGGCGTCCACAGCAGTTTTCGTACCCATTCGAGTACGCCGGAGGCCAGCCACTGCATTCCGGGGTTATAAAGCCCCGACTGACTGTCCAGTTCACAGGTCGAGCCCGGATACTGACTGAGCAGCGAGGTATCCACCTGACCGCTGCGCACCATCAGAATCTCCCATGTTCCGGAGGAGAGCACTGGTTCACCTTGCTGCGCGCCAGCGCCGAATAACGCGAACTGAGTATCGTGTTCGGCAGAGATCACTGGCACACCCGCCGGGAGACCGAGTAGCCTGGCCGCGTCTGTCTGTAGCGTGCCTATCGGGGCGCCCGCTTCCACGATACGCGGGAACAGGCGGCGCGCCAGGCCCGTCGCCTGCAGGATTTCCGGACTAAAGTCGCGCTGATGGATATCCAGTAGCTGGCTGGTGCCTGCCATAGTGATATCGGTCGTAAACTCTCCGGTCAGACGGTGGTTAATCAGCGACGAGATAAACAGCCAGCAGTGAGCTTGTTCCAGCAGGCGCGGATGATTCTCTTTAAGCCAGACCAGTTTATACAGCGTGTTAAAGCTGAACGCGCCGACGCCGGAGAGCGTCTGCAATTGCCGGGGCGAGATAAAGCGCTCAATCGTTTCCATCACGGCAGCGGTTCGCGGGCATTTCCAACTGATGACCGGGTAGAGCAGCTTACCCTGCGCATCGACCAGCGCGCCATCGACGCCGAAAGTAGTCACCGTAATACCGCGAACAACACACTCCGACAGGGCGCTGGAGAGTGACCTGCAGCAGTCGGCGAAACGTTGCAGGATGGCGTCCAGCGACCACTGATGCCAGGCGCTATTTTCTGCGGCAATGTCGCTGGCGTTAGCGGTTGAGGCGCGGGCGACAATTTTCCCCTGGCGATCAACGGCGATCGCCCGAACGTTAGTCGCACCGCAGTCGAGAACCAGGATAACGTCTTGTTTCATAGATAACTCCATAAACGCCGCCTGATGGCGCTACGCTTATCCGGCCTACGGTTCACGCGCCCGTAGGCCCGGTAAGCCTGCGCCACCGGGCTAAGCCGCATTAACGTTTATACAGCGGGCCATAATTCTGGCAGGCGCGATAATCCTAGCCTTCGATATCCATACCGTGAGCCGCCCAGGCGGAAGGACGGTAGATCTTCGCCTCCTCCACGTTGTGCATACATACCGGGATACGCAGCATCGCGGCGAGAGTAATAAAGTCCGCCCCTACATGACCGATGGTGAGTACGCCGTGGTTAGCGCCCCAGTTCGCCATCACCGAATAGACATCGGTAAACGGACCTTTGCCGATAAGACGCGGCGCAAACCAGGTGGTAGGCCAGGTAGAGTTGGTGCGGGCATCAAGCTGATCGTGCATCGCTTTCGGCAGTTCGACGCTCCACCCCTCGGCGATTTGCAGTACTGGTCCCAGGCCTTTGATGATATTCACGCGGGTCATGGTGAATGGCACGCCGCCTTCGGTCAGAAAACGGGATGAGTAGCCGCCGCCGCGGAAGTATTCGTGAATTGCCGGGCACCATTCAGTGGCCGCCAGACACGCATCCGCCTCTTGTTGGCTGATTTCCCAGTGCGGTTTCATGGTCGGCTTGCCTTCGCTGTCGCGCTGTTTACAGGCACCGTCCAGCGCGGCAGAACCGGAGTTAATCAGGTGAATAATGCCGTGTTCCGCCAGGGCGCTGAGCGCCTGGCCGGTGACGCGTTCTACGGCTTCCGGCGACCAGTAAGTTCGCACGTCGGCGAATATCTGCGCGGTACCGGTGAGTTGATGGCCAAACAGCATCGCTACTCCGTTCAGACTGTCATTTTCGGTGGCGACGACAAACGGTTCGCGTACGCCGTTCCAGTCAAAAGAGCTATTGAGCAGCGCTTCGGCGGTATCGCCGTTCGGGTATTGATCGGTCCAGTGGCGCTGGCCCTGGAAGCCGGCGGCAATGGCGTTGTAGCCCAGCGATTCTTCAACTAACCCTTTGTCCGCCAGCGTCTTGTTGCCCTGCATCATGTCGCGAATACACATCGCCATCAGCAGGCTCTCTTTTAGCACCGCGCGGTTCTGGGCTTCATTGCGCTTATACTGCGAGGCGTTTTGATCTTCGCCGTAGCGGAAGTTTTTATCCGCCCACGCCAGCGCCATCTCCAGTTCGGCCTCATCATAAATTTTTTGATCGATACGGCGGCGCAGTTCGGTCATATCTACCGCTTGCACCTTCATGCCCAGCCAGGATTCAAAGAAGTTATGATCGACAATGGAACCCGCGATCCCCATCGACACGCCGCCGACGGAGAGGTAGCTTTTGCCTTTCATGCTGGCTACCGCTAACCCTGCCCGCGCAAAACGCAGCAGTTTTTCTTCGACGTCGGCAGGAATGGAGGTATCGTCGGCATCCTGCACGTCATGGCCATAAATGGAGAACGCCGGAATGCCTTTTTGGCTGTGCGCCGCCAGCGCCGCGGCAAGGTAAACCGCCCCGGGACGCTCTGTGCCGTTAAAGCCCCAGATGGCTTTCGGACGCATCGGGTCCATATCAATGGTTTCGCTGCCATAGCACCAGCACGGCGTAACGGTAATGGTCACGCCCACGTTCTGGCTACTGAATTTTTCTTCACAGGCGGCGGATTCCGCCATTCCGGCAATACAGGTATCCGCAATGACGCACTCCACCTGTGCCCCACAGGCGTGGCGGATTTTCTCGGTGATGAGCGCCGCCGTCGCTTTCGCCATGTTCATGGTTTGCTCTTCGAGCGACTCGCGTACGCCCATACGACGTCCATCAATCACCGGGCGGATACCGATTTTCGGTAAGCTGATTTTTTTCATGACAGATTCCTCACGTTATTCGGATAAATGTTCAGTTTGTCGCCGCTTGTGAACGGAAACGGGCAAAAATGAAGATGACGGCAAAGCACAATGCCGGAACCAGTTCGGCGGTCGGGATTTTGCCTGCGGCGTCGCTAACGAAGCCCATTACTGGCGTGACAATACCGCCGCCAATAATGGTCATGACGATAAAAGACGAGCCGTACTTAGTGTCCTGTCCCAGATTTTTGATACCCAGCGAGAAGATGGTTGGGTACTGGATTGACATAAATGCGCTACACAACGTCAGCGCCAGCAGGCCGATATGTCCGCCGCTAAAGGCGGAAATCAGACACAGGAGCATGGCAAGCAGGGCATAGGCGGCCAGCACTTTATGCGGCGCGAAGCGGCTGATAAGCCAGGTCCCGGTGAAACGGCCGATAAAGAAGCACACCATCGTGCCGGTCAGGTAGTTGGCGGCGAAACCGGGCGTCATTCCAGGGATCTCCTCAATGGCGTAGCGGATCAGATAGCTCCAGCAGGCGGTTTGCGCCCCCACGTAGCAGAACTGCGCCAGCACCGCCCAGCGCCAGTGGCGGATACGGATGAGTCGGGAGAGAGAAGATAAGAAAGAGCTTTGTTTAGCATCGCTATGATCGTCACTTTGCAGGGCCGGAAATTTGGTCAGCATAATCAGCAGCGCAACTACTAATACGATGGCGACGATAATCATGTATGGCGTTTGTACCGATAACACCAGGCTGTGTTTATAGGCGCTAAGCTGATCCGGCGTCATTTTATCAAGCGCTTCTTGTGATTGATGCGGCACGTTAGACAAAATAAGGCTTTGCCCAAACACAACGGCGATAATAGCGCCAAAGGAGTTAAAAGTTTGCGCCAGATTAAGCCGGAAATGTCCGCCGCTTTCTGGACCTAATGCCGTCACAAAAGGATTGGCCGCAGTTTCAAGGCAGCCTAAACCGGCGGCGATGATAAACAGGCCAATTAAAAATAATGTGTAATTCATTATCTCGGCGGCAGGCCAGAATAATGCGGCGCCAAAAGCATACAAAAAAAGTCCAGTGATAATCCCTGCTTTATAACTGAGTTTTTTCATCAAAATCCCAGCGGGAATTGGAATGACGAAATAACCGAAATAAAAGGCTGACTGAATAAGTCCGGCCTGGAAGTTAGTTAGCGTAAAAGCTTGTTGAAACTGCGGTAATAAAATGTCATTCAGATTATTGGCGACGGCCCACAGAAAAAATAGCGAGCAAAGTAAGGCGAATGGAATAATGTAGCGCTTGCTTTTGCTTTGCTCTGCATCCACAGCACGAAAACTCTGTGTTTGTATTGTTGTGTTTCCCATAGCATCCTCATCGGTTCAGAAGCTTTTGCGTGCGGTCGGTTCTGGTCACCAGACCGTAAAATTAGGTGAGTTCGCTTTTCTTACCGGTAATAAATTGGCGTCCGGAATGAACTCATGGAGTCATTTTCAAATAAAAAAGGCCTTTTAATATGATGGCGGTCACATTTATACCTGAGAGCATAGCGTTCTGTGATTATCATCACTTTAATTTTCATAAAAAAATGACCGTTTGAGATGTTTAATTTAAAAAACCACAGGCTGAATGCCCGAATTAAATTATTGCTACGAAAACGGTCAGTGGTAACTTATTTTTCATCTTTGCCCGTTTTGAAAAATATTATTAAGAGCGGGCATTTATCGGCGAGAGAAATGGCAGTCGTCTGGTTTATCGTGGCGAATTAATTGATGTGTATCACAAAATATTGTTATTTAAATTCCCTTCTCTTTATTCAGTATGATGATAGTTGCTAACTATTCGATTATTTCAACAGGACAGCAGCGTGATGCGAAAGGCGGTTTTGTTGTCTCATTTTGAATCACAGAGAGAGGTAAATAATGGAACGAAATAGACTGGCTCGGCAGATTATTGATACCTGTCTGGAAATGACGCGGTTAGGGTTAAATCAGGGGACGGCAGGTAACGTGAGCGTACGTTATCAGGGCGGAATGCTGATTACGCCGACGGGGATCCCCTACGAGAAGCTGACAGAGTCGCACATTGTCTTTATTGATGCAGACGGTCAGCATGAGCAGGGCAAGCTGCCTTCCAGCGAGTGGCGTTTTCATATGGCGGCATACCAGACGCGCCCTGACGCCAATGCCGTGGTACATAACCACGCTGTCCATTGTACGGCAGTCTCGATCCTGAATCGCCCGATTCCGGCGATTCACTACATGATTGCCGCCGCGGGGGGGAACTCTATTCCCTGCGCGCCCTACGCCACTTTTGGCACCCGCGAACTTTCTGACCATGTTGCCGTGGCGCTTAAAAATCGTAAAGCGACGCTGTTACAGCATCACGGGCTTATCGCTTGTGAAGAAAATTTAGACAAAGCGTTGTGGCTGGCGCATGAAGTGGAAGTGCTGGCGCAGCTCTATTTAAGTACGCTGGCCATTGTCGATCCGGTACCGGTACTGGATGACGAGGCGATCGCTATCGTACTGGAGAAATTTAAAACTTACGGATTACGTATTGAAGAGTGATGTCAGGAGACAGGCGATGGCGAACAGAATGATTCTGAATGAAACGGCATGGTTTGGCCGGGGAGCGGTGGACGCATTAACCGATGAGGTGACGCGCCGCGGTTATCATAAGGCGCTGATTGTTACCGATAAAACGCTGGTGCAATGCGGTGTGGTCGATAAGGTTACAAGCAGAATGGATGCCGCAGGGCTGGCGTGGGAGATCTATGCGGGCGTGATCCCTAATCCTACGATTTCCGTTGTCCAGGAAGGGCTTAAGGTCTTTACCCAAAGTGGCGCGGACTATCTCATCGCCATTGGCGGCGGTTCTCCGCAGGATACCTGCAAAGCGGTCGGTATTATCAGTAACAATCCGGAATTTGCCGATGTGCGCAGTCTGGAAGGGCTATCGCCGACCCGTAAACCCAGCGTGCCGATTATGGCGATCCCGACAACGGCGGGAACCGCGGCGGAAGTCACTATCAATTATGTGATTACCGATGAAGAGAAACGGCGCAAATTCGTTTGTGTCGATCCGCATGATATTCCGCAGGCGGCATTTATCGATGCCGATATGATGGACGGTATGCCGCCCGCGCTGAAAGCGGCAACGGGCGTGGATGCGCTAACCCATGCTATTGAAGGCTATATTACCCGGGCCGCATGGGCGCTGACGGATGCATTACATATCAAAGCCATTGAGATTATTGCTGGCGCGCTGCGCGGCGCCGTAGCCGGAGAAAAAGAGGCCGGTGAGGCGATGGCGCTGGGGCAATACGTTGCCGGGATGGGGTTTTCCAATGTGGGGCTGGGACTGGTGCATGGGATGGCGCATCCGTTGGGCGCGTTTTACAACACGCCGCACGGCGTCGCGAATGCTATTTTGCTCCCGCATGTGATGCGTTTCAATGCCGGGTCTACCAACGAGAAATTCCGTGATATCGCCCGGGCGATGGGGGTGAAGGTAGAAGGATTGAGCCTTGAAGAGGCGCGTAATGCCGCAGTGGAAGCCGTATTTACGCTAAATCGCGATGTGGGAATTCCGCTGCATTTGCGTGATGTCGGCGTTCGAAAAGAGGATATCCCGGCGCTGGCGCAGGCGGCGTTCGATGATGTCTGTACGGGCGGCAATCCGCGTGAAGCGAGTCTGGCGGACATTGTCGAACTGTATCATACCGCCTGGTAATTTTGCCGGATGGCGCTGCGCTTATCCGCTCTACATTTCGTGCAGTTCTGTAGGCCGGATAAGGCGTTCACGCCGCCATCCGGCAACAAAACTACCGTACCAGCCGTAGCTGCTGTAAGTTTCCGTCGATATGTAAATCGGTTTGCAGACGTGCAATATCGCGGCAAAGAAATGCCATTTCTTTATGCGTCTCAAGCTTTTTGCGCCACTTTTCCGGCACCTCGTCCAGATGGGCGTAAATTCCCTCCAGATTTTGAAACTGAACCAACAGCTGGGTCGCGCTTTTAGGGCCGATACCGGCAACGCCGGGGACTTTCGAACTACTGATTCCTGCCAGACCCCAGTAATCCGGCAACTGCCGGGGGAGTACGCCAAACTCTTTTTCAATAAACGGCGCGTCCAGCCAGCGTTTCTGGAAGTAGTCGCGAATGCGCAATCCCGGAGAGAGCAACTGGCAATAGCCTTTATCGGTTGACACAATGGTTGCCTGGTGTCCGGCTTCGGTAACTTTTAGCGCCAGCGTCGCCGCCAGATCGTCCGCTTCGTTACCGTCTGATGCCCAACAGCGTACGCCGCGCTGTTCAAACGCGGCGCGTAGGGCGGGCATTTCATTATGTAAATCGTCAGGCATCGGCGGACGTCCTGCTTTGTAGTCCGGCAAACGCTGATGACGCCAGCCGCTGCTGCGCGCGTCGTCATCAAATACCGCTACGGCATGGGTTGGCTGGCTGTGGATAATCAATTGATCGAGCGCGTGTTGGCAGGTTTCCACACAGGGCGATCCCTGAACGGCGTGAATACGGCGAATCAAATTGAGCGCGTCGACGATAAGCAGATGAGCAGCCACGGTGTTCTCCCTTACAAACCTGCGCGTAGGGTAACATTCACGGCGGGGGGAGGCGAGCATTGCGAAATCGCGCTATCCGTAGACCTGATAAGCGAAGCGCCATCAGGCAACAAAAGCCGGATGGCGGCGAGCGCCTTATCCGGCCTACAGATCCTAAAATGTGCTGAGAATTAATCGCAGGTAACGATCTTCATCGCCAGGCCGCCGCGCGAAGTTTCGCGGTACTTAGCGTTCATGTCTTTACCGGTTTCGTACATGGTCTCAATCACTTTATCGAGGCATACGCGCGGTTCGCTGGTTCGGCGCAGCGCCATACGCGCGGCGTTGACCGCTTTGACTGAAGCAATCGCGTTACGCTCAATGCAGGGAACCTGGACCTGACCGGCAACCGGATCGCAAGTTAGCCCCAGATTATGCTCCATGGCGATTTCTGCGGCGATACACACCTGCGCCGGACTACCGCCCAGCAGCTCGGCCAGACCCGCTGCCGCCATGGAACAGGCCACGCCGACCTCTCCCTGACAACCCACTTCGGCGCCGGAAATAGAGGCGTTCATCTTATACAGCGAGCCAATCGCGCTGGCGACCAGCATATAGCGAGCAAGTGAGTTAGCATTTACTTCGCGGATAAATTTGTCATAGTACGCCAGCACCGCCGGCACAATACCACATGCGCCGTTAGTCGGGGCAGTGACTACTCGTCCGCCTGCGGCATTCTCTTCGTTCACCGCCAGCGCGAACATATTGATCCAGTCGACGACCGCCATCGGATCGGTGGTGGTCTTATCCTGACTGACCAGCATCCGACGCAGCGCCGCCGCGCGACGCGGAACGCGCAGTTTGCCCGGCAATACGCCCTCGGTGGTGATACCGCGCTCAATACCGCTGCGCATCACCTCCCAGACCTTGGCGAAGTGCTGCTCCAGCGCTTCTTTACTGTGCAGAGCCAGTTCGTTTTGCATCATCAGACCGGAGAGCGACAGACCCGTCTCCTGGCAATGGCGCTGTAAATCCGCGGCGGTTTTATAAGGATACGGTACGTTAACGGGTTCGCTATTTGTCAAACCAAAGTGCTCTTCATCGACGATAAAGCCGCCGCCAATGGAGTAGTAGGTTTGGCTGTAGAGCACTTTATTGCCCGCCAGCGCGGTAATACGCATCCCGTTCTCATGCAGAGACAGGTTGTCGGCGTGGAAATTCATGCACTTATCGACCGGAAATTCGACTTCATGCTGCCCATTGGCCAGTAGTAAACGCCCATGGGTGTTCACATCCTGGATAAAGGACGGAATGGCGTCGATATCGACGGTGTCCGGCAGATTCCCCGCCAGGCCCATAATAATGGCGATATCAGTGTGGTGGCCTTTACCCGTCAATGACAGAGAGCCGTAGACATCCACCACGACGCGGGTGACATCTGTAAGAATATGGCGGGCAATCAGATCGTCCGTGAACTGCTTGCCTGCTTTCATTGGTCCGACGGTGTGAGAACTGGAAGGGCCAATGCCGATTTTAAAAATATCGAATACGCTAATCATAGGGCATCCATTGCGGTTGTATCATAGAGAAGCGCCGCGGTAAGCGGCGCTAAAGGACTTAGCTGAACAGTGAGTAGAAAATAGCGGAGATGGCAATCAGGCCCATAATCACAACGAATACGTTGCTGATATGACCGCTGTACTTACGCATTGCCGGTACTTTCTGGATGGCATACATCGGCATCAGGAACAGAATCATCGCGATGATCGGGCCGCCCAGGGTTTCAATCATGCCCAGGATGCTGGGGTTCAGCGTCGCCACAATCCAGGTGGTGACCAGCATGAACAGCGCGGTAATTTTATTCAGTTTGTTGATTTCGATGGATTTACCTTTACCACGCAGCGATTTAATCACCATCCCGTTAAAGCCTTCACGCGCGCCCAGGTAGTGGCCGAGGAAGGATTTGGTGATAGCAATCATCGCAATGATCGGCGCCATCCAGGCGATGATCGGCGCGTTAAAGTGGTTCGCCAGGTAAGACAGAATAGAGATGTTCTGCTCTTTTGCCGCTGCCAGATCTGCCGGCGTCAGGCTCAGCACGCAGCTGAAGACGAAGAACATCACGGTCAGCACCATCATGATGTGGGCGAAGGCCAGAATTTTAGAACATTTCTTCTCAGCGCCTTCACCGTACTCTTCACGCTTCGCAACCGCGAAGGAGGAGATGATCGGGGAGTGGTTGAAAGAGAAAACCATCACCGGAATCGCCAGCCACAGCGTCATCCACAGACCGTTACCGGTAGACGCGGCGGAATCAAAGGACAGAGTTTCCAGCGCCGCGCCGTTCCACTGCGGGATCAGGTACAAGGCCAGCAGCATCAGCGCAGCGACGAACGGGAATACCAGGATACTCATCGCCTTAACGATCATTTGCTCGCCGAAGCGCACGATGGTCATCATGCCAACAATCAGGATCAGGGAAAGAATCGCCCGCGGCGGCGGATTAATCGCTAACTGGTGGGTCAGGAAGCTTTCCACGGTATTAGTAATCGCCACGCTGTAAACCAGCAGGATGGGGTAAATCGCGAAGAAGTAGAGCAGGGTAATCAGTTTACCTGCGCCGATACCGAAGTGTTCCTCAACGACTTCAGTGATGTCTTCACCCGGGTTTTTACCGGACAGCACGAAGCGGGTTAAACCACGGTGTGCGAAAAAGGTCATCGGGAAAGCGAGAATCGCCATGATGATGAGCGGAATCATGCCGCCGACGCCTGCGTTGATCGGCAGGAACAGAACGCCCGCGCCGATTGCCGTGCCGTAAAGGCCCAGCATCCACATGGTATCCGTTTTGCGCCATGCGCTTCGAGAGTCAATCGAAGCAATCGTGCTGGTCTGAGTGGTTTTCATCTATTTCTCCTGGAGGATGCTAAAAATCAGGTTGCTGGTCTAATCCAATGAAAAAAGACCTGATCGTAAAATGAAATCTGCTTAGGGACGCTTTTTATATAATTTTTCGCCGTAATAATTTTCGGGCGGAAAGATACATTTAAGTGATGAATCTATCAGTGATCCCGATCTCAAATGCAATAATCCGCTTCTTACATGGATAAATTTGGACCATTAATCTATTAAAAAAACGTCATAACGAATTTCCGGGCGCGAAGGCTACCATTAACGATATAAGGCCGGAAAGATTGGGGCGCAAGATACGGAGGTTTGACTATAAAAATCAAGGTTTTTAGTGGATTCTTGCGAAGAATGAGAGTTTGAACCGATAAATCACGGTAAGAGGAGTCAGGTAAACGTTTGCCTGGCAATCTATTTATGGTAAATTATAAATGGTGTTTATAAAACAATGCGGGCTATACCTCTGATGATCATCATAAAAAATGAAGGCATACGTGAATCGCCATACCGCAATGAAAGGAATGGGAGAAGCGCCCGGCTGCTGGCGGCAACCGGGCATAAGCGTTAAGCGCAGATCTCGTAACAGGGGATGTAGGCGGAACCCGGCAATTTCATACGATGCTGCGCGACGAATCCCTGCAGCAGATCGTCCATGCGACGCATCATCTCTCGATCGCCGTGGATTTTATACGGACCATTAGCTTCAATGGCGCGTATCCCGACCTCCTTCACGTTCCCCGCGACAATACCGGAGAAGGCGCGCCGCAGATCCGCCGCCAGAATCTCAACCGGCTGATCCGGGTACAGTTTCAGGTTGGCCATATTCTCATGCGACGGCTCAAACGGCACCTGCAGATCCGGTGCAATACGCATCGACCAGTTAAAACTATAGGCGTCGCCAGTATCGCGGCGATTCTCTTTCACTTGCGGCATCGCTTTCTTCATCAGCCGCGCTACCTCCGCCGCATCGTCAATGATGATGCGGTAATGACGGCGGGCCGCTTCGCCCAGCGTATGGGTAATAAACTCATCCAGCACGCGGAAGTAATCGGCGCTCTCTTTTGGTCCGGTCAGGATCAGCGGCAGCACCTGATTTTTATTGGCTGGATTCATCAGAATCCCCAGCAAATAAAGCAGCTCTTCCGCCGTACCCACGCCGCCCGGGAAGATGATGATACCGTGTGCGATACGGACGAACGCTTCCAGGCGTTTTTCGATATCCGGCATGATGATCAGTTCGTTCACCAGCGGGTTAGGCGGTTCAGCCGCAATAATGGAAGGTTCAGTCATGCCGATAAAGCGGCTGTCTTTATAGCGCTGCTGTGCGTGACCGACCGCCGCGCCCTTCATGGGGGCTTCCATCGCCCCAGGGCCGCAGCCGGTGCAGATGTTCAGCTCGCGTAATCCCAACTGCGTGCCGACGCGACGGGCATACAGGTACTCGTTTTCGTTAATTGAGTGGCCGCCCCAGCATACCACCATGTTTGGCGCTTCGCCGACGTGCAGCGCCCGGGCGTTGCGCAAAATGGAGAACACCAGATTGGTGATATGTGTTGAGCTTTCAAGATCCAGATGCTGGAAACGGCCGGCATTGTGGATCTGCCCATTCACAAAGAGAATGTCGCGCAGCACTGCGAACAGGTTAGCCTGTAGCGCACGAATAATCCGCCCGTCAACAAAGGCGTCTTCAGGCGGATTAATCAATTCCAGCTTCACGCCGCGCTCGCGGCGCAGTACGTTAATATCGAAATTTTCAAAGCAGGACAGCAGCTCTTTGCTGTTGTCGGTCAGGCTGCCGGAGTTAAGAACGGCAAGTGAACAGTTACGAAACAGTTGATACAGGTCGCTACTGGCCGTGCGTTTCAGCATGTCCACTTCCAGTTGCGACAACATATCCATTGAGCCAAGCGGGCTAATATGTGTAATCAAGTAAACTCCTTATGGGACGCAACACGCCATTCCCTGTTGATTACAATAGCCCTGGCTGATGACCTTTCACAACCTTACATGCGCAATCCGGCACGCAAAATTGACAAAAAAGATTACTGACGCGCCAGCCTGCCCGTGGCGGGCACAAAATCGGTATTGCTGCGCCAGGGATTAATGTCCAGCCCGCCGCGGCGGGTATAGCGTGCATAAACGCTTAACGTTTCCGGCTGGCAGAAGCGCAGAATGTCATTGAAAATACGCTCTACGCACTGCTCGTGAAATTCATTATGGTGACGGAAGGAGACCAGATAACGCAGCAGTTTTTCCCTGTCGATTTTGCGCCCGCGATACTGAATTTGTATCGAGCCCCAGTCCGGTTGGTGGGTGATCAGGCAGTTGGATTTCAACAGATGACTGACCAGCGTTTCTTCTACTTGCTTCTCGCCGCTGACCGCATGTTGCAGATAGTCGGTAGTAAACTGGTAGTTGTCGATACTGATATCCTGATCGTCAATACAGGTGCCGTGGAAATGGGCGACAGGCTGTCCTTCCAGCTCATCAAGACGATGAAGCCTCACGCTAACGTTGCCCTGCGCGCAGGCGCGCAGATCGCGCTCCAGCGTCTGGCGCACCGTCTCCCAGGTGTCAAAGCGCGTCTGGTTAAAGCTGTTCAGATACAGTTTAAAACTTTTGGATTCGATTAAATTAACGCTGGTGTAATCCAGTTCGACATGTCCGACGGCGACCTGCGGAAGACCCTGGCTGTTAAGCCAGGAAAGTTCATACAACGTCCAGATATCCGCGCCGTGGAACGGCAAATTATCGGCTGTTAATCCGAGCGGGTCGCGATTCAAACTGCGCGGTACGCCCTGCAGCAGGCTGGCGTCATAATTGTCCCGGTAATCCGTTGATTTTCCGAGAGTCAGGCCATCGAGAGCCTGATGGTTTTCATAAGAAGACATGTTTCACCGTCATAAACCAGATACACTATGCGTCAAGTGTATCCTGGCTTTTATGAAGAGAGAAACTGGTGGACGAACTGACAGCGCAGGCATTGAAAGCCTTTACGACGCGTTACTGCGACGCGTGGCAAGAAAAACACGGTAGCTGGCCGTTGAGCGAAGAACTGTATGGCGTACCTTCTCCGTGCATTATTTCTTCAACCCGCGATGCCGTTTACTGGCAGCCGCAGCCTTTTGAAGGCGAAGAAAATGTAAACGCGGTTGAACGCGCCTTTGATATTATGGTACAACCTGCGCTCCACGCGTTTTACACCACGCAGTTTGCTGGCGACATGCCCGCGCAGTTTGCGGATGAAAAGCTTACGCTACTGCAAACCTGGAGTCAGGATGACTTTCGGCGCGTGCAGGAAAATCTGATAGGCCACCTGGTCACGCAAAAGCGGCTCAAGCTTCCTCCCACGCTTTTTATTGCGACGCAGGAAAATGAGCTTGAGGTCATTTCGGTCTGTAATCTGTCCGGCGAGGTGATTAAAGAAACGCTGGGCACCCGCAATCGTACCGTTCTTGCCGCAACGCTTGCGGAATTCCTTACGCAACTTAATCCTCTTCTGTAATCGTTTGCCCTAACGGGTGTGAGAGATCTCTTACAAAGTCTGTAGGAGATCGCCAGGATATCAGCGGATACTGAGCCCCGTTTTCTTATGTAAGTCTATATAAAACAACTAATTAAAATGTTTTTGCGCACTTTCATATGAAAATTTACTTAAGGTATTGTCTGTAAGCGTCTTGTAAGACAAGGTGAAACAGGCGATTCTATCTTCGTCGACAGGGAGTCGTACAACGAAGCGAACGTCAGGATGATGACGCTTCAGCAGGACACGCCAGGATGGTGTTACAAGGAAAGGCTTCAGGATGAAGCAAAGTGGAAAGCGCAGGATGCGTTAAAGGACACCTCCAGGACGGAGAACGAGAGCCGATCAGGATATTCGGCGGATCTGGATAACCAGGGACGCTTCAGGATGAAGCTATCACATCGGGCGATGTGCGCAGGATGTAAACGTTCAGGATGAACAGGCCGTAAGGTCACAGGAAAAGTTGTCACGGATGAGCAGGGAGCACGAAAAGTAGCTGGAATGCTGCGAAACGAACCGGGAGCACTGTTTATACAGTGCTCCCTTTTTTTGTTATTCTTCGCGCCAGATTTTCATCATTGAGGTTTTAACATGACGACTCATGACCGTGTGCGTCAGCAGTTACATGCGCTTGAAACGCTGCTGCGCGAGCATCGCCACTGGCGGCTGGATGCGCCGCAGGCGCATTTGTTTACCAGCACCCAACCATTTTTTATGGATACCATGGAACCGCTGGAATGGCTGCAATGGGTATTGATCCCACGTATGCATACCCTACTTGATAATGCGCAGCCGCTGCCCGAGGCGTTTGCCGTCGCCCCTTATTATGAAATGGCGCTGGCGGCGGATCATCCGCAGCGGGAGGCGATCCTGGCGGTTTTGCAGGATCTGGATGCGCTATTCGTCCGCGATAAATCCTGATGCTGGAGATCCTCTATCAAGACCCGTGGCTGGTTGCCGTGAATAAACCCGCAGGCTGGCTTGTTCACCGGAGCTGGCTGGATCGCGACGAAAAAGTCGTGGTCATGCAAACGGTGCGCGACCAAATCGGCCAGCATGTTTTTACCGCCCACCGTCTCGACAGGCCCACGTCGGGCGTACTGTTAATGGGGCTGTCCAGCGAAGCGGGACGCCGTCTGGCGCAGCAGTTCGAGCAGCACCACATCCGTAAACGCTACCATGCCATTGTGCGCGGCTGGCTGATAGATGACGCGGTACTGGATTATCCGCTGGTGGAAGAGCGCGATAAAATTGCCGATAAATTCGCCCGCGAAGATAAAGCGCCCCAGCCGGCTGTAACGCAGTATCGCGGGCTGGCGACGGTCGAAATGGCGGTGCCGACCGGGCGTTATCCCACCACGCGTTATGGCCTGGTTGAGCTGGAACCAAAAACGGGACGCAAGCACCAGCTTCGTCGTCATCTGGCGCATCTGCGTCATCCTATCATCGGCGACAGCAAGCATGGCGATTTGCGACAAAACCGCAGCGCCGCAGAGCATTTTGCCTGTCGTCGCCTGATGCTTCATGCCAGTCGGCTTGAACTGACGCACCCCTTCACCGGACAGCCGTTGATAATTCAGGCCGGGTTGGATGAAACCTGGATGCAGGTGCTGACACAGTTTGGCTGGCGTGGACTTCTCCCTGACAATGAAAGGGTTGAGTTTACGGCGGCGTCCCGGCAGGATGAGACTCATCTGACATAATTCAGGGAGATACGCATAATGGCGGAAATTGGTATTTTTGTCGGGACCATGTATGGCAACTCACTGCTGGTGGCGGAAGAAGCGGAAGCGATCCTCGCCAGACAGGGCCACAGCGCGACCGTGTTTGAAGATCCTGAACTGTCCGACTGGCAGCAATATCAGGATAAGGTTGCGCTGGTCGTTACCTCGACGACCGGGCAAGGCGATCTACCGGATAGCATTGCGCCGCTCTTTCACGGCATTAAAGATACGTTGGGTTTTCAGCCAAACCTGCGTTACGGGGTGATTGCGCTAGGTGATAGCAGCTACCCCAATTTCTGTAATGGCGGCAAACAGTTTGATGCCCTGTTGCAAGAGCAAAGCGCGCAGCGGGTGGGGGAGATATTATTCATTGACGCCAGCGAACATCCGGAGCCGGAGAGCCAATCCAATCCCTGGGTTGAAAACTGGGGAACTTTACTTTCCTGAGGTAAATCCCTCCCCCCTACGGGAGGGTACCTTTTCGTTTGCTTGCGTTGCCAGTAAGCAAAATCACGACCTGTACACAGTGTAAAGTAACTGAATCGTGTTAGCTTTGGGCATATGCCCGCAAAAGCGGCAGTTTTTTACGGGCGTTTTCATGTAATCAAGCGACCTGTTTCACATTCTTCTCTTTTTACTCCTCCTGCGTCGACGCCGACGCCTTCTGATTTCATTTCCGTGAAGTGGCTTCCACTGTCCTGGGCTTTTGCCATAAACAGGCGTAATTCATCGCCAAAATACTGTGTTGTTGCACGGTGAGTGTGTGTGGCGCGCTTTTTATACTTCTCCTGCCAGTGAATAAAAGCATGCAGCGTGCAAAGCAAACGACCTAATAAAAGCTGCAACAAGGAAACGTTATCTCTGATTCCCTACCGGTTGTGCAGTTCAGAGTGAGCGTAGCTAACGCGAAATTTCAGGAGTGCAACAATGAGTTCATTAAGTCACGCGGCGAGCAGTGCGGAGAAACGCACGAACGCCCGCTACTGGATAGTGGTGATGCTGTTTATCGTCACATCCTTCAACTACGGCGACCGCGCCACATTGTCCATTGCCGGCTCAGAAATGGCCAAAGATATCGGCCTTGATCCGGTAGGTATGGGCTATGTTTTTTCTGCTTTTTCATGGGCCTATGTTATCGGGCAGATCCCGGGCGGCTGGCTGCTGGACCGCTTTGGTTCCAAACGCGTCTATTTCTGGTCTATTTTCATTTGGTCAGTCTTCACCCTGTTGCAGGGTTTTGTCGATATCTTTAGTGGTTTCGGCATTATTGTCGCCCTCTTTACGCTTCGTTTCCTGGTCGGTCTGGCGGAATCGCCTTCTTTCCCGGGCAACAGTCGCATCGTTGCGGCCTGGTTCCCGGCGCAGGAGAGGGGAACGGCGGTGGCCATCTTTAACTCCGCGCAATACTTTGCCACGGTTATTTTCGCGCCGATTATGGGCTGGCTGACGCACGAAGTGGGCTGGTCGCATGTCTTCTTCTTTATGGGCGGGTTAGGGATCATCATCAGCTTTATCTGGTTGAAAGTTATCCATGAACCAAATAACCATCCGGGCGTAAATAAGAAAGAATTGGAGTACATCGCAGAAGGCGGCGCGCTGATCAATATGGATCAGAAAGACACCAAAGCGAAAGTACCGTTTAGCGTCAAATGGGGCCAGATCAAACAGCTGCTGGGCTCTCGTATGATGATTGGCGTTTACATCGGTCAGTACTGTATTAACGCATTGACCTATTTCTTTATTACCTGGTTCCCGGTCTATTTGGTCCAGGCGCGCGGCATGTCGATTCTCAAAGCGGGCTTTGTCGCCTCGGTTCCTGCAGTCTGCGGCTTTATCGGCGGCGTGTTGGGCGGCATCATTTCCGACTGGCTGATGCGTCGTACTGGCTTCCTGAATATCGCGCGCAAGACGCCGATTGTGCTGGGAATGTTGCTGTCAATGGTTATGGTGTTCTGTAACTATGTGAACGTGGAATGGATGATCATCGGCTTTATGGTGTTGGCCTTCTTCGGTAAAGGTATTGGCGCGTTGGGCTGGGCAGTAATGGCGGATACCGCCCCGAAAGAGATCAGCGGTCTTTCCGGCGGCTTGTTTAATATGTTCGGCAATATTTCCGGTATTGTGACGCCAATCGCGATTGGTTACATCGTTGGCACCACCGGTTCCTTCAACGGCGCGTTGATCTATGTCGGCGTACATGCCCTGGTGGCCATCATCAGCTATCTGGTGCTGGTAGGCGATATTAAGCGTATTGAACTGAAACCTGTCGCAGGACAATTATCATGACAACGCAATCCAGTCCCGTTATTACGGACATGAAGGTCATTCCGGTTGCCGGACATGACAGTATGCTACTCAACATCGGCGGCGCGCATAACGCGTACTTCACCCGTAACATCGTCGTCCTCACCGATAACGCCGGGCATACTGGCGTCGGCGAGACGCCGGGCGGAGAAGTGATTTATCAGACGCTGGTCGATGCTATTCCGATGGTATTAGGCCAGGAAGTCGCCCGCCTGAACAAAGTGGTGCAGCAGGTGCATAAAGGCAACCAGGCCGCTGATTTTGACACCTTTGGCAAAGGCGCATGGACGTTTGAACTGCGGGTTAACGCGGTGGCGGCTTTGGAAGCGGCGCTGCTTGATCTACAGGGACAGGCGCTTAATGTGCCGGTCTGTGAACTGTTAGGGCCAGGTAAACAGCGCGATGCCGTCACCGTGTTGGGCTATCTCTTCTATATTGGCGATCGCACTAAAACCGATCTGCCGTATCTGGAAAGCACGCCGGGCAGTCATGAATGGTATCGTCTGCGCCATCAGGAAGCGCTGAACAGCGACGCGGTCGTGCGGCTGGCGGAAGCGTCTCAGGATCGCTACGGCTTTAAAGATTTTAAACTCAAGGGCGGCGTGCTGCCGGGCGAACAAGAGATTGATACCGTTCGCGCGCTAAAAAAACGCTTCCCGGACGCGCGTATTACCGTGGATCCGAACGGCGCCTGGCTACTGGATGAAGCCATTGCGTTGTGCAAAGGGCTGAATGATGTACTGACCTACGCGGAAGATCCGTGCGGCGCGGAGCAAGGATTCTCTGGTCGTGAAGTCATGGCGGAGTTCCGCCGCGCGACAGGACTGCCGGTGGCGACCAATATGATTGCCACCAACTGGCGTGAAATGGGACACGCGGTGATGCTCAACGCGGTAGATATTCCTCTTGCCGACCCGCATTTCTGGACCCTTACCGGCGCCGTTCGCGTGGCGCAACTGTGCGATGACTGGGGGCTAACCTGGGGCTGCCATTCGAATAACCATTTTGATATTTCACTGGCGATGTTTACCCATGTCGGCGCGGCGGCGCCAGGCAAACCCACCGCTATTGATACGCACTGGATCTGGCAGGAGGGCGATTGCCGCCTGACTAAAAATCCGCTGGAAATTAAAAACGGCAAAATTGCCGTTCCGGATGCGCCAGGACTGGGCGTAGAGCTTGACTGGGAACAGGTGCGAAAAGCGCATGACGCGTATAAAAAGCTGCCAGGCGGCGCGCGTAATGATGCAGGCCCGATGCAATACCTGATCCCCGGCTGGACTTTTGACCGCAAACGCCCTGTTTTTGGTCGTCACTAATTCTGAATAAGGACACAGTTATGAGTACTCAATTTACCACGCCTGTAGTGACTGAAATGCAGGTTATCCCGGTTGCGGGTCATGACAGTATGCTGATGAACCTGAGCGGCGCGCACGCCCCGTTCTTTACGCGCAACATCGTCATTGTTAAAGATAACTCCGGTCATACTGGGGTCGGCGAGATTCCGGGCGGCGAAAAAATTCGCAAAACGCTGGAAGATGCGATTCCACTGGTGGTGGGAAAAACGCTGGATGAATATAAAAATGTCCTGACCGCCGTTCGCAACCAGTTTGCCGATCGCGATGCGGGCGGACGCGGTTTACAAACGTTCGATCTCCGTACCACTATCCATGTGGTGACGGGCATTGAAGCGGCAATGCTTGACCTTTTGGGCCAACATCTGGGCGTCAACGTCGCTTCGCTGTTAGGCGACGGTCAGCAGCGCAGCGAAGTCGAAATGCTGGGTTATCTGTTCTTTGTCGGCAATCGCAAGGTTACGCCGCTGCCGTATCAAAGCCAGCCGGATGAGCAATGCGACTGGTATCGTCTGCGCCATGAAGAGGCGATGACGCCGGAAACGGTAGTGCGTCTGGCGGAAGCGGCGTATGAAAAATACGGCTTCAACGACTTCAAACTGAAAGGCGGCGTGCTGGCGGGCGAAGAAGAGGCCGAGTCAATCGTGGCGCTGGCGAAACGTTTCCCACAAGCGCGCGTCACGCTCGATCCAAACGGTGCCTGGTCGCTGAACGAAGCGATCAGCATTGGTAAATACCTAAAAGGTTCTCTGGCCTATGCAGAAGATCCGTGCGGCGCGGAGCAGGGTTTTTCCGGTCGTGAAGTGATGGCGGAATTCCGTCGCGCGACCGGATTACCGACGGCCACCAATATGATCGCCACCGACTGGCGTCAGATGGGGCATACGCTGTCGCTGCAATCCGTCGATATCCCGCTGGCGGACCCGCACTTCTGGACTATGCAAGGCTCTGTACGCGTGGCGCAAATGTGTCATGAGTTCGGCCTGACTTGGGGCTCGCACTCTAACAACCACTTTGATATTTCACTGGCGATGTTTACCCATGTTGCCGCGGCGGCGCCGGGCAAGATCACTGCTATCGATACCCACTGGATCTGGCAGGAAGGCAACCAACGTCTGACTAAAGAACCGTTTGAAATTAAAGGCGGCATGGTGCAAGTACCGACCAAACCGGGGCTGGGCGTTGAGCTCGATATGGATCAGGTGATGAAAGCGCATGAGCTCTATCAAAAGCATGGCTTAGGCGCGCGTGACGACGCGATGGGAATGCAGTACTTAATTCCTGGCTGGACGTTTGATAATAAGCGCCCTTGCATGGTGCGTTAAGTCAGAGCCGGTTCCGTAAGGAACCGGTCCTTCTCTGGGTGTATGCTTAACAGGATCAACATGCGTAAGGACGACTTATGAAAATAGTGATCGCACCAGATTCGTATAAGGAAAGTTTGAGTGCTCTTGAGGTAGCGACCGCCATTGAACAAGGATTTCGCGAGATCTGGCCTGACGCGGATTACCTGAAATTACCGCTGGCTGATGGCGGAGAAGGTACTGTCGAAGCGATGGTTGAAGCGACGGCGGGTCGAATCGTGCATGTTGAGGTCACCGGGCCGTTGGGGCATCGCGTCAATGCGTTTTATGGGCTTTCCGGCGATGCGCGTTCCGCGTTCATTGAAATGGCGGCCGCCAGCGGGCTGGAGCAGGTGCCGCCCGCGCAACGCGATCCGTTGAAGACCACGTCATGGGGAACCGGCGAGCTGATCCGTCATGCGCTGGATGCGGGCGTTGAGCATATCATTATTGGTATCGGCGGTAGCGCCACCAACGATGGCGGCGCGGGGATGGTACAGGCGCTGGGTGCCAGGCTACGGGATGCGCAGGGCAATGATATTGCGCAAGGCGGCATTGGGCTGGAAACACTCGCCAGCATTGATATCAGCGGCCTGGATAAGCGTTTGTCGGCGTGCCATATAGAGGTCGCCTGCGATGTCACGAATCCCCTTACCGGCAAAGAGGGCGCGTCTGCAGTTTTTGGTCCGCAAAAAGGGGCGACGCCGGAAATGATTGAACGCCTAGATACGGCATTGACTCGCTATGCGCATTTGATTGCCCGCGATCTGCATGTCGATGTGTTGGATCTGGCAGGCGGCGGCGCGGCAGGCGGCATGGGGGCGGCGTTATACGCGTTTTGCGGCGCGCAGCTACGGCGTGGTATTGAGATTGTCACCGATGCGCTTCATCTGGAAGCGTGTCTTGCGGATGCTGATTTAGTCATCACCGGCGAGGGACGCATCGACAGTCAGACCATTCACGGTAAAGTCCCTATTGGCGTGGCAAACATCGCCAAACGGTATAACAAGCCGGTAATTGGTATTGCGGGTAGCCTGACGGCGGACGTTGGCGTGGTTCATGAACATGGGCTTGATGCCGTTTTCAGCGTGATTTATACCATCTGCACGTTGGAGGACGCGCTGAAGAATGCGAGTGAAAACGTACGAATGACCGCGCGCAACGTGGCTGCAACGCTGAAAGCGGGGCAACAATTACGCTGAGTTGTAGGCCGGATAAGGCGGTCACGCCGCCATCCGGCGAATATCAGCCTAATATCTTCTTCGCTTCACGCGCGACATTATCCATCTCATCCAGCAGCTCCAGAAACTCAGGCTCCAGCTCCTCTTCGTGGACGCCGCTGCGAAGCTGTTGCTCAATAAGCTGGCAAAGGTTCTTCATCCGCGGTACGCCGCTATAGCCGCAGCTCCCGTGTAGCTTATGGACCAGATCGACCAGGCCGTTGGGATTCTCTCCCACCAGTTGTTCTTCAATTTTGTTGCGCACTTCCGGCAGAAAATCAATCAGCATTTGCAGCATATCCCGTGCCAGATCGGGCTTACCGGCAGCCTGGCGGAGCGCAAGCTGCCAGTCGAGCGTCGCATTCGGATTGAAGATAAACTCAGCCGGTTCCGGCGCCATCAGGCGCGCTGCTACGTTGGCGCCGGGTTTATAGCGCAGCAACAGATTATGCAACTTCTCTTCTTCTATCGGTTTAGCCAGATAGTCGTTCATGCCCGCGCTGAGCAACTTCTCTTTTTGCCCGGCCATCGCATGTGCCGTAACGGCAATAACCGGTGTTTGCTGCTGATGAGGAAGCTGGTGAATTAACTCGCAGGCGCGTATGCCGTCCATATCCGGCATCTGAATATCCATCAAAATCAGATCAAACTGCATTTGTTTCGCCCGATCCACCGCCTGATGTCCGCTATCACAAAGCTCTACGTGCTGGACTTTATCTTCCAGTAACGCGCCGATAAGCTTCAGATTAGCGGGATTATCATCAACCGCCATAACCGTCATGGTGATTTTACTGGTATCCATTAGCAGCGGTTCAGGATGGTGATTCAACTGGCAATATTCTGTCAGCGCTGGCAACAGGCGCGTTGACGTCAATGGTTTTAACAGACAGGCTGCCGCGCCTCCTTGTTTCAGCTTTTCGGCATTAATTTGCGCATGGCAAGGTAGCGCCAGCAGTAGAAAGTCCGTCATTGACGCTGCTTTCGCCAGACGTTCATGCTGCATGGTGAGCGGCTCGCGGAAGGTCACCGGAACGCTCAAAATCATAATATCGTAGTGCGCTAACGGCAGCGCGGAGAAGGTCGGGCTGTAAATCACTTCCACCGGCGTGTCGCTCAGTAGATCCAGGGTACATTGCGCGGCGGTAGCATTCGGTTCGATATAAGCCAGCCGTTTCCCGGCCAGACACGCGGTCGACGGCCCGTCAATAATGACATTTGGGTTAAGATCAAGATTAATATGAAACCAGAAGGTCGAGCCGCGATTAGGCTGGCTGTGGAAAGAGATATCCCCGCCCATTTCGTTGACCAGCTTTTGCGTAATCACCAGCCCAAGCCCGGTGCCGCCGTGACGGCGAGAAATACTGGCATCGGCCTGGCGAAACGCCTGAAACAGTCGCGACTGGTCGCGCTCCGGAATGCCGATCCCCGTATCGCGGATCTGCACTTCAATCTGTACTTTGGTGTTACTGAGCGCCCGCTTTTCTACCAGAATGTCGATATTGCCACTCTCGGTGAACTTAATGGCATTGCCCACCAGATTAGTAATGACCTGTTGCAGGCGCAGCGGGTCGCCAATCACATTTTCCGGGACGTCGTTTTTAATATTTAACGTCAACTCCAGCCCTTTATCATGCGACGAGTGGGCCAGCAGCGTAACCACTTCATCCAGCGTGTTGCGCAGTGGAAAAGGGATACTTTCCAGAATGAGCTTACCGGCTTCCAGCTTGGAGAAGTCGAGCACGTCATTAATGATTGCCAGCAGATTATTCGCGGAACGCTCAATGGTGTTCAGATGGTCGCGCTGGGTGGGGTTCAGCTCCGTTTTTAATGTCAGGCGGGTAAAACCAATGACGCCGTTCAGCGGTGTTCGCAGTTCGTGCGACATGTTCGCCAGGAACTCCGACTTAATACGCGCCGCTTCCTGGGCGCGCTTTTTCGCCAGATCCAGCTCAACGTTTTGGATTTCCATCTGCTCAAGGGTTTCACGCAGGTCCGAGGTGGCCTGATCGATATTATGCTGCATCTCTTCGTGATAGGCGGCAAGCGACATCGCCATGGAATTAATGCCGTTTTTCAGCATGTCCAGCTCGCCCAGCATAAATCCTTCCACACGGCTATCCAGTTGTCCGCGGCGAATGCGGTCAACGGTATTCACCATATTACGGATAGGCCCGGTGACATCGCGCATAAGCCGCCAGCCAAAGATCAGCGCAATGCCAATACAAAAAAGCATCATCACGCTGGAGATAAAAATCTCTTTGTATTGCTGTAGCCTGACCGACTTGAGATCCAGTTCAAGTGCCACATACCCCAGCATATTTTTGGTATTTTTCGCGTCGGCAATCGCTGACTCGTCCGGCGAATAGCTCTCCGAGATAATCGGGGTGCGCAGAATCATAATATCGCCGTGGCGATCAACGCTCAGACGACGTGGAAACGGCGCTCCGGCAGGAAGCTGCATCTGTGAGGGGTCCAGATGGAAATTAGACGTTACAAACAGGCGGTTATGATCGTCATAAACGGAAATCGCCCGCACAATATCAGAGTGTCTGCGGTGCAGGACGCTGATAAGTTGGCCGATAGACTCCCGGTTTTGTAAGTTCATACCATATTCGCTGGAGACGGCGAGCGGTTCAATAATACTGGCGCCGGCATCTTCCAGTTGACGCTGCAGGTCGTTATAGCGGTGCACTACAAAAAAGATACTGAGCAGCAAACCTATCAGGACGGTCGGGGCCAGGATCAGAATCATCATGCGTGCGCGCAGGCTGTAGTTGGTCATGGAGTTCCGTTATGGGACAATTAGGGTCACACTGTTAAATTGAGAAAAAGCTGGTCGATGGCGCAATTCTACTCTGCAAAACGGCGCGTGACGACGCGTCAGATCATAACCGTTAAAGTCAATGACCTCGATTCATTTGGTCAGGGCGTAGCCCGTCATAACGGAAAGGCGCTGTTTATCCCCGGTTTATTGCCTGAGGAAAGCGCAGAAGTCATTATTACAGAAGATAAAAAGCAATTTGCCCGCGCACGCGTTTCGCGCCGTTTGAATGATAGCCCGGAACGAGAAACGCCGCGCTGCCCGCATTTTGGCGTCTGCGGCGGTTGTCAGCAACAGCATGTCGGCATCGACCTGCAACAACGCAGCAAAAGCGCGGCGCTGGCGCGTTTAATGAAACATGAGGTGAATGACATCATCGCCGGCGCGTCCTGGGGTTATCGGCGTCGTGCGCGGTTAAGTCTGAATTGCCCGCCGGATAAACCGCTGCAAATGGGATTTCGCAAAGCGGGTTCCAGCGATATCGTCAATGTCGAACAGTGCCCCGTTTTGGCGCCCCAGCTTGAAGCATTGCTGCCCCGCATCAGGGCGTGTCTGGCGAGTTTACACGGCACCCGACATCTTGGGCATGTTGAGCTGGTACAGGCGGGAAGCGGTACGCTGATGATTCTGCGCCATACCGCGCCATTAAGTGCGGCGGATAAAGAAAAACTGGAACGCTTTTCGCATTCTGAGGGATTGTCTCTGTTCCTGGCGCCGTTTAGCGAGATACTGGAAACGGTATCTGGCGAAGCGCCCTGGTATGATTCGCACGGCTTACGTTTAACCTTCAGTCCGCGAGACTTTATTCAGGTTAATGAGGCGGTAAACCAGCAAATGGTCGCCCGCGCGCTGGAGTGGCTTGATGTGCGCGCCGAGGATCGTGTCCTGGATCTGTTCTGCGGAATGGGGAATTTTACGCTACCGCTGGCAACGCGCGCGGCAAGCGTGGTAGGGGTTGAGGGCGTTCAGGCGCTGGTAGAAAAAGGCCGTGAAAACGCCATCCGCAATGGTTTACATAATGTGACATTCTTCCACGAGAACCTGGAGGAAGATGTCACGAAGCAGCCGTGGGCGAAAAACGGCTTTGACAAAGTCTTACTCGATCCTGCGCGTGCGGGGGCTACAGGAGTGATGCGACATATTATAAAATTAAAACCTATTCGCATTGTTTATGTATCCTGTAACCCGGCGACGCTGGCGCGCGATAGTGAAGCGCTGGTCAATGCGGGATATGAGGTTACGCGTTTAGCGATGCTCGACATGTTCCCGCACACAGGACATCTGGAATCAATGGTTCTGTTCGAGCGCATGTAATGATTACCGGCTTACCGACTTCGGTAGGCCTGGTCCCTTAAGGAGAGGACGATGGTCGCGGTAAGAAGTGCACATATTAATAAAGCTGGTGAATTTGATCCGAAGAAGTGGATCGCAAGCCTGGGAATTTCCAGCCAGCAGTCGTGTGAGCGCTTAGCCGAAACCTGGGCGTATTGCCTGCAACAGACACAAGGACATCCGGATGCGGATCTGTTGCTGTGGCGTGGCGTGGAGATGGTAGAAATTCTTTCCACGCTGAGTATGGATATCGACACGCTGCGGGCGGCGCTACTGTTCCCTCTGGCCGACGCCAACGTAGTCAGCGAAGATGTACTGCGCGAAAGCGTTGGCAAATCTATCGTTACCCTGATTCATGGCGTGCGCGATATGGCGGCGATCCGCCAGTTAAACGCCACTCATAACGACTCTGTTTCTTCGGAGCAGGTTGATAACGTCCGTCGAATGTTATTGGCGATGGTGGATGATTTCCGCTGCGTGGTCATCAAACTGGCCGAGCGAATCGCTCATTTGCGCGAAGTGAAAGAGGCGCCGGAAGATGAGCGCGTGCTGGCGGCGAAAGAATGTACCAACATCTATGCGCCGCTCGCTAATCGTCTGGGCATCGGGCAACTGAAGTGGGAACTGGAAGACTACTGTTTCCGCTACCTGCATCCGGCGGAATACAAACGCATCGCCAAACTGCTGCATGAACGCCGCCTCGATCGCGAACATTACATCGAAGAGTTTGTTGGACATCTGCGCGCCGAAATGAAAAACGAAGGCGTGCAGGCGGAAGTCTACGGACGACCAAAACATATTTATAGCATCTGGCGCAAAATGCAGAAAAAGCATCTGGCGTTTGATGAACTCTTTGACGTGCGCGCCGTGCGTATCGTCGCTGAACGTCTGCAAGACTGCTACGCCGCGTTGGGGATAGTGCATACGCACTATCGCCACCTGCCGGATGAATTCGATGATTATGTCGCTAACCCGAAACCGAACGGTTACCAGTCTATCCACACCGTGGTCTTGGGGCCGGGCGGTAAAACCGTTGAGATCCAGATCCGTACCAAACAGATGCATGAAGACGCCGAACTGGGTGTGGCGGCGCACTGGAAGTATAAAGAAGGCGCCGCGTCCGGCGGCGTGCGTTCCGGCCATGAAGACAGAATTGCGTGGCTGCGTAAGCTGATCGCCTGGCAGGAAGAGATGGCCGATTCCGGCGAAATGCTGGATGAAGTGCGCAGCCAGGTGTTTGACGATCGGGTCTACGTTTTTACGCCAAAAGGCGACGTGGTTGACTTGCCTGCCGGATCTACGCCGCTCGATTTTGCTTACCACATCCACAGCGATGTCGGGCACCGCTGCATCGGCGCGAAAATTGGTGGGCGCATCGTACCGTTTACCTACCAGTTACAGATGGGCGATCAGGTTGAAATTATCACTCAGAAGCAGCCGAATCCCAGCCGCGACTGGCTGAATCCAAACCTGGGCTATGTGACGACCAGCCGCGGACGCTCGAAAATTCACGCCTGGTTCCGTAAACAGGACCGTGACAAAAATATCCTGGCTGGACGGCAGATCCTCGACGATGAGCTGGCGCATTTGGGGATTAGCCTGAAAGAGGCCGAAAAACATCTGCTGCCGCGCTACAACTTTAATGAGCTGGAAGAGTTGCTGGCGGCGATAGGCGGCGGCGATATCCGTCTTAATCAGATGGTGAATTTCCTGCAATCGCAGTTCAATAAGCCGAGTGCAGAGGAGCAGGATGCAGCGGCGCTGAAACAGCTTCAGCAAAAAACATACGCGCCGCAAAATCGTCGTAAAGACGACGGGCGCGTGGTGGTGGAAGGGGTTGGTAACCTGATGCACCACATTGCCCGCTGCTGCCAGCCGATTCCGGGGGATGAAATTGTCGGCTTCATTACTCAGGGGCGGGGGATTTCCGTGCACCGGGCCGACTGCGAACAGCTGGCGGAACTGCGCTCCCATGCGCCGGAGCGGATCGTAGAGGCGGTATGGGGCGAAAGCTACTCGGCGGGATATTCGCTGGTGGTGCGCGTCCAGGCCAACGATCGCAGCGGTTTATTGCGTGATATCACCACCATTCTGGCTAACGAAAAAGTCAACGTGCTGGGCGTCGCCAGCCGCAGCGACATTAAACAGCAGATCGCCACCATTGATATGACCATCGAGATCTACAACCTGCAGGTGCTGGGCCGCGTGCTCGGTAAGCTGAACCAGGTGCCGGATGTGATTGATGCACGGCGACTGCACGGGGGGTAAACCCCAGACAGTAATAATGTAGCGGCTTTGCTACTCGTTCAGCAAAGCCGCATTAGCCAACCCCATAAGCATGATATATGAGGTATGTTTTTGACGTACATTTCATTTCAGGTGTACTCTTATGTAAGATTTATACTTACAGTGGAGGCTGTTATGGCCAGAACAATGACCGTTGATCTTGGCGATGAATTGCGCGAGTTTATTGAATCGCTCATAGAATCAGGTGATTACAGAACGCAAAGTGAAGTGATCAGAGAGTCTCTTCGTCTGCTGAGGGAAAAACAGGCCGAGTCACGACTTCAGGCGTTACGTGAACTTCTGGCTGAAGGTCTGAACAGCGGAGAGCCGCAGGCCTGGGAAAAGGATGCCTTTTTACGGAAGGTCAAAACAGGGATGATCAAACCCGATGAGAACGGTAAAATTAACGCCAAAGGCCAGTGAAGATCTGGAAAATATCTGGCATTACGGCTGGCAGCATTTTGGTGAAATACAGGCCGATCGATATATTCATCATCTATCAGAAATATTCAGCATTATGAGTGCCAATAACATTGGCACGCCTCGACCTGAACTGGGTGAATACATTTATGCCTTACCGTTTGAAAGGCATATTATCTATTTTATATAATCAGTTACGGAAGTTATCGTGATACGTATTCTGAGCCAGAATCAGGATGCTGGTAAGCATGTAAATTGGTTATAGCCTTTTTAAGTTATACTCTATGTGATATCGGTTAAGGTTTTATGTGTTTGAAATACGTAACACCTATTCTGAATTTTATTCATTACTATAGTATTTATTCTATGAATAATTAGCTATGAGTCTGGATCTAAGCTTCTTCATTCTTTATCTGTTCTCATCATTAACTCTTTTCGCCCTGCGATTCTGGATCTGTTTTTTCATCTATCCCGTGAGGGGCTGACCTCCTTTCTGGTATGCCGAAGCGTTCCCTGTACAACCAAAAAGAAAGATTTCCCCTTCGCCGTAGATTACTATTTAAATCACTGTGCCTACCCCTCTGCCTGCCATATCATTCAATTCGGCATTGATCTTAACGTATCCAGATCCAAATGTATTGTTGGTGAAGCACATAAATAGAATAAATGAAATTATGATTCTTTTGCTTATGGTCATCATTTTTCCTGTGTTTATTCGTAGGGTATCAAAACGGTAATTGCACAAGTTGTATCGATGTTGACTCTCTCCCAGGTACCCTTTATCGTACCTACTTTTCCGTTCAGGCAATGTGTTGTGCCTGAAGCATTACAAGTGTTGCTAAAGTTAAGTTGCGCATTCAGATCGTGACATACAAGAGAAACTGATGTCTTATTAAGACTGTAGTTACACAAGGATGTATCATCGCATGGCGTATTGCCATGGTAGAGATATACAGAGGCTAGCTCGACATTATTTTTTGCGCCAGTCATGGCGACTTCGGTACTGTGCGCTATCGCATTTTCAGAAAATGAAGCATCTAATATTTCTGGAAGCAAATAACGATGTAGGGTGGACGCTGGAGAGCCATTAAGTACAAGTGATCCGTTCCATATACCGACATCACCTTCGGTATCTTCTGTCACTGTTACAGTCCATTTTAATTTTAAATTCTCAATGCCCGATGTTTCCGGTTCATAATTCGTGTAGCTGCTTACCGATTCATCAATAATAATATGGCCGGAAAGGGATGAGTACTGGTTAGTATCATTATTTCCTCCTCCGGGTATTACCGAAACTGTAAGATTTTGCTGGTTAATGGTTATTCCGTTCTGTTTGGTAAGTAAGGTGAGGGGAAGTGAAAATGATTTATCCCATACACAAATTGCGCTGTTAGTTGCCTGATTAGCCGTACAGCTGGCATGTGCCGTCGCTTTTACCGCTTCACCAGTAAAACTATAAGTGATACCGTTATCGACAGCGGTTGTATTGATGAAAGAAGTTGATGGATCAAACTCAAGAGTGGATTCAAGTCCATCAGGCAATGTACCTGGAATACAACCCCCCCTCCACCTGACTTAGTGCACGATGAAAGGATATGAATGTTTGTTGGTAATGGGGTATGGATGGTATCGAATGTAGGATCGCCAGCCAGTGCGCTAATACTATCAAACTGTGAAATAATTTGAGAATTATATTTTATATCCGTTCTTACTTCAGCGCATTGTAGCGCAATACACCAAAAAGTGGATGTTATTAGTAGCGATGTTTTTAAAAAATTTGTACACATTTGTTTTCCTTGGTCAATAATTTTGCTAAATTTTAAGTGAGGCAGGTTTTTTAGGAGCAGTAAAGTGAACTAACCAATAATCCTGTATACAGCATTGGGATAGTGGTAAGCCGTCTGTATAACTCTTTATCCTGACTTTTCTGTACTGTTTTTTCAGCATTCTTCGCTTAACTCGCGAAAGAAATGGTAGCCGTTCATGGCTCGCCTCTTTTGTTCGACTATTATTTTGGTTAAATGATCTGATCGCGCAACTGGAGCAGAGCCCCTCACTGAAGGCCGAAAAATTTTTCGGATAAGTAATCTACTGTTTTGCGAGATTATTTAGGGTTCCGAGTATTTTTTCTAAGCATTATTCATAGGGAAGCAATACTGTAATAGCGCATATAGTGTCGACATTAACCCGGCCCCATGTCCCGAAGATCTCTGCAATTTTCCATGTTTCATCACTATCACATTGGTCATTACCTGTATTGCACATATTGGTTGTGATAGTAATATTATGATCACCACACGATGTTGAAACGTTCGCGTTAGCTAATATTTGACCACAAATACTATCTGCCGTTTGCGGCTGGCAATGCTGTAGTCCATAGTTTAGATAGATTTCTGCCAGTAGTTCATTATTACCAGAACCCGTAAATTCTTTGCTGGCAGATGTGATGGAAAATTCTGTTTTCGAAAAAGAGGCATCAAGTTGTTCAGGATATAAAGAAACTGTGGTCGCTACGTTCCCGTTCAGATTGAGGCGTCCCGGCAGGGCGCCCGTCGCCGGGCCTGTCTGTGTACCAAAGCTTGATTGGACGATATTGTATTTAGCATAAAAATTAACGTAGGCTAAGACGTCAGGAGTATATCCTTGATTATACACTGCGTAGTCAGAAGGCTGGTAGATTAAGTCGCCGCTGATATTGATTTGCTGTAGAGAAGGTGATGCATTATTCGTAGGCTCGATATGGAGAGTCAGAGATTGTCTTTCAATTGAGGAGATGTTTGTAGAAGGTGAAAAAAACAAGTTAATGTCGAAGTTACTTTCCCAAATACAATCCATCGTATTACTATTTTTCGCTGTACAGCGAGCACGCCTTTTTTCCTGAAATGCAGAAGAACTCAAATTGCCCATATTTGTCAAATTCATGAACGTATGACTGTCCGCAGATATTACAACTTCGATATCTACCCATTGACCGGCAACGCAATCAGCCTGGCTTGCACTGAATTTTCCTCCTGAACATACCATATAAAGCGTCTTTGGCATTATCCCTCCGTTAGAGCGGAGATCGCCATTTAATTCATAATCTGTGTTGGGAGTTCCTTGAAGTGCAATATTGATAGCGCTTGCTTTTACCGGGGAAGAGTCAGATACAGCATCAAACGTGCTGATTAAAAGTATGGTTAAAATGAGCATGTCAATGATGATTCCTGACAAGCGTATATTTTTTCTAACCAAGATGCTTTTTTTTATTTCCATTGCGTTGTAACTCCTTTTTATTCTGGCCAGAGCATCAATGCCTTTTTGTTAAATAACATTATTGGTATTCAAAATTAACCATTGCGCTGGCGTTAAATTCCCCAGGCATAATATTTTCCCCTGATGTTTTTTGTAGCCATGCCTGGAGATTGATAATGGTATTTCCCTCTGCCAACATAAATTCCGTACCTTGAGAAGCGTTGATAATTAACGGGTGCTGATCTGCGGTCTCAATCCCTATAGCAAAACCGTTAGCAATAGAAGACGATTCGAGCGCCAGCAGTCCGGGCAGGGTACTGTCTTCAACACCCTGAAAGGTCACCACCACGCCGTTGGCTAGCGCTGTTTTGCAATCCTGGAGGCTAAGTGTGAATGGAACAGGAGTCGTTTGCCCGCTGGCGTCGAAATTGTCACTGCCAATAGTATGAAAATCCACCGTCGCCATCGTGTCATTATCCACTACCAGGTTACAGGCTCCGGCAACCAGCTTACCGCTGTAGTGCACATTAGGCGTGGCAGCAGGTAGCGTATTGCAAACCGCCCATAACATTACGCCTCCGATCAAATGCCCGGTAGTTTGAAAAATACGGTTCATTGGTAATCCACCTGTAACGTGGCAAAAGCTTCAAAATCGCCTTCGGCAGGCTCTTTACCGGGCTGTTTTACCGGCACGGCTTTTAGTGTGGGAAGCGATGACTCATTGATGGTTAGCGACGTGCCGGGAGGAAACACCGTGCCGTTCTGCTGAAGTTCAATGCCCAGCCCAGGGACATTGGTGGTTAAGGCTTTTGCGGAGTAAGGCGTCGCCGTGCCCAGATAGCTCAACGTAAAAGTTAATGCGTCATCGCGAAAGCTGCTGTCGCAGGTAAGGGTCCACGGGATCTCGGTCAGGTAATTGACGCCGTCAATATTATCAATAATCACGCTACCAAAACTGACCTCCAGCGTTTCACCATTATTGATAGTACAGGCGGGCGGGTTTATCAGTTTGCCGTGAAAGGTCAAATTGTCGGCGCAGGCAAACCGGGTGATTAAAAGCGTCAGGATAAGCACCCTTTTCACTATGAATCTCTCCATCACTGGTAATCCACGACTAACGTCGCACTGGCGTTAAAATCGCCACCCGCTAACTGCGTGGTGGGCTCTTTAACCGGTACGGCTTCCAGCTCCGGCCCATTGCTGCCGCTCAGGGTGAAGTTCAGCCAATCCGTTATGCCAACCGGAACCAGTTGCTTATTGCCCGCCTGCTGAATACGGATGCCTAACCCCTGCACCGAAGTTTGCAGAACCTGCTCCCCGCTGATGGTGGTGGTGGTCCCCTGAATTTGTAGCTTCAGATAGTCACTCGCTCTGCCATCGCAGTTCAGGCTGTAGCCCACAGGTTTCGTTTGAGAAACATCGCCAACTTTGGTGGTCAGGACATCGCCAAACTCTACGGAAGCGCCGCCTACCGTACAGGGCGGTGGTTGAGTGACGACCAGATGCAGCTCCAGTTGCACGGTTTTTGTGCCGGCAGCCTCGGTGCCGGTAACGAATCCACCGCACAGCAGCACCAGTATTTTCCAGCGAGTCAACATCGTCATAGATCTCTTTCGCACAGGATTACTTATTCGCTTTCTTCTCAGCGTCACGGGTTTTTTCCTCATTGACCTTGCAGGTATTCCCTGAGCAGGTAAAAACCAGCAGGCGATGGCCGCCGTAATCATCGACGTAGCCCACCACCGGTGAGCTGCCGAGCGAGGCACCTTTGATGGGAGAGGTCACTTTTTCACGCGGGGCAATCAGCAGGTTTTTAAAGCCGGAGGCGGTCTCGTTCTCTTTGCTACCGGCATTGCTGATGACGAGGTAAAACGGTGTGGGGTTGTCGAAGATCACACCATCGCCCTGGTAGGTCAGCGTGAGCTTCGTCTGCCACGGGTGCGTCTTATCCACCTGCCGGGCTACGGCTACCGGGCGGTAGAAAAACTTAATACGCGTTTGCAGCGCCAGCTGGAGCGTATTAGGCTTATCGCTTTTCGGCGGAATTTCTCGCACGTTGAAATAAAACAGACTTTCCCGGTCCTGCGGTAGGCCAGCCGCGGCTGGTAACGGCTGGACTTTAACCTGCCCGTCGGATTTTGGCTCAATACGCTGCAGCGGCGGCAGGGCGGTAAAATAGCGGGTATCTTTGGCGAACTTATCGTCTTCCAGCCACGCCTGAGCGAGATAGGGCAGAGTGGCGTTGCCGTTTTTCAGCGTGACGGTGATTGAATTTTCATTGCCGTTAAAAATAACGCGGGTACGATCCGGCACAATCGCGCTGTGTGACACCAGCGGCGCAGCCAGTAATACCGTGGCAATAAGCGCCTGGCGATTAAAATGGTTGGTCTTGTTCATTACAGGTTCCCTTTATTCCATATCCTTGCGATTCACCGCATGGTTGTCAGCCAGCGGTATGGGCGGGGTTTGAGTGGTTGTCGCCACCGGCGCGGCCGGTTGGCCATCGGTTTGCGTATGTTCCTGGATTAGCGGTTGCGCAGGCAGCGGAGAACTTTTCTGCGGTGCGGTGGGGGGCTGACCTTCCAGCATTTTGCACGGCAGCAATAGCGCGTTGGCCAATAGCTCTGGTGTAAACGTGGGCGGGAGTGATGCTTCACACTGCGCCGTGCCATCCCAGAAGACTTTCAATGTTTCCCCGGCTTTTACGCCCGCCAGCCAGGCGTTGCCGTCATCGGCCACCAGGCCCAACTGCTGCTGGCGCTCGTTTTTCACTTCGGCGCCGAAAGGTGGGAAGTCGCCGTCTGCTAGCCGGAAAACCGCCATCATTTTCTCGCCGCTGACCACGTCAAAGTGACGGTAGCCGATGGCGCCTTCGGTGAGCGTGATCTGCACAACCGACTTAGTAGCTTCCGCCTTCTCCGGCAATTTGTTCAGATCGATACGCGCCAGGCTGCGCGAATAGCTTCCGACATCCGCAATCACGGCCTTGCCGAAAATGTTGGTTGAGGTTGGCGAGCCGTTACCGCTAACGGGGACGTCCGCAATGCCGTCGGTATCAACCAGCAAACGTGTGCTGCCCGCTAAACTTCCCCGGTGTAGCGCGCCGCCCTGGGTGGTCAGCGTCATGCCGCCGCGCAGCGACATACTCAGCGAACGGTACGATCCTTCTTCATAATCCGCGCTCAGATCGATGTCCGTCAGCGCGCCCTGATGGCTGTAATAACCGTCTGCCTGCGCGCTTTGTTCATCCTGCCCGACGTGAAGCTGCCAGTTATCGCCGTTCTGGCTGTGGCCGGAATAGCCGAGCTGATTACGGTGTTGACTACCGTTAAACGTACCGTTGTAGCTGATGGAATCATTGCCCCAGGGAACAGACAGCGAGATATAGACGCCATCATCTTTATCACCGTTATATTCGCTGCGATAGCCGTTCAGCGACGCACTGAGATTTTTTATCGACCCTAAGTCGAAGTACCAGGAAAGAGACAGGTTATAGTTACTCTGATCCGGGCTGTCCCAGAAGGTACTGCGTGAGTAGCTGAAATAGGCGCTCATGCCCTGTTCACGGAAGTTCTGGTTATAGGTGACCGTATAGCGTTCTTTTTCGTGACCGGCATTGAGATGATGATAGGTTTTCGCATCCAGATAGTCGCTCATGCTCATAAAGTTCTTTTCTGAGAAGCGGTATCCGGCAAAGGTTAGTCGGCTGTCGATTTCATCAAAGTCACGGGAGTAGCTGATGCGATATGAGTTACCCTGCAGCGTTTCGCCGTCAAACCCGTCGTCTTGCGGCATGTGGGCGATGGAGTGCGTAATGTCCACCGCCACCGCGCCCACCACGCCAAGATCCTTACCGCTTCCCAGCGCCACGGCCTGATAGTTGCTTTCTCCAATTGCGCCGCCATAGAGCGACCAGCCGTTGGTGACCCCCCACGAAGCCTCCGCCGAGGCGAATGTGCCGGTAATAGGGTGATGATCCCAGTCCTGCGGGCGGCCCAGCGCCATCTTGTAGCGCACCATGCCGGGGCGCGTCAGGAAGGGAACCGATGCGGTGTTAACGTCAAACTCCTGGGTCTGACCGTTCTGCTCTTCCACGGTGACGTGCAACGTACCGGAAACGGACTGGTTGAGATCCTGAATACGGAACGGTCCTGCGGGCACCTGCGTTTCATACAGTACGCGCCCCTGCCAGGAGACTTTGACTTTTGCATTAGAGCGCGCAATGCCCACGATCTCCGGCGCATAGCCGCGCAGTTTCGGCGGCAGCATCTGATCGTCAGAAACGACGCTGGCACCGATATAGTTAAAGCTGTCGAAAACATCGGACTGGAGATAGCTTTCGCCCAGCGTAAGTTTGGCCCCGAGCGTCGGTAGTGCGCGATAGGCGTAGTAGCGGCTCCAGCTCTGATCGTGGAGGGTGGAAGTGCTCTCGTCATCGTCACGATGGTCGTAGCTGGCCTGCCAGTCGGCCCGTAGTCGCCATGCGCCCAGGTTCGCGCCTAACGTCCCGTTGCCGCTGATGCTTTGCTCTTCGCTGCCGCTTTCTTGATCGTGGCGGAGCTGATTATTAATGTTGTAATCCAGAATGATGCCGGGAATACCATTATCCCAGCGGGCGGGTGGGTCCCAGTCGACATCGCTGTATTCCATATACGCCTGGGGTAAATTCACCAGCAGCGTGGAGTGTCCCAGGTCAGCCTGAAAATCCATGCCTTTCAGTGAATCTGGCGCCAGACATTGTCGTTCACCGTGCGTTATCCAGACGAGTTTTTCCGCGAGTTCCGGCTTTATACCCAATTGCGTAACTAATTCTGGTTCTGCGCAAACCTCACTTCCTTGTGGATCATGTTCTGGAATAACCCAGTTAACAGGAAATTCCTGCGGCAGAGTCTGTCCGTTAATTTTAATTTGTAAAAGGTAGACGCCTGGCAGGATAAAACCCTTACGAGAAAACTGTGCAATGTTGACGTTATCGCGATTTTTTACATCGAGGAAATCGGTATTAAATTCGATGTCTTTGCCTGACGCGCTATAAGGGGAGGCGCTTAGAAGCATTCCCACTCCACACGCTATTGGGCAAAGAACACTTTTCCATGTGTTATTCATCAAATATATTCCGCAATAAAACTCAACAGGAATACCCTACCTAAAGCGGCAGGGTATTTATCGTCGTGACTCTGTTATCTGAATTACAGGTAAGAGATAGTGACGTTGGCGGCGCTGCTGAATTCACCTGTGCCTACGGTGCCGGTTGCTGCGCCAACCAGCCAGGCGGTGAAATTCAGGCTTTGCTTCTCATCAAGGATGGTATCTCTGTCCAGGTCCGCAATGGCCTGTGTATAGGTATCGCCCAGTTTGATATTGTTTTTGCCTGCATCGCCGATTGCCAGGCTTATGTTGCTAATAGCGCCAGTGCCGTCAGTCTTCATCAGCGCGAGATTATCCGTGGCGCCTGTAGCCGCTGTGGTTCCACTACCTGTAGTGAATACCACATTCATATTTTTCTCGGTAGCCTAGGTACAACCCTCAAGATCGATATGAAAGGTACGGGCATTGTTGATGGTCGTTTTACCATTACTCAGCGTGCCATTACCGATACTTGAGCCCATATTGACTGTTTGATCTTCCGTATCCAATGTGACAGAGCAGGGGGAATCAACAATATTACCAAGGAAAGTAACCTTTGCTGTGTTGCTACCCGCGGCTTGAGCGCCGGAGACAATTCCCATAACTAAAGATGCAGTTACTGCCAGTTTACAAAAATGAGATGACTTCATCGTGTTATCCTTAATTAACGTGTTTTATGGCAGCATTTTGTACGCGTATATCAAGGGATATGCGGCATAGAGCCATGCTGCGGGCTTTGGGTAAAAAATATGTAATAATAAAATATTATATTTCTACATTTTTATGAGTATATTCTTATGAACAGAATGGTCGTACAGGTTCATAGAATATTATATGTAATACTTTCAATATATTTATTTCATGTATGTTTCAGAAAAAACAAAAAAGCGGTCTTTTTTGAATATTAAACTGGCGTGCATGCTACTCGTTTTTCCGTAAAAGTGAAATAATTTATTTTTTTTTGAAAGGGAAGGCTCTTTTGGGTGGGGGGCTTATAGTGTTTGCATAATTTTTTTACTTAATTGATGTTATTTATAATGCCTAGTGCAAATATCTGTTTTTTTTTAATAAATTAGTTATATGATTATTATATTGTTGTGTATCGATTAATAATTTTAAAGTTATACGGGAAAGGTAGCATTCAACACCTGTTAACAATATATTTTATTATATAGGCGTTGTCGTAGTGTCTCTGTGCGTGAATGGTTAAGAATAATACGTTACAATTGTCGCTAGTATTTACAACCGATTAAAGACCATGACAACTAACCATCAAATTGACCGTCTTCTCACCCTCATGCAGCGCCTGCGCGACCCGGAAAACGGCTGCCCGTGGGATAAAGAGCAGACCTTCGCCAGCATCGCGCCTTATACACTGGAAGAAACCTATGAAGTACTGGATGCGATTGCGCGTGAGGATTTTGACGATTTGCGCGGCGAACTGGGCGACCTGTTGTTCCAGGTGGTGTTTTACGCGCAGATGGCGCAGGAAGAAGGCCGCTTCGATTTTAATGATATTTGCGCTGCCATCAGCGACAAGCTGGAGCGCCGCCATCCGCATGTTTTTGGCGAGCTTTCCGCGGATAATAGCGAAGAAGCATTAGTTCGCTGGGAGCAAATCAAAACGGAAGAGCGCGCGCAAAAAGCGCAGCATTCCGCGCTGGACGATATTCCGCGCAGCTTACCGGCCTTAATGCGCGCGCAAAAAATCCAGAAACGGTGTTCAAACGTGGGCTTCGACTGGACGACGCTGGGGCCGGTCGTCGATAAGGTCTATGAAGAGATCGATGAGGTGATGTTCGAGGCGCGGCAGGCGGTTGTTGATCAGGCTAAACTGGAAGAGGAAATGGGCGATTTGCTCTTTGCCACGGTCAACATGGCGCGTCATTTAGGTACGAAAGCGGAGATCGCTTTGCAAAAAGCGAACGATAAATTTGAACGTCGTTTTCGCGAAGTTGAACGTATTGTCGCAGCCAGAGGCCTGGAAATGACCGGGGTAGACCTGGAAACAATGGAAGAAGTTTGGCAGGAAGTAAAACGCCAGGAAATTGATCTCTAAAGGTTTTAGGCGGTCAAGAGCGATTTGTGTGATTTTTTAAATAACAAGCGCTTGATTTACGTCAAAAACATTTACCTCAAAGGGGCTATTTTCTCCCTCCCTGTGTGAATGTCAGCCTGGCGAAGAGGAGGAATAATGAAAGTTTGTGGCGTAGGTCATGTTCGGGTATACTGCTTTCCCGTCCTGGTTATTCCATCGTCTTTTAAACCTAACTTCTCAGGTTCCGCATGACAACGAACTATATTTTTGTGACCGGCGGGGTCGTATCCTCTCTGGGTAAAGGCATTGCCGCAGCCTCCCTCGCAGCCATTCTGGAAGCCCGTGGTCTCAACGTGACCATCATGAAACTGGATCCGTACATCAACGTCGATCCGGGTACTATGAGCCCAATCCAACACGGGGAAGTGTTCGTTACTGAAGACGGCGCTGAAACCGACCTGGACCTGGGGCACTACGAGCGTTTCATCCGCACCAAGATGTCTCGCCGCAACAACTTCACGACTGGCCGTATCTACTCCGACGTTCTGCGTAAAGAACGCCGTGGCGACTATCTGGGCGCAACCGTACAGGTCATCCCTCACATCACTAACGCGATTAAAGAGCGCGTGCTGGAAGGTGGCGAAGGCCACGATGTGGTGCTGGTGGAAATCGGCGGTACCGTCGGTGATATCGAATCGCTGCCGTTTCTTGAGGCGATTCGTCAATTGGCGGTAGATATCGGTCGTGAACACGCGCTGTTTATGCACCTGACGCTGGTACCTTACCTGGCGGCTGCGGGCGAAGTGAAAACTAAACCGACTCAGCACTCCGTGAAAGAGCTGCTGTCTATCGGTATTCAGCCCGATATTCTGATTTGTCGTTCCGACCGTGCGGTTCCTGCCAACGAGCGTGCAAAAATTGCATTGTTCTGTAATGTGCCGGAAAAAGCCGTTATTTCAATGAAAGATGTCGATTCCATTTATAAAATTCCAGGCCTGTTGAAATCTCAGGGGCTTGATGATTATATTTGTAAACGATTCAGCTTGAACTGTCCGGAAGCTAACCTGTCTGAATGGGAACAGGTCATTTACGAAGAAGCGAACCCGGCAGGCGAAGTGACTATCGGCATGGTCGGCAAATATATTGAACTGCCGGATGCCTATAAGTCGGTGATCGAAGCGCTGAAACACGGTGGTCTGAAAAACCGCGTTACCGTCAACATCAAATTGATCGATTCGCAAGATGTTGAAACGCGCGGCGTCGAAATTCTGAAAGATTTGGACGCTATCCTGATCCCCGGCGGCTTCGGCTATCGTGGCGTTGAAGGTAAAATCGCCACTGCGCGCTATGCGCGTGAAAACAATATTCCTTATCTGGGCATTTGCCTGGGGATGCAGGTTGCGTTGATTGAGTTCGCTCGTAACGTGGCCGGCATGGACAACGCCAACTCAACGGAATTTGTGCCAGACTGTAAGTACCCGGTTGTGGCGTTAATTACCGAGTGGCGCGATGAAGACGGTAACGTTGAAGTCCGTAGCGAGAAAAGCGATCTGGGCGGCACCATGCGCCTGGGCGCGCAGCAGTGCCAGCTTAGCGATGACAGCCTGGTACGTCAGTTGTACGGCGCGTCGACGATTGTTGAACGTCATCGCCATCGTTACGAAGTCAACAATATGTTGTTGAAACAAATTGAAGCAGCGGGTCTGCGTGTCGCAGGCCGTTCCGGTGATGATCAGTTAGTCGAGATCATTGAGGTACCGAATCATCCGTGGTTCGTGGCCTGTCAGTTCCATCCGGAATTTACTTCCACGCCGCGTGATGGACATCCGTTGTTCGCCGGCTTTGTTAAAGCCGCCAACGAGCATCAGAAACGTCAGGCGAAGTAAAAAAGTTAGAACGGCGGTGCACCCTCAGCGGTGCACCGTTTGTCTGAAGTTTTAGTTTAACTAGTGACTTGAGGAAAACCTAATGTCCAAAATCGTTAAAGTCATCGGTCGTGAAATCATCGACTCCCGTGGTAACCCGACTGTTGAAGCTGAAGTACACCTGGAAGGTGGTTTCGTAGGTATGGCGGCGGCTCCGTCAGGTGCTTCTACTGGTTCCCGCGAAGCGCTGGAACTGCGCGATGGCGACAAATCCCGTTTCCTGGGTAAAGGCGTAACCAAAGCTGTTGGCGCGGTTAACGGCCCGATCGCTCAGGCTATTCTTGGCAAAGACGCTAAAGACCAGGCTGGCATCGACAAAATCATGATCGACCTGGACGGTACTGAAAACAAATCTAACTTCGGTGCAAACGCCATTCTGGCTGTCTCTCTGGCTAACGCCAAAGCTGCTGCTGCCGCTAAAGGTATGCCGCTGTACGAGCACATTGCTGAACTGAACGGCACGCCGGGCAAATACTCCATGCCGGTTCCGATGATGAACATCATCAACGGCGGCGAGCACGCTGACAACAACGTCGACATCCAGGAATTCATGATCCAGCCGGTTGGCGCGAAAACGGTTAAAGAAGCCATCCGTATGGGTTCTGAAGTTTTCCATCACCTGGCAAAAGTGCTGAAAGGCAAAGGCATGAACACCGCTGTGGGTGACGAAGGCGGCTATGCGCCGAACCTGGGTTCCAACGCTGAAGCGCTGGCTGTTATCGCTGAAGCGGTTAAAGCGGCTGGTTACGAGCTGGGTAAAGACATCACCCTGGCGATGGACTGCGCAGCATCTGAATTCTACAAAGACGGTAAATACGTTCTGGCTGGCGAAGGCAACAAAGCATTCACCTCCGAAGAATTCACCCACTTCCTGGAAGAACTGACCAAACAGTACCCGATCGTTTCCATCGAAGATGGTCTGGACGAGTCTGACTGGGACGGTTTTGCATACCAGACCAAAGTACTGGGCGACAAAATCCAGCTGGTTGGTGACGACCTGTTCGTAACCAACACCAAAATCCTGAAAGAAGGCATCGAGAAAGGCATCGCTAACTCCATCCTGATCAAATTCAACCAGATCGGTTCTCTGACCGAAACTCTGGCTGCAATCAAGATGGCGAAAGACGCTGGCTACACTGCTGTCATCTCTCACCGTTCTGGTGAAACTGAAGACGCTACCATTGCTGACCTGGCTGTTGGTACCGCTGCAGGCCAGATCAAAACCGGTTCTATGAGCCGTTCTGACCGTGTTGCTAAATACAACCAGCTGATTCGTATCGAAGAAGCTCTGGGCGAAAAAGCACCGTACAACGGTCGTAAAGAGATCAAAGGCCAGGCGTAATCCTGCTTTTACCTCTTAACGTATAAACCCGCTTCGGCGGGTTTTTTTGTATCTGTTCAATAGCGCAGCCGCTGTGCATGACCGGGCAGACGAAATCTGCAATAATTAACGATTATCCCCTTAACAGAGAACGCTATGCAGTACCCGATTAACGAGATGTTCCAGACCCTACAAGGCGAGGGTTATTTTACCGGCGTCCCCGCTATTTTTATTCGTTTACAGGGATGTCCGGTCGGCTGTGCCTGGTGTGATACTAAGCATACCTGGGATAAACTGAGCGATCGGGAAGTGTCTCTGTTCAGCATTCTGGCAAAAACCAAAGAGAGCGACAAATGGGGTGCTGCGAGCAGTGAAGACTTGCTGGCAGTAATTAATCGTCAGGGCTATACCGCGCGTCACGTTGTCATCACCGGTGGCGAACCCTGTATTCACGACCTCATGCCGCTCACCGATCTGCTTGAAAAGAGTGGTTTTAGTTGCCAGATTGAAACCAGCGGGACGCACGAAGTGCGCTGTACGCCCAATACCTGGGTCACGGTTTCACCAAAAGTGAATATGCGCGGGGGATATGACGTGCTTTCCCAGGCGCTGGAGCGCGCCAATGAAATCAAGCATCCCGTTGGGCGAGTTCGTGATATTGAGGCGCTGGATGAACTGTTAGCCACGTTGAGCGATGATAAACCGCGCGTGATTGCTTTGCAGCCCATTAGCCAGAAAGAAGACGCGACGCGTCTGTGTATTGAAACGTGTATTGCGCGTAACTGGCGGCTGTCTATGCAAACGCATAAATATTTAAATATCGCCTGAGGCATTATTAATCTTACGGACGGCCTGCCGTTGCCGTCTGTGACTCATCCATTACCTTGCATTGTTTATTTTCTCTATGTGAATTTCGATGAGTGTATAAAAGCGCTGATAAATTTTTCCATAGCGATGCACGGATCACGTTATTTTGGTAAATTTAAAGAAAAAATCATTCTATGAACTTTTTTGCATCAAAATCAGCAAATTAGCTGTTCTTTAATAATTTAAATTGTTGCTATTATGTTGGTAGAATGTGGTGCTAATAAAAAGTAGTTTATAAACAATGATATACGTTTAGTGTGTTCCCCGCGCCAGCGGGGATAAACCGTGCGCCAACGACTGGAATTTTTGCGTGTAGCAGTATTCCCCACGTCAACAAGGATAGCCGTTGCATAATCATAATCTGTGTACCAGTAATGGCTGCTACAAACCTGTAAAGTAAAAAGGCCGCGTTTTCCCGGGGAGGCTTTTATACAGGAGAAGGCCATGGCGTTAAGGATCAGGGTATTGCTCGAAAATCATAAGGGAGCTGGAACGGATAAATCGTTGAAGGCCCGGCCAGGATTAAGCCTGTTGGTCGAGGATGAGTCTACGTCGATCTTGTTCGATACCGGCCCTGATGGCAGTTTTATGCAAAACGCGTCGGCGATGGGGATCGACCTGTCCGATGTGTCTGCTGTGGTGCTTTCGCATGGTCATTACGATCATTGCGGCGGCGTGCCGTGGCTTCCTGATAACAGTCGAATCATCTGCCATCCCAATATTGCGCGCGAACGTTATGCGGCAATAACTTTTCTCGGTATTACCCGGAAAATAAAAAAATTGTCGTGTGAGGTGGACTATTCACGCTACCGAATGATGTACACGTGTGGCCCCCTGCCGATTGGCGAAAACTTTATCTGGTCAGGGGAAATACCGGTGGTCGCGCCTGAAGCCTACGGCATTTTTGGCGGCCACGATGCGGAGCCGGACTCTATTTTGGATGAGGGCGTACTGATTTACCAATCGACAAAAGGATTAGTCATCATTATGGGATGCGGGCATCGGGGGATCGCAAATATTGTCCGGCACTGTCAGAACATTACCGGTATAAAGCGGATTTACGCGCTTATCGGCGGATTTCATCTCCGCTGCGCATCACCGTTCACGCTGTGGCGAGTCAGGCGCTTTCTGCAAGAACAAAAACCTGAAAAACTATGCGGTTGTCACTGTACCGGGGCCTGGGGGCGGTTGTGGCTACCGGAAATAACCGCACCTGCAACCGGTGATGTGCTGCGCTTTTAACACCGCGCGCTGGGCAATGTTTTCACTGATAAAACGTCGTGTGGATAGGCTGGAATCAATTTACCATCCAGCCCACGCGTTAATAAACCTTATTCGCCGCGATAGACGCAGCCGGCTGTACAGGTCTCTTTCACCATCACGGCGCTCAGTAGCGGCACGACGGGCTTAACCTGATCCCAAATCCATTTTGCCAGCACTTCGCTGGTGGGATTGGACAGTCCTGGAATATCATTCAGATAGTAGTGATCAAGACGATCGTAAGTAGGTTTAAACGCCGCTTTGAGATCCGCGAAATCCATAATCCAACCGGTATGCGGATCGACTTCACCGGTAATCTCGAGACGCACCATAAATGAGTGTCCGTGCAGGCGGCCGCACTTATGCCCTTCAGGCACGTGAGGCAGGCGGTGAGCGGCTTCAAAGGTGAAATCTTTATACAACGTGGTGGACATGATGAACTCTCAGGCAATAAAAAAACCGCTGTAGGGTACCGGAAAGCGCATTTTTTATCATTAACTAAAACCATTCTCCGCCTTGTAACGGGCAATTAATTTAAGAATTTCCAGAAAATTTAATAATTATCAATCAATTATGAAATCGATTTTGGCGTTAATAACGATAACTAAAACAGGTTAGTTCATTTGGTTATTTGTTATTTCCAACCCTTCTTTAATTGTTATTCCTCTCACCGTTACCCTTATCCTTAGTTTGGGATTTATCGCTTATACACTTCATCCTTCAAGCCGCATTTGTGTTGACTGCGTTTACTCGCCCCAGTCACGTATTTATGTACGCTCCTGGGGCGCGATCAGCTTACAGTCTGGGCTACAGCGAACTTGAATGATTTTGTGTATAGATCCGCTTTGCTTACTGGAACATAACGACGCATGACGACACCGGCTCCACTGACTGGGTTGCTTCCGCTTAATCCGGAGCAACTGGCGCGCCTTCAGGCCGCGACAACCGACCTTACTCCCGAACAGCTTGCCTGGGTCTCCGGCTTTTTTTGGGGCGTACTGAACCCGCGCTCAGGCGCTGTTGCCGTCACGCCTGCTCCTGATGGGAAGATGCCGGGAGTTACGCTTATCTCCGCTTCGCAAACCGGCAATGCGCGTCGTGTGGCGGAAGCGCTGCGTGATGATCTGCTGGCGGCCAACCTTAATGTGACTCTGGTGAACGCCGGCGACTACAAATTCAAACAGATTGCCAGTGAAAAACTGTTGGTGATAGTGACGTCCACCCAGGGAGAAGGCGAGCCGCCGGAAGAGGCTGTCGCGCTGCATAAGTTCCTGTTCTCGAAAAAAGCGCCGAAACTAGAAAACACCGCTTTTGCCGTGTTTAGCCTCGGCGACACCTCTTATGAATTTTTCTGCCAGTCCGGAAAAGATTTCGACAGCAAACTGGCGGAACTGGGCGGTGAGCGTCTGCTCGACCGTGTCGATGCTGACGTTGAATATCAGGCAGCTGCCAGCGAATGGCGCGCCTGCGTGGTTGATGTTCTGAAGTCCCGTGCACCTGTCGCGGTACCTTCGCAATCCGTCGCTACTGGCGCGGTAAACGACATCCACACCAGCCCCTATACCAAAGACGCGCCGCTGACCGCGACCCTCTCCGTGAATCAGAAAATCACCGGTCGCAACTCGGAAAAAGACGTTCGTCATATTGAGATTGATTTAGGCGACTCCGGTCTGCGTTACCAGCCGGGCGATGCGCTGGGCGTCTGGTATCAGAACGATCCGGCTCTGGTGAAGGAACTGGTTGAGTTGCTGTGGCTGAAAGGCGATGAGCCGGTGATGGTTGATGGTAAAACCCTGCCGCTCGCCGAAGCGCTGGAGTGGCACTTCGAGCTGACGGTGAATACCGCCAACATTGTTGAGAACTACGCGACCCTGACGCGCAGTGAGTCGCTGTTGCCATTAGTGGGTGACAAAGCGCAGCTCCAGCATTACGCCGCGACCACGCCGATCGTTGATATGGTGCGTTTCTCTCCGGCGCAGCTGGATGCTCAGGCGCTAATCGACCTGCTGCGCCCGCTGACGCCGCGTCTGTACTCCATCGCCTCCGCACAGGCTGAAGTGGAGAGTGAAGTGCATATCACCGTTGGCGTGGTTCGCTATGATATCGAAGGCCGCGCCCGCGCGGGTGGCGCTTCCAGCTTCCTCGCCGACCGCGTGGAAGAAGAGGGCGAAGTTCGCGTCTTTATTGAGCATAACGATAACTTCCGCCTGCCAGCGAACCCGCAAACGCCGGTGATCATGATTGGCCCCGGCACCGGCATCGCGCCGTTCCGCGCCTTTATGCAACAGCGTGCCGCCGATGGCGCGGAAGGCAAGAACTGGCTGTTCTTCGGCAACCCGCACTTTACCGAAGATTTCCTCTATCAGGTGGAGTGGCAGCGCTACGTGAAAGAGGGACTGTTAAGCCGTATCGATCTCGCCTGGTCCCGCGATCAAAAAGAAAAAATTTACGTACAAGACAAGCTGCGTGAACAGGGCGCGGAGCTGTGGCGCTGGATCAATGATGGCGCCCACATTTATGTCTGCGGCGACGCCAGGCGCATGGCCGCAGATGTCGAAAAAGCATTGCTGGAAGTGATCGCTGAATTCGGCGGTATGGACCTCGAATCGGCAGATGAATATTTAAGTGAGCTGCGCGTAGAGCGCCGTTATCAGCGAGATGTCTACTAATGAGCGAAAAATATCCAGGCCCACTGGTGGTCGAAGGTAAACTGTCCGATGCCGAGCGCATGAAGCTGGAAAGCAACTACCTGCGCGGTACCATTGCGGAAGATCTGAACGACGGTCTCACCGGCGGTTTTAAAGGCGACAACTTCCTGCTAATACGCTTTCATGGCATGTATCAGCAGGATGACCGCGATATTCGCGCCGAGCGTGCGGCGCAGAAGCTGGAGCCGCGCCACGCCATGCTGCTGCGCTGCCGCCTGCCGGGCGGGGTGATTACTACGACGCAATGGCAGGCGATCGATAAATTCGCGGCGGATAACACGATTTATGGCAGTATCCGTCTGACCAACCGTCAGACCTTCCAGTTCCACGGTATTCTGAAGAAGAACGTTAAGCCGGTGCACCAGATGCTGCATTCGGTGGGGCTGGACGCGCTGGCGACCGCCAACGATATGAACCGTAACGTGCTGTGTACCTCTAACCCGTATGAGTCCGAGCTGCACGCGGAAGCCTACGAATGGGCGAAGAAGATCTCCGAACATCTGCTGCCGCGCACTCGTGCGTATGCGGAGATCTGGCTCGATCAGGAGAAGGTGGCGACCACCGATGAAGAGCCGATCCTCGGACAGACCTATCTGCCGCGTAAGTTCAAAACCACGGTAGTGATCCCGCCGCAAAACGATATCGATCTGCACGCCAACGACATGAACTTCGTGGCGATTGCCGAGAACGGCAAGCTGGTCGGCTTTAACCTGCTGGTGGGCGGCGGTCTGTCTATTGAGCACGGTAATAAGAAAACCTACGCTCGTACCGCGAGCGAGTTTGGCTATCTGCCGCTGGAGCACACCCTGGCGGTGGCGGAAGCGGTGGTGACTACGCAGCGCGACTGGGGTAACCGTACCGACCGTAAAAACGCCAAAACCAAATACACCCTTGAGCGTGTGGGACTGGAGACGTTTAAAGCGGAAGTCGAGCGTCGCGCGGGGATCACATTTGAACCCATTCGTCCGTATGAATTTACCGGGCGTGGCGACAGGATTGGCTGGGTGAAAGGCATTGATGATAAATGGCACCTGACGCTGTTTATCGAAAACGGTCGTATCCTGGACTATCCGGGGCGTCCGCTGAAAACCGGCCTGCTGGAGATCGCGAAGATTCATCAGGGCGAGTTCCGTATTACCGCTAACCAGAACCTGATTATTGCCAGCGTGCCGGAAAGCCAGAAAGCGAAGATCGAGAAACTGGCGCGCGATCATGGGCTGATGAATGCGGTGAGCGCGCAGCGTGAAAACTCAATGGCCTGCGTGTCGTTCCCGACCTGCCCGCTGGCGATGGCGGAAGCCGAGCGTTTCCTACCGTCGTTTACTGACAAAGTGGAAGCGATTCTGGAAAAACACGGCATTCCTGATGAGCATATCGTGATGCGCGTGACCGGCTGCCCGAACGGCTGTGGTCGCGCGATGCTGGCGGAAATTGGCTTAGTAGGGAAAGCGCCTGGTCGTTATAACCTGCATCTTGGCGGCAACCGCATCGGGAGTCGTATTCCACGGATGTATCAAGAAAATATCACCGAGCCGGATATTCAGGCTTCGCTGGATGAACTGATTGGGCGCTGGGCGAAAGAGCGTGAAGCGGGTGAAGGCTTCGGCGACTTTACGGTGCGTGCGGGCATCATTCGCCCGGTGCTCGATCCCGCGCGTGATTTCTGGGAATAACCTGAATTGCCGGATGGCGTCTGTGTAGGCCTGATAAGCACAGCGCCATCAGGCAAGGCAAACAGTGAGGAACTTATGTCCCAACTCGATCTCAACGCATTGAATGAACTGCCAAAAGTCGATCGCGTACTGGCGTTGGCGGAAACCAACGCTCAACTGGAAACGCTGACTGCCGAAGAACGCGTGGCTTGGGCGCTGGAAAATCTGCCCGGCGAATACGTGCTCTCCTCAAGCTTTGGTATCCAGGCGGCGGTGAGCCTGCACCTGGTGAACCAGATTCGCCCGGATATCCCGGTGATCCTCACCGATACCGGCTATTTGTTCCCGGAAACCTATCAGTTTATTGATGAGCTAACGGACAAACTCAAACTCAACCTGAAAGTTTACCGCGCGGGCGAAAGTCCGGCCTGGCAGGAAGCGCGCTACGGCAAGCTGTGGGAGCAGGGCGTTGAGGGCATTGAGAAATACAATGAGATCAACAAAGTCGAGCCGATGAACCGGGCGCTCAAAGAGTTAAACGCGCAGACCTGGTTTGCGGGTCTGCGTCGCGAGCAGTCCGGTAGCCGCGCGCATTTACCCGTTCTCGCTATCCAGCGCGGCGTGTTTAAAGTGCTACCGATTATCGACTGGGATAACCGCACGGTTTACCAGTATCTGCAAAAGCACGGTCTGAAATACCATCCGCTGTGGGCTCAGGGCTATCTGTCGGTGGGCGATACGCACACCACCCGCAAATGGGAGCCGGGTATGGCGGAAGAAGAGACACGCTTCTTCGGACTGAAACGTGAGTGCGGGCTGCATGAAGGGTAATTGTCCTTACGCGGTATGATTATACTTGCTGCTATGTAAAATCCGGCAGGCAGCCGGATTTTAAATTGGTTATATTACTGGCTATCTTTATGTCAGTAATATATTACGACTGCACCCATCTTTACCAATGTGCAAAGAACGTTCATGCGTTAGATATAGCTTTTCAAGAATTACATCAATAAACATTTTTTTTGCATGGTAGTCGTTATAATCCTGATTAAGTTTTTTTAAAAAACCGGAATTTGTTGGTTTAAACTCTGCAAACGGTGAATAGGTATGTAGTAAATAGGAGATGCACGGATGCATCATGCTAAAAGCGACTTCACCTTGTACCTCCTGATAACCTATTTTGCAAAACTGAGTTGTAGGCTCAAAGTTACCGGCATTAATACAGGCCAGCATCGATTTTTCATCTTCAGTAAGCGAGTCCTGCCATTCGACAAGCGGGTGGTCTGGAGCCTCTGCGGGACGCATCATCTCATAAACCGCCGCTTTGATTTGTGCATTGCCCGTCACTTCTTTTCGTAGAGTAGAAATCGACTCCTGAAGTAATTCCGGGTGCCAGGTCATCTTCGCACCAATCACCTCGCATATTTGTAAAAATAACTGTCTCTCTTCTCTACTCATAGATTCTATCACTGCATCATCTGATATATTGAGGATGTCCTTAATATTGCTTTGGCTGATCACCGTGTCGCCGACCATAAGTAAAAATTGTGTCTGAGAAGCGTCCATCTTGATAGTAAACAGATCCTGATGAGCCGGGCAGGCCAGATGTTGTAGCCGTTTAAAGGCGTAAATTTTATTGATATCCTCTACGTTAACTTCCATCTCTCCAGGTTCACCACGGCCCTGCCCGTGAATGATGGAGTGTAACACTTCCAGCGCATGGTCCTTTTTTTCCGCTCTAAAATGATCCTGGACTTTATCCCAGCCCCCCATATGGATTGCTTTTTCTTTATCTGCGCTTAACAGATGAGCAAGCCGACTTTCATTAAGCGTATAATTTTGATGATTACCGAAGCTTAAAGTGACTGGCATAATATTTTCCTTCAAATTTATATTATTCAATATCCGGAGTAAAATATATCGTTCAATTCGCTCTTTTTTATTAAACAGACAAGGTTTACTACAGGAGAGAATGTGAACGGCATTATCAATACAGCACATTTATGGTTGGTAATCCTTTGTGGTGACGATAATTCAGACAAAAGGTAGATGATTCGCCGCAAATGGTCGTTTTTTTAAAATTTTGGTTTGTCATGGATGGTGTTGATGCTGAGAGATAAAGTATGATGAAATGAAGTAGTTAAATTTAATTAAGGGTATTCATGGAAATGGATATAGATAGAGAAGCTACAAAGATTTTAGTGAATCTAATGTAATAACTTCTCTATACAACGGAGTTAGAATAATACCCGTTATCCAACCAATCCAAAACGTTTACTGTAATAGCTAGCTTCTCCGGTATCAGATACCAGCACAATCTGTCCGGAAGGGCGATGGTGGCGTTTTCTGAAACAGGCTAATGTTTCCTCATCTGGACATTGGAATGTACCAGAATTTTTTTGCCACCATGATTTTCGGACGGATAAGCGACTTTTTTCCCAGCAGAAATCTATTTCATCAACTAAAGGGCGTAGCTGTCCATCAATGTCTTTTCTGGCGAGATAAACATCAACACTCTCTTCACCCAGACGGGTAGAAAATTCTCTATCTTTATCCCATAAAAAGTCGCTGGCTTCTCGATCGTAACCGAGATCGTAACGTAATAAATTTTGCGCAGCCACTGAACGTTGGCTAAGGACTTTGCCAAAGGCAACGTCAGAGATCGTCTGCAAGCCTGCTGGCGCAGCAATTTTCTGCTCGTATACGCCGTCAACGAGTGCTCTGGCATTATCCGGCATACGGATCTCACCATGTTGACGCAGCAGCGCCTGGGTACGCCACAGGCAGGCATGATCGGTGTAAACAAAGCCGGTACCTTTTAGCTCTTGCCCCAACCAGCCCTCTTCTGCCTGCTCCTGCCAGTGAGGGGCCAGAAATATGCAATACTGGTGGCTGGCGTTCATCCGGAAGCGTAGATTTTCGTTGCCCATGGGCATCGCGGATATGGCGTTGCAGGCGACCGGCGCGCTGGATCAATAAATCAATCGGCGCCAGATCGGTGATCATCCAGTCAAAGTCCAGATCGAGACTTTGTTCAACGACTTGTGTGGCGATTAATACCTTACCACGTCGTTCAGAAACGGGGGCATTGTTACCAAACCAGTTTAACGTTTTATTTTCAATAGCAATACGATCGATAAAAGCAAAACGGCTGTGGAAAAGCAAAAGATCCTGCTCTGGAACGATTCCCTCGTGTAGCAACTGCTGGTAAGTGTCCAGCGCATCATCAACCGTGTTGCGGATCCAACAAATGCACTGTCCGGTTGCCACAACGCGATAAATAATGTCCAGTGCTTCCTGGCGCTGCTGTATCCAATTAACGGCTACAGTCCTTTGGACTTCGGGACGTGTGGCCAGTGGTTGCTCTAACAGACCGGAGGAAGTGAGGTGGCTTAACCATGGATAACCCGCGTTATCGCTACCACCAGCGCTCATAAATTCCGCGCCATCGCTAAACGCATTAAGTAATTTTTCCCGTAAAGCGGCGGGAAGAGTGGCGCTCAGAATAATAGCGCTACCGCCCTGGGCGGCATGGAAGCGCAATAAACCTTCCAGCAATTTAACCATATAACCATCATAGGCGTGCACTTCATCCAGCAGCAGGATTTTGTCGCGCATCCCTAGCAATCGGAGCGATTGATGGCGAAAAGGCATCACCGCCATTAAGAGTTGATCCAGCGTACCTACGCCGACTTCCGCCAGCAGCGCTTTTTTGCGTGAATCTGCAAACCAGGTATGGCACTCAGTAGTCGCGTTGCCATCATCACGGGCATAATCTTCAGCTATATTTTCTGTTGGCTGCCAGATGGATTGTCGGAAAGAGTCCGACATTTCTCGCCCACCGTGTGCCAGGATGAGCGATGGCCTGGACTCATCGGTAAATAGCGCATGATAAGCCGATGCCAGGCGCTGATACATGGCGTTTGCGGTGGCCATTGTCGGCAACCCAACGTAGAGACCGTGGCCTTTATTGGCTGACATTAAGCGGTGAGTCAGAATCAGTGCGGCCTCTGTTTTGCCTGCTCCGGTAACGTCTTCCAGGACAACCAGCTGTGCACCGGGTGCTGAAATATCCAGTTCGCTTGCTCGTTGCTGAAGAGGGGTGAGCGTCTGAATGAACGGAAATAATGCCCGGTGATCTTGATAATGGCTGTGCTGAGATAACGGCGGCATTCGGAGGATGGCCTGTTGGGCTTTTTCACAAGCGAGAGGCCAATAATCTTTCAATGGCATGGCGCTGCTGAGCAGTGGAAACTGGCTTTCATCCGAGCCCATCCAGTCGGCGAGGGTGACAAGCCCAGCGAAAAACCAACTGTGCTGTTTTAAACATTTTCTCCCTGCTTTGGTTTTCCATTCCTGAGGTAGAGTGAAAGGGAATAATTCACTTAATGCTTCCAGATAATGCGTTGCTGCGACAATGTCTTCATCGGTGAATGCCAGCGAGCTTCTATTTTTCATGGTGTCCGGCGGGATGCCATGGTGCCCGGTGCTAATAAGCATCCAGCTATTTAAAGCGCTTTCAAACCTAGCGCGATTTTCTGGTTCAATGCCTGCGATAATTTCATTACTACCTGAACTCCACGCTTCAAATAATTTACCCCATAAATAGAAGCCTAAGGAATCATGTCTCTCAAATGCGGAAACACCGCTAATGGGAGAGACTAAGGGAGAGTCTGGGAATTCGGCGTATTTTTGAAATCCTCTGGCGAATTTTCCGATATCGTGGCTGGCAAGAAACCAGATTATCCAGTTTTCTGCATTTGTACCTGAGATATTACATTCTTTTAATATATTACATGAATTGAATGTATTGTTTTTTATTATGTATTCCCCGCATGCAGCAACGTCCAGGCAATGGTATGCCAGTAAATGATAATTACAGGTTATGTTTTCTGTTGATTTATCTGTTTTCCCCCAATAGCAGAGGTAGTCCAGATATTCTATCTGTGTCATCTTTTTTCTGTAGGAGGGGGATTACAATGAAATCGATAATAAATTGGGATACGGGTAATTGGCCAGTTTTTTTGTCTGGATTAGGTTATCCCCACTGGCGCGGGGAACGCTGCGCTATTAAGACTGCATCTACGGTTTATCCCATAATTTTAGGGAACGTATTAAAGATAACAGATAACTATAAAAAATACATAGTCTGATTTAAGACTGTATCTACTTTTTATTTATATTTTCGTCTTCGAGAAAATGTAGTATAACTCCGATGACAGTATTTAAGAGATACCTCAGGACGGAATCTACCTATAGGTAGGTAATATTCCAAATTGGCTTAATAAATAGCCCTGCAGGAGTAAAGGTATGGATTTAACCAAAGAGAAATGGCTTCCCGTCATATTCTCAAACGGCGATAAAAAGAAAATATCATTACGCGATCTTCTGGATAACCGCATTCAGGATCTTGCCTATCCTCGGGCTGACTTTCAGGGGGCGGCATGGCAAATGCTGATTGGTATTTTACAATGTACCGTCGCGCCGGAAGATAAAGAAGAATGGGCAGATATCTGGCATGAAAGTATCGAATTCGAACAATGGGAGAAGGCGTTAAATACGATTTCTCTGGCTCTACAGTTCGGCGAGCAAAAACCTTCCTTCCTGCAAAGTTTTGATCCTCTCGATAGTGAATATGGTTCTATTGCCGGGCTGCTGGTGGATGCGCCGGGCGGGAATGCGCTCAAGCTCAATAAAGATCATTTTGTAAAACGTGGCAACGTAGAACAAATATGTCCTCACTGCGCGGCGATAGCGCTATTTGCGATTCAAACCAATTCACCTGCCGGCGGGGCGGGTTACCGGGTAGGGATGCGCGGCGGTGGTCCGCTGACTACGCTGGTGGTACCGCAGGAAGAAGATAAATATCCACTATGGAAAAAACTTTGGCTTAACGTTTTGCCGCAGGAAGAGCCGCCGAATGTTACACAGCATCCACTCATTTTTCCCTGGCTTGCGCCGACGAAAACCAGCGAAAAAGCGGGGAATGTGGTCACACCGGATAATGCGCACCCCTTGCAAGCCTACTGGGGGATGCCGCGGCGCATAGAACTGGATTTCACCCACACTGTGGCAGGTATCTGCGATTTGTGCGGGGAGCATCACGAATCACTGCTACTGCAAATGCGTAGTAAAAATTATGGCGTTCAGTACGACAGTTGGCTACATCCCTTCTCCCCATATCGGCAGGCATTGAAAGATCCATCCGCACCCTGGCTGGCGTTTAAAGGGCAGCCGGGCGGGTTAAGTTATAAAGACTGGTTGGGGCTGATGCTCAATCGTGAGGATAAGTTCAACAAAATGCAGCCTGCAAAGGTCGTTCGTGCCGCTGGTCAGCGGAACAAAATGAGCCTGTGGTGCTTTGCCTGGGATATGAATAAGGCCAAGGTCCGCTGCTGGTATCAGCACCGAATTCCGCTCATTAGCGTTTCGCACGAAGAGCAATTTCTCGCTGCGCTTAACATTGTGCTGGTGCTGGCTAGTGAGTCGCTGTCGCTGTTACGGAACGCGTTAAAGAGCGCCAAATTCGATTGTCCGAAAGAAGCCAAAATGGATTTTAGTATGGTGGATATCGCCTTCTGGCAGGAAACCGAACCCGCTTTTCGGACGTTGCAAGAGGCGCTGGCTGTCGATCCGCTTCGGCAGGATACACAGACTCGTCACGCAGTAAGTCAGTGGGAGGCGGAATTAGCACACTATCTATTTCACGTTTTTGACCGTGATGCCCTGACCAACCCCGACTGCCCGGACGATATCCTGCAGCGCCAGCTGACGGCCCGACAGGATTTAGCCAGCAGCTATCGTAAACATAAAGCGCGCAAGGATGTGTTGGCGCTGGTCGAATAACAGAAGGAAGCCAAATATGCTGAATAGCAATACAGCAGTGTTATGCAGAATTCTCCACCCCGATGCGCAGAAGGCACTACTTGACTGGTTTGCTACGCTGTCTGAGCGTTATGAGCGCAAGGATGGTAAACGAGTCAACGGTCGCGCCTGGCGGGCTGAGTTGAAAAGAATGGCGCCGCCATATGGCGTAATGATATGTGAAGGACATGACGCTCTCCGCCAGGCTCTGCTTAAACATATGCGACTGCAACCTCTTGATGAGATGGCTCTGGCTCTGTTTGTCAGCGTCGCTGTGCATATTAAGAGTCATAAGGAGAATATTAGTTTCGCTGCGCAGTTAGGGGAAAAGCTTAAAGGTTCCACGTCGTGCGTTTCTGGTCTGCGTTTTGAACGTTTGCAAAAAGCGTCCGACCCGGAAACATTTTGCCAGTTGTTGATTCAGGCAGTGAAGATTCGCGGTACGGAGGGGGTGAATGTTCTTTCACTTGCCGATGGCATTTTCCTGTGGATGGAAGAGTGGCAACGACGCGAAAACCATCAGCCGGAATTCCGTAACCCCTTTGAACGAAGTCGCATCCGTTGGGCGAACGAATATCTTTCCACGTCGCGTGGCAAATAATCATTTTTAGAAGGATTTGATAATGACAACTTTTATTCAACTGCATTTATTGACTGCTTATGCGCCCGCTAACCTGAATCGTGATGAGTCTGGCAGACCGAAGACCGCGTTTATGGGAGGAGTTGAGCGTTTACGCGTATCGTCGCAAAGTCTGAAGCGTGCCTGGCGGGTGTCGGAAACTTTTGAAGCGGCAATGGATGGCTTTATGGGTAAGCGTACTCGTCGAATTGGCGTGGATTATGTTTATCGTCCGATGAAAGATGCCGGAATTGAAGAAAAAATTGCTAAGAGTTCGTCTGAGTTAATCGCTAAGCAATTTGGCAAGCTTAAAAGTGATAAAGATGCGAAACCGGAAAAAAATCTCGAAATTGAGCAGATCGTTCACGTCAGTAACCATGAAATTAGTTTGATTAAACAACTGGTTGATACGCTAATTGCCGACAAACGCGAACCTAACGATGAAGAAGTGAAGCTTCTGCGCAAAGAACAGCGTAGCGTAGATATGGCGCTGTTTGACCGTATGCTGGCGTCATCGCCTGAGTTCAACGTCGAGGCTGCTTGTCAGGTATCCCATGCGTTGGGCGTAAGTGCCGTGACCGTTGAGTCTGATTTTTTCACCGCCGTTGACGATCTGAATAATAAAGAGGAAGACGCAGGTTCCGGGCATATGGGCGAGCAGGGTTTTGCCTCGGCGCTTTTCTATACCTATGTCTGTATCAGCCGCGATCTGCTGGTGGAAAACCTGGGTGGTAACGAAGAACTGGCGAAGCGTACTATCGCGGCACTCACTGAAACAGCGTTAACCGTCTCGCCAACCGGTAAACAAAACAGCTTCGCTTCTCGTGCCTATGCCACCTATGCGTTGGCCGAAGTCGGGCAAAAACAACCGCGTTCTCTGGCGGCGGCATTTTTCCAGCCGGTACGCGATACCGATCAAATTCCTGCGGCAATAACCCGTTTAAAACAGCAGCGCGCCAGCTTCGATAGCGTATATGGAAACTGTGCAGACGATTATCGTGAGTTGAACGTTCAGGAAGGTACGGGATCTCTGGCGGAATTACTGGCCTTTGTTAGCCAGTAAGGATGAATAATGAAGGAATATCTGGTTTTTCAGCTTTATGCGCCGCTGGCGTCGTGGGGGGAGGAAGCGTCTGGCGAGATTCGCCACTCAGCTACGGTTCCCACGCGCTCTGCGCTATTGGGTCTGCTTGCCGCAGCGTTAGGAATTCGTCGCGACGAAGAAGCGCGGCTGAATAACTTTAACCGGCACTATCATCTGGCGGTGCACGCGTTGGCTTCACAAGATCGCTGGTTGCGGGATTATCACACGGTTAGCGCGCCGCGAGAAAACAAAAAGTATCGTTATTACACGCGCCGGGATGAACTGACTCTCGCGTCGGATGAAGTGGGAACGCTTATCTCGCAGCGAGAGTATCGCTGCGATGGCTACTGGCATGTGGCAATAAGCGCCACGCCTGATGCACCATATTCGCTTAGCGAATTGCGAGAGGCGCTGCTGACACCGCATTTTCCGCTCTATCTGGGGAGAAAATCCTGCCCGCTGGCGTTACCGTTAGCGGCGCGTTTAATGACCGGCACCTTAAAAGAGGTATTCACTCATGCTGTGGAGGAGATTTCCGCAGCGGAATTAAGTGGATTTACCCTGCGTGAGGGTATTTGTTATTGGGATGATCCTGATGAGGAGAGTCTGGTCTGGCAACAAAAGCAGCATAGCAATAACCAGCCAGTTAGCCGCCAACGCTGGCAGTTTGGCGGCTACACCCGCTTCAATGGGCCGTTGCAGGAGAGAACATAATGTATCTTTCTCGTATTCAACTCCGGTTTAATAATTTGCGACCGGAGATGTTGGCAAAGTGGAATTCAGCCAGGCCTTATGCCAGCCACCAGTGGTTATGGCAGCTCTTTCCGGAACAGGAATTGCGTCAGTTTCTGTTTCGCGAAGAGGCGCATGGCGGCTTTTTTATGCTCTCGGCAATACCGCCGTTATTGCAGCACTCCCTGTTTCTTATTGAAACCAAACTATTTAATCCGCAACTGACAAATGGTCTTGAGCTTGATTTTCAACTACGAGCTAACCCGGTGATAACCCGTAACGGTAAGCGCAGTGACGTGATGATGAACGCGAAACATCAGGCGAAGGCGAATGGTGTGGAGAAAGAACGGTGGTGGGAGCTTCAACAGCAGGCCGCGCAGGCGTGGCTGGAACAACAAGGGCAGCAGCATGGTTTCCGGTTGATTGCACCGGAACCTGATGATTTCGCTATGTGGGCTGGTGACGAGTACAGTGAATTGCAGGCGCATTGTGGATGCGTGCAAGCGTATCAGCAACATCGTTTTGTCCGTAAAGACCAGGAAACCCCAATCACTTTCAGTAGCGTTGATTTTAGCGGTGCGCTCTGTATCACCGATGCAGCACTGTTTAAACAGGCTTTATTTTCCGGATTAGGTAAAAGTAAAGCGCTGGGCTGCGGAATGCTGATGGTAAAAAGGAAACGCTGATGAGCTGGCTGCCGCTGAATCCCATCCCGTTGAAAGACCGTGTTTCGATGATATTTCTCCAGTACGGACAAATTGATGTGATCGACGGTGCGTTTGTGCTTATCGATAAAACGGGTGTACGTACCCATATTCCTGTTGGATCGGTGGCCTGCATCATGCTGGAACCGGGGACGCGGGTTTCCCATGCCGCCGTGCGACTTGCGGCAACGGTGGGTACGTTACTGGTGTGGGGGGGGGAAGCGGGCGTACGCGTTTACGCTTCGGGGCAGCCTGGTGGTGCCCGTTCCGACAAATTGCTTTATCAGGCGAAACTTGCACTGGATGAAGATTTGCGGCTGAAGGTCGTGCGTAAAATGTTTGAATTACGTTTTGGCGAACCCGCGCCGAGCCGTCGTTCTGTAGATCAATTGCGTGGTATTGAGGGGAGCCGTGTGCGGGCAACCTATGCACTACTTGCTAAGCAGTATGGCGTGAAATGGCAGGGACGTCGCTACGATCCGAAAGACTGGGAGAAAGGCGATGTCATTAATCAGTGTATCAGCTCGGCAACCTCCTGCCTCTATGGCGTAACGGAGGCGGCAATACTGGCTGCCGGATATGCGCCCGCGATTGGATTTGTGCACACCGGCAAGCCGCTTTCTTTTGTCTATGATATTGCCGATATCATTAAATTTGAGATCGTTGTACCGAAAGCATTTGAAATTGCGCGACGTAATCCTGCCGAGCCCGATCGTGATGTCCGTATTGCCTGCCGGGATATCTTCCGCAGTGGAAAAACATTGGCGAAATTGATTCCTCTTATTGAAGATGTTCTCGCGGCAGGGGAAATTCAACCGCCGTTACCTCCTGAAGATTCACACCCCATAGCGATCCCTCTTCCTGTTGCGTTGGGAGATTCCGGTCATCGGAGTACCTAACGATGAGTATGCTGGTTGTCGTTACCGAAAATGTTCCTCCTCGTCTGCGGGGGAGGCTGGCCGTCTGGTTACTGGAAATTCGAGCTGGTGTGTATGTTGGTGATGTTTCCGCAAAGATCCGCGAGATGATATGGCAACAGGTTTCCGTTCTGGCAGATGAGGGAAATGTTGTTATGGCGTGGGCGACAAATACAGAATCAGGTTTTGAGTTTCAGACTTTTGGTGTAAATCGACGTATTCCGGTAGATCTTGATGGACTGCGATTGGTGTCGTTTCTACCTGTTGAAAATCAATAAGTTAGAGATCTTTAAAAATTAGGAAAAGTTGGTGGGTTTTTTGTGCGCTAAAAAAGTATTTAAATTCAATTGGGTAGATTTAGAGTGTTCCCCGCGCCAGCGGGGATAAACCGATCCCCGCGCCAGCGGGGATAAACCGATCCCCGCGGAGGTTGCGCAACCGGTGTTTTAGTGTTCCCCGCACCAGCGGGGATAAACCGTAAAACTATAACCAACATTAATCTTTTTTAATGTGTTCCCCGCGCCAGCGGGGATAAACCGCGCGCCAAAGAGGGCGACGTAAAGGCGTATCTGTGTTCCCCGCGCCAGCGGGGATAAACCGGCGGTAAAAATCACGGTCGGCATACATCGTGGGTGTTCCCCGCGCCAGCGGGGATAAACCGCAATTCACGCGGCGGCGATTGGCGATTCGCGTGTGTTCCCCGCGCCAGCGGGGATAAACCGATCTGTCTGATATCCGACACGGGTTGCTGTCCGTGTTCCCCGCGCCAGCGGGGATAAACACGTTTCACCAGCATATCAGGACGTTTTTTCCGCCTTCGCCAGCTCTTTTACCAACGGCAGCATTATCCGCACTACATCGCGGCTACGGCGCTCAATCCGCCCTGGCAGCGCCTTGTCTATATGCTGTTGATTATCAAGCCGTACGTCGTGCCAGCTATTGCCGTTCGGGAAGGATGCATTTTTCACACGTTGCTGGTATCCGTCTTTTTTACCCAGATTCCAGTTCGTCGCCTCAACAGAAAGCACCGATATTCCCGCTTTATCGAAAACCTCCGCATCATTACAGCAACCCGTTCCTTTGGGGTAGGATGGATTGCGTCCCGGATTGGTGTTGGCGGCGATGCCATAACGGCGCGCAATCGCTAATGCCCGATCGCGGGTCAGTGTACGCACCGCTTCCGGCGTATTTTTCCCGCTATTAAAATAGAGCTTGTCCCCAACAATCAGGTTATTGAGATTAATCACCAGCAGCGTATTTTTCTTCTCAGCGTCACTCATTCGTTTGAGTAAATTTTCCGCGCCTAGCTTTCCCTCTTCTTCCCCGCTGGTGGCGATAAAACGAATCCCATAATGGGTCGGTATATCTTTCAGACGCGCCGCCAGTTCCAGCATAACGCCTAATCCCGCGGCATTATCATCCATTCCCTGTAACGTTAAACCGCCCAGATTGGCATCGACATCAGCATCGCTCTGCGGAGCGTAGGTATCCAGATGCGCCATAATGATGATCTGCTGCGGCACGCGCCCTTCATGGGCGGCGATGACCGTACTGCCCGTCACGTTATGCCAGTTTTTGCGATTATCCTTCGTGGTATAAATAAATCGGCTATTAAACGTTCGAATATCGCTTTGGTATCCCATCTGGGTAAATTGTTGGCGTAAATAATCGGCAGACAACATCTCGGCGGGGGAGCCAGTCATTCTCCCGGGAAAAAAGGTGGCGATATGTCGTGCCTGAGTATTCGCTATTTCACCAGGCCCTGGTGATGCTGCTTGTGCAGGAAGGATAAAGCCTACGCCGAGCGCCAGAATGACGGCAAAGCGGCGCGTTGCGGAAAACATAATGAGTCCTTAAATACAGAACAAAATTTTACGGGGCTAGTATGAAACCGCGATCGTGTTAATACAATTTCATTTGCTCCTAAATGCTGGCAATCCGGTACGTTAAGCATTTTTTGATATTGGTTTTTGGGCCGCGTTATTCCTTTGAGGAACTACTCATTCCAATTCGTCATTTCATTCACTCTCCCGCGCTCCCTATAGTCGTGTAATCGAAATGTTTAGCAAAAAACGGTATTGCAAAGGAACGGTTATGGATCAAAAACGACTCACCCACCTGCGGCAACTGGAGGCGGAAAGTATCCACATTATCCGTGAAGTAGCAGCGGAATTCGCTAATCCGGTCATGCTGTACTCCATTGGTAAAGACTCCAGCGTCATGCTGCATCTGGCGCGTAAGGCGTTTTATCCGGGTACGTTACCGTTCCCGCTATTGCACGTTGATACCGGTTGGAAATTCCGTGAGATGTACGCCTTTCGCGATCGTACCGCCAACGCATACGGCTGCGAATTGCTGGTACATAAAAATCCAGAAGGCGTGGCGATGGGCATCAATCCGTTCGTTCACGGTAGCGCTAAACACACTGACATTATGAAAACCGAAGGGTTAAAGCAGGCGCTGAATAAGTACGGTTTTGATGCCGCGTTCGGCGGCGCACGGCGCGATGAGGAAAAATCCCGCGCGAAAGAACGTATTTACTCCTTTCGTGACCGTTTCCATCGCTGGGACCCGAAAAATCAGCGGCCAGAGTTGTGGCGTAACTATAACGGTCAGATTAATAAAGGCGAAAGTATACGCGTCTTCCCGCTCTCCAACTGGACAGAGCAGGATATCTGGCAATACATCTGGCTGGAAAACATCGACATCGTGCCGCTGTATTTGGCTGCTGAACGCCCGGTTCTGGAACGTGATGGCATGTTGATGATGGTGGATGACGATCGTATCGACCTCCAACCTGGCGAAGTCATCAAAAAAAGGATGGTGCGCTTCCGTACACTTGGCTGTTGGCCGCTCACCGGGGCGGTGGAATCCCACGCGCAAACGCTGCCGGAAATTATCGAAGAGATGCTGGTTTCTACCACCAGCGAGCGCCAGGGGAGGATGATTGACCGCGATCAGGCGGGGTCGATGGAGCTTAAAAAACGTCAGGGGTATTTCTAAGGAGCCGCCATGAACACCATACTTGCACAACAAATCGCCAGTGAAGGCGGCGTCGAAGCCTGGATGATTGCCCAACAACACAAAAGCCTGCTGCGTTTTTTAACCTGTGGCAGCGTTGATGACGGTAAAAGTACGCTGATAGGTCGTTTGCTGCACGATACCCTGCAAATTTATGAAGATCAGCTCTCTTCTCTGCATAATGACAGTAAACGTCATGGCACGCAGGGAGAAAAACTCGATCTGGCGCTGCTGGTAGATGGGCTGCAGGCCGAGCGTGAGCAGGGCATTACTATTGACGTCGCGTACCGCTATTTCTCCACGGAAAAACGAAAATTTATTATCGCCGACACGCCGGGCCATGAACAATATACCCGTAATATGGCGACCGGAGCGTCCACCTGCGATCTGGCGATCCTACTGATCGACGCGCGTAAAGGCGTGCTGGATCAGACGCGTCGCCATAGCTTTATCTCCACTCTGTTGGGGATCAAACACCTGGTGGTGGCAATCAACAAAATGGATCTCGTTGACTACCGCGAAGAGACCTTCGCCCGTATTCGCGAAGATTACCTGACCTTTGCTGAACAGTTGCCGGGCGATCTGGACATTCGCTTTGTCCCGCTTTCGGCGTTGGAAGGGGATAATGTCGCCGCGCAGAGCGCCAATATGCGCTGGTACAGCGGCCCGACGCTGTTGGAAGTCCTGGAAACGGTAGACATACAGCGTGCGGTAGACCGTCAGCCGATGCGCTTTCCAGTACAATACGTCAATCGCCCGAACCCTGATTTTCGGGGGTATGCCGGCACTCTGGCGTCTGGTAGCGTCAAAGTCGGAGAGCGCATTAAAGTGCTGCCGTCCGGCGTGGAATCCAGCGTGGCGCGTATCGTCACTTTTGATGGCGACAAAGAAGAAGTCTGTGCGGGCGAAGCCATTACCCTGGTACTCAACGACGACATTGATATTAGCCGCGGCGATCTGCTGCTGGCGGCAAACGAGACGCTGGCACCTGCGCGGCACGCCGCGATCGATGTGGTATGGATGGCGGAACAGCCGCTGGCGCCGGGCCAAAGCTACGACGTTAAACTTGCGGGTAAGAAAACCCGCGCGCGTATCGAGGCTATTTGCTATCAGATTGATATCAACAATCTGACTCAACGAGACGTCGAGAGCCTGCCGTTAAACGGTATTGGTCTGGTAGAGATGACATTCGATGAGCCGCTCGCGCTGGATATTTATCAGCAAAATCCGGTGACGGGCGGGCTGATTTTTATCGACCGACTTTCTAACGTTACCGTGGGTGCTGGCATGGTGCGGGAACTGGATGAACGCGGAGCGACGCCGCCCGTGGAATACAGTGCGTTTGAGCTGGAGCTGAATGCGCTGGTACGCCGTCATTTTCCGCACTGGGACGCCCGAGATTTGCTGGGAGATAAACATGGCGCTGCATGATGAGAACGTGGTCTGGCACTCTCATCCCGTTACTGTCGCCGCTCGTGAACAGCTCCACGGCCACCGTGGCGTGGTGCTGTGGTTTACCGGACTCTCCGGTTCGGGAAAATCAACGGTGGCCGGCGCGCTGGAAGAGGCGTTACATCAGCGTGGCGTCAGTACCTACCTGTTGGATGGCGATAATGTGCGCCACGGTTTGTGCCGTGATTTAGGCTTTAGCGATGCCGATCGCCAGGAAAATATTCGGCGGGTAGGCGAAGTGGCCAGTCTGATGGCGGACGCTGGCCTGATTGTTTTGACGGCATTTATTTCTCCGCACCGCGCCGAGCGGCAACTGGTAAAAGAGCGCGTCGGCCACGATCGTTTTATCGAGATTTATGTCAATACGCCGCTGGCTATCTGTGAACAGCGCGATCCTAAAGGATTGTATAAAAAAGCGCGCGCGGGCGAGTTGCGTAACTTTACCGGTATCGACGCCATTTACGAAGCGCCTGACTCGCCCCAGGTTCATCTTAATGGTGAACAATTAGTAACAAATTTGGTTTCCCAATTATTAGACCTGCTGAGACGGCGCGATATTATCAGATCCTGAGACACCACCGGGCTTGTATGCCCGGTATGGTCAAGGTTACAGGATTTAATATGCGTAATAGCCATAACATTACTTTCACAAGGTCAGACGCCTTCATGGTCGACGATGACGCCACCAGTGCATTTCCGGGGGCGGTGGTCGGCTTTGTGTCATGGCTGCTGGCGTTGGGGATCCCTTTTCTGCTTTATGGCCCTAACACGCTGTTTTTTTTCCTCTATACTTGGCCCTTTTTCCTCGCGTTAATGCCGGTATCGGTGATTATCGGCATTGCGTTGCATCTGTTGGTAAAGGGCAAAATACTTTTTAGCATCATGTTTACTCTACTGGCCGTAGGCGCGCTGTTCGGCGCGTTATTCATATGGCTATTAGGGTAGACGGGTTATCACTGCGCCTCCGGTCATAATTCAAACCGTAACCAACAATGAGATTATGTTCTCCTTACTCGGGTATACGTAACATCCGGCAAATGTGGTACATTTGCCGGCGTTGTCGCGGCAATCCCGTCCTGAATGTGGAGTCACAGAGGACGTTATGGGATGATGATGCCGTTTTTCAGGGGGCAGGATGGGTAAACTAACGCTGCTGTTGCTGGCTTTACTGGTCTGGCTACAGTACTCGCTGTGGTTCGGTAAGAACGGCATACATGACTATAGCCGCGTCAACGATGATGTGGTCGCGCAGCAGGCGACAAACGCCAAACTTAAAGCGCGTAACGATCAGCTTTTTGCCGAAATTGACGATCTCAATGGCGGCCAGGAAGCGATTGAGGAGCGCGCGCGCAACGAACTTAGCATGACCAAACCGGGCGAAACCTTCTATCGTCTGGTGCCTGACGCCTCAAAACGCGCGGCAACGGCGGGGCAAACTCATCGATAAACCATCCAGGGATTTAACATGGCAGCCACTTTATTGGACGTTTGCGCCGTGGTGCCGGCGGCCGGATTTGGCCGCCGAATGCAAACAGAATGTCCTAAGCAGTATCTCTCAATCGGTAATAAAACCATTCTGGAGCACTCAGTTCATGCGCTGCTGGCGCATCCTCGGGTGACACGCGTTGTTATTGCTATCAGCCCTGGCGATCATCGCTTTGCCCAACTTCCGCTGGCGAATCATCCGCAAATCACCGTTGTGGATGGCGGCAACGAACGCGCTGATTCCGTTTTGGCCGGGTTACAGGCCGTTGCAAAGGCGCAGTGGGTGCTGGTGCACGACGCGGCAAGACCCTGTTTGCATCAGGATGACCTTGCGCGGTTACTGGCCATCAGCGAAAACAGCCGGGTCGGCGGTATTCTCGCCAGTCCGGTGCGCGACACCATGAAACGCGGCGAACCGGGGAAAAACGCTATTGCCCATACCGTAGAGCGCGCCGATTTATGGCACGCGCTCACCCCGCAGTTTTTCCCCCGCGAACTCTTGCACGATTGTCTGACGCGTGCGCTGAATGAAGGCGCGACCATCACCGACGAGGCGTCAGCGCTGGAGTATTGTGGTTTTCATCCGGCGCTGGTAGAAGGTCGCGCGGATAACATCAAGGTCACCCGTCCGGAAGATCTGGCGCTGGCGGAATTTTATCTGACCCGAACCATCCACCAGGAGAAAGCATAATGCGAATTGGACACGGTTTTGACGTACACGCGTTTGGCGGAGAAGGGCCGATTATTATTGGCGGCGTGCGTATCCCTTATGAAAAAGGGCTATTGGCGCATTCCGATGGCGATGTGGCGTTACATGCGCTGACCGATGCGCTGCTGGGCGCGGCGGCGCTTGGCGATATCGGCAAGCTCTTCCCGGATACCGATCCGGCATTTAAGGGAGCGGATAGCCGCGAACTACTGCGTGAAGCCTGGCGTCGTATTCAGGCCAAGGGATACACCCTCGGCAACGTGGATGTCACCATTATTGCGCAGGCGCCGAAAATGCTGCCGCATATTCCGCAAATGCGCGTCTTTATCGCCGAAGATCTCGGCTGCCATATGGATGATGTTAACGTGAAGGCGACGACGACGGAAAAGCTCGGATTTACCGGACGCGGAGAAGGCATTGCCTGCGAAGCGGTGGCGTTGCTGATGAAGGCGGCGAAATGACAGAGTTTGACAATCTCACCTGGCTGCACGGAAAACCACAAGGTAGCGGATTGCTGAAAGCGAATCCGGAAGATTTTGTGGTGGTTGAAGATTTAGGCTTTACGCCGGATGGTGAAGGCGAGCACATTCTGCTGCGTATTTTGAAAAACGGTTGCAATACCCGTTTTGTCGCTGACGTGCTGGCGAAATTCCTGAAAATTCACGCTCGCGAAGTGAGCTTTGCCGGGCAAAAAGATAAACACGCCGTTACCGAGCAGTGGCTGTGCGCGCGCGTGCCGGGGAAAGAGATGCCCGATTTCAGCGCCTTTCAGCTGGAAGGTTGTAAAGTACTGGAATACGCGCGTCACAAGCGTAAGCTGCGTTTAGGCGCGCTGAAAGGCAATGCCTTTACGCTGGTATTGCGTGAAATAAGCGATCGCCGCGATGTCGAAACACGATTGCAGGCGATTCGCGATGGCGGCGTGCCGAACTATTTTGGCGCACAACGATTCGGCATTGGCGGCAGCAACTTGCAGGGCGCGCTGCGCTGGGCGCAAAGTAACGCGCCGGTGCGCGATCGCAATAAACGCAGTTTTTGGTTGTCGGCGGCGCGTAGCGCGTTGTTTAATCAAATTGTTCACCAGCGGCTGAAGAAACCAGACTTTAATCAAGTTGTTGACGGCGATGCGCTACAATTAGCGGGGCGTGGAAGCTGGTTCGTCGCGACATCTGAAGAACTGCCTGAATTGCAGCGCCGGGTAGACGAAAAAGAGCTGATGATTACAGCGTCGTTGCCGGGCAGCGGAGAGTGGGGAACACAGCGTGCGGCGCTGGCGTTTGAGCAAGATGCCATTGCCCAGGAAACGGTGTTGCAATCGCTGTTGCTGCGCGAAAAAGTAGAGGCGTCGCGCAGAGCGATGCTGCTTTATCCGCAACAATTAAGCTGGAACTGGTGGGATGACGTTACCGTCGAGTTACGTTTCTGGCTGCCCGCAGGCAGTTTTGCCACCAGCGTAGTAAGGGAACTGATCAACACAATGGGTGATTATGCGCATATTGCTGAGTAACGATGACGGGGTTCACGCGCCCGGTATACAAACGCTGGCGAAAGCGCTGCGTGAGTTTGCTGATGTACAGGTCGTAGCCCCGGATCGTAACCGCAGCGGCGCGTCTAATTCCCTCACGCTGGAATCTTCGCTTCGTACTTTTACCTTTGATAATGGCGATATCGCTGTACAGATGGGGACGCCGACCGATTGCGTCTATCTGGGCGTTAATGCCTTAATGCGTCCGCGTCCGGATATTGTCGTTTCCGGTATTAACGCGGGTCCGAATCTGGGCGATGATGTGATCTATTCCGGTACTGTCGCCGCGGCGATGGAAGGTCGTCATCTCGGCTTTCCGGCATTAGCGGTCTCCCTTAACGGCTATCAGCATTATGATACGGCTGCAGCCGTGACTTGCGCGCTTTTGCGAGGGTTAAGCCGGGAGCCGTTGCGTACCGGGCGTATTCTCAACGTGAATGTCCCGGATCTACCGTTAGCGCAGGTTAAAGGCATCCGCGTGACTCGCTGCGGTAGCCGCCATCCAGCGGATAAAGTGATCCCGCAGGAAGATCCACGCGGTAATACATTGTACTGGATTGGCCCGCCGGGTGATAAATACGATGCCGGGCCGGATACCGATTTCGCGGCGGTGGATGAAGGCTACGTCTCCGTCACGCCGTTGCATGTGGATTTAACCGCGCACAGCGCGCATGATGTGGTTTCAGACTGGTTAGACAGCGTGGGAGTTGGCACGCAATGGTAAGTGGACGTGTACAGGCTCTTCTTGAACAATTGCGCGCGCAGGGCATCAGAGATGAGCTGGTGCTTAATGCGCTTGCCGCAGTGCCGCGCGAGAAATTTATTGATGAAGCGTTTGAACATAAGGCCTGGGAAAATATCGCTTTGCCGATAGGCCAGGGTCAGACGATTTCGCAGCCCTATATGGTGGCGCGAATGACGGAACTGCTCGAACTGACGCCGCAATCCAGGGTGTTGGAAATTGGCACCGGTTCCGGCTATCAGACGGCGATTCTAGCGCATCTGGTACATCACGTTTGCTCCGTTGAGCGGATTAAGGGGCTGCAATGGCAGGCGCGCCGCCGCCTGAAGCAGCTCGATTTACATAATGTTTCTACCCGTCATGGCGATGGCTGGCAAGGCTGGCAGGCGCGTGCGCCGTTTGACGCTATCATTGTGACGGCCGCGCCGCCGGAAATTCCTACCGCGCTCATGGCACAGTTGGATGAAGGCGGCATTCTTGTTCTGCCTGTGGGCGATGAGCAGCAGTTTTTGAAACGCGTGCGTCGCCGGGGCGGCGAATTTATTATCGATACCGTGGAGGCCGTTCGCTTCGTCCCGTTAGTCAAGGGAGAGCTGGCCTAGTTTGCCCTGCAAACAGCCACTATTACGCCTGATGAAGCCGAAACGAATACCTGGAGTTTTCCTGGTTATTCCCGGTGGGTTAAGCGTATCGTGAACACATTTTCCCGTGTTCACTTAATGCGTTGCACGGTTCTTACGTCACTGGTTGTTAACCAAATTTTTTCCTGGGGGATAAATGAGCGCGGGAAGCCCAAAATTCACCGTTAGTCGCATTGCGGCACTATCACTGGTTTCACTATGGCTGGCAGGTTGTACCAGTTCGTCAAACCCTCCGGCGCCGGTCACGTCTGTGGACAGTGGGTCGTCATCAAATACCAATTCCGGGATGTTGATCACACCGCCGCCAAAAATGGGCGCGACGCCGCAACAAGCGCCGCAAATTCAACCCGTTCAGCGTCCTGTAACGCAGCCCATGCAAACTCAACCGGTCACGGAACAACCCGTGCAGATGGAAAATGGGCGAATCGTATACAATCGCCAGTATGGGAATATTCCGAAAGGTAGCTATACGGGCGGCAGTACTTACACCGTGAAAAAGGGTGATACGCTTTTTTACATCGCCTGGATTACCGGGAATGATTTCCGCGATCTGGCCCAGAGAAACAGTATTTCTGCCCCGTATAGCCTGAATGTAGGGCAAACTTTGCAAGTTGGTAACGCATCCGGTACGCCAATTACTGGCGGAAATGCGATCACCCAGGCGGATGCAGCACAGCAAGGAGTTGTGACCAGGTCTGCACAAAATTCCACCGTTGCAGTTGCGTCTCAACCAACAATTACGTATTCTGAGGGCTCAGGTGAACAAAGTGCTAACAAAATGTTGCCAAACAACAAGCCTGCTGGGACGGTTGTCACAGCGCCTGTAACGGCACCAACGGTAAGCACGACCGAACCAAATGCAAGCAGTACGTCAACCAGCGCGCCGATTTCCGCATGGCGCTGGCCGACGGATGGCAAAGTGATCGAAAACTTTGGCGCTTCCGAAGGGGGCAATAAAGGGATCGACATTGCAGGCAGTAAGGGACAGGCTATCGTCGCAACCGCTGATGGGCGCGTCGTATATGCCGGTAACGCACTGCGTGGTTACGGTAATCTTATTATCATCAAACATAACGATGATTACCTGAGTGCCTACGCCCATAATGATACGATGCTGGTCCGGGAACAACAGGAAGTTAAGGCGGGGCAAAAAATCGCTACTATGGGTAGCACCGGCACCAGCTCTACACGCTTGCATTTTGAAATTCGTTACAAGGGGAAATCCGTAAACCCGCTGCGTTATTTACCGCAGCGATAAAGCGGCGGAACCAGGCTTTGACTTGCTAGTTCCGTCAAGGGATCACGGGTAGGAGCCACCTTATGAGTCAGAATACGCTGAAAGTTCATGATTTAAATGAAGACGCGGAATTTGATGAGAACGGAGTAGAGGCTTTTGACGAAAAAGCCTTGAGTGAAGAGGAACCCAGTGATAACGACCTGGCTGAAGAAGAGCTGTTATCGCAAGGGGCCACACAGCGTGTGTTGGACGCGACTCAGCTTTACCTTGGTGAGATTGGGTATTCACCACTGTTAACAGCCGAAGAAGAAGTCTATTTTGCGCGTCGCGCACTGCGTGGAGATGTCGCTTCTCGCCGTCGCATGATTGAGAGTAACCTGCGTCTGGTGGTAAAAATTGCCCGCCGTTATGGCAATCGTGGACTGGCGTTGCTGGACCTGATTGAAGAGGGCAACCTGGGGCTTATCCGTGCAGTCGAGAAGTTTGACCCGGAACGCGGGTTCCGCTTCTCAACATACGCAACCTGGTGGATTCGCCAGACAATCGAACGGGCGATTATGAACCAAACCCGTACGATTCGCTTGCCGATTCACATTGTTAAAGAGCTGAACGTATACCTGCGCACCGCACGTGAGTTGTCGCATAAACTGGACCACGAACCGAGTGCGGAAGAAATTGCAGAGCAACTGGATAAACCGGTTGATGACGTCAGCCGTATGCTTCGTCTCAACGAGCGCATTACCTCGGTAGACACCCCGCTGGGCGGTGATTCCGAAAAAGCGTTGCTGGACATCCTGGCCGATGAAAAAGAGAACGGTCCGGAAGACACCACGCAAGATGACGATATGAAACAGAGCATCGTCAAATGGTTGTTCGAACTGAACGCCAAACAGCGTGAAGTGCTGGCGCGCCGTTTCGGTCTGCTGGGATATGAAGCTGCGACACTGGAAGATGTAGGCCGTGAAATCGGTCTTACGCGTGAACGTGTTCGTCAGATTCAGGTTGAAGGCCTGCGCCGTCTGCGCGAAATTCTGCAGACGCAGGGGCTGAATATCGAAGCGCTGTTCCGCGAGTAAGTACCCTTGTCAAAAAAAGGCCAGTCGACAGACTGGCCTTTTTTTTACCGTTTGTCTTCTGCCAGCAACGGCGGGATACTCGGCACCATTGGCGCGTCATCAATATCTTTTTGCGTCATGCGAAACGCTTGTGGATAGTGTTCGCGGCTGGTACGGCGTAACGGTTCGGTATCGCGCCAGGTATACAGACAATGCTGACACTGATATACCGTCCAGACTCCTTTTACCGGCGAAGTCGCCATGAGTTCAATATGTGCATCGGCACAGCGTGGACAAATCATCGGTTACTCCTTATTTACGGTTGGCCAGCATGGCGGTCAGCTTTTCAGCCCAGGCTTTAGTTTCCGGTAAATCCACAACCGGCTGGCTATAGTGACCACGGTTATCTGGCGCAACCGGCGTGGTAGCGTCAATGATCAGTTTGTCGGTAATCCCCGCCGGGCTTGAACCCGGGTCCAGTTCCAGGACGGACATATTCGGTAGCTGTACCAGATCGCCTGCCGGATTCACTTTCGACGACAACGCCCACATCACCTGTGGCAGATTAAATGGATCGACATCTTCATCAACCATGATCACCATCTTCACATATCCCAGACCGTGCGGCGTCGTCATCGCGCGCAGGCCCACCGCACGGGCAAAGCCGCCGTAGCGTTTTTTGGTCGAGATGATGGCCAGCAAGCCGTGGGTGTACATAGCGTTTACCGCCTGCACTTCCGGAAATTCGGCTTTCAGCTGTTGATACAGTGGCACACAGGTCGCCGGCCCCATCAGGTAGTCGATTTCCGTCCACGGCATCCCCAAATAGAGCGATTCAAAAATGGGTTTGCTGTGGTAAGAGACCTTATCGATACGCACCACGGTCATGTTGCGACCGCCGGAATAGTGGCCGGTAAATTCGCCGAACGGCCCTTCAATTTCACGTTTACGGCTTTCGATGACCCCTTCAAGAATGACTTCAGATCCCCACGGTACATCAAAACCGGTCAGCGGCGCGGTGGCGATAGGATAGGGGCTTTCACGCAGCGCGCCTGCCATTTCATACTCTGACTGATCGTATTTCAGCGGCGTTGCGCCCATCAGGGTAATGATCGGATCGTTACCCAACGTGATCGCAATCGGCAGATCTTCCCCGCGCTCTTCGGCTTTGTGCAGGTGCAATGCGATATCATGCATCGGCACTGGTTGCAGACCCAGCTTACGCTTGCCTTTAACTTCCATACGGTAGATGCCGACATTCTGCTTGCCGAAGTTATCGGGATCGAGCGGATCGCGTGATACCACACAGGCTTTATCCAGATAGAATCCGCCGTCGCCGTCGTTCAGACGAAACAGCGGCAGGATATCAAACAGGTTGATCGCGTCGCCGTCGACGGTATTTTCCGCCCAGCCCGGATTCGCCCGTCGTTCCGGCGCTACCGGAAAATTGTCCCAGCGGCGAATAAATTCATCGATCTGTTTTTTAACCGGCGTGTTAGGCGGCAAACCCAGAGAGATGGCATGGTTCTGCCAGGAACCGATGGTATTCATCGCCACGCGGGCGTCGGTAAAACCACGAATATTGTCAAACCACAGCGCGGGCGCGCCATCGCCGATTCGTCCCGTTGCGTTGGCAGCGGCGGCGAGATCCGGCTCCGCATTCACTTCCTCGCTGATTTTCAGCAGTTGTCCCTGCTGATCCAGCGCATGTAAAAAACTGCGCAAATCATCAAATGCCATTATCCATTCTCCTGTGAAAAATTTGCTGCCTGTCGCAGTCCTTGCCAGCGGCGCGCGCGCGTATGCTCCAGACCAAACTGGTCGAGAACGCGCGCCACGATGTGCTGGATAATATCGTCAACGGTTTGCGGCAGGTTGTAGAACGCGGGCATGGGCGGCACTATCGCCACCCCCATACGAGAAAGCGCAAGCATGTTTTCCAGATGAATTGTGCTGAGCGGCATTTCCCGCGGCACAAGCACCAGCTTGCGACCCTCTTTCAACACGACATCGGCAGCGCGTCCCACCAGCCCATCGGCATAGCCGGCGCGAACCCCCGCCAGTGTTTTCATACTGCAGGGGATAATAATCATGCCGTCGGTACGAAATGAGCCGGAGGAAATGGTCGCCGCCTGATCGGCCGGGCTATGACAATAATCTGCCAGGGCGGCTACCTCAGCGGGCGTGTAGGGCGTCTCCAGTTCAATAGTGGTTTTCGCCCACTTTGACATTACCAGATGCGTTTCAACATCAGGTATCGCCCGCAATGCCTGGAGTAGCTCGACGCCAAGCGGCGCGCCGGTCGCACCGGTCATCCCCACAATCAATCTCATTTCTTACCTCAAATATCGTTCGTATACGAACATTTTGATCAAAATACGCCCACACGGCCTTTGCGACAAGATCGCTCCCGATGCCTGCGCACGTTTAGCTAAAGCATTCGTCATTAAAAAACCGTGCATAAGTCGTTATGATAGAAAAAGTTAATTTATCCGGAGCGCTCATGGAGTTACGAAACACCGCGTTTCATCTGTTACGCCAACTTTTTCAGCAACATACCGCACGCTGGCAGCATGAACTACCGGAGCTCACCAAACCTCAATATGCGGTGATGCGCGTTATTGCTGAACATCCGGGTATTGAACAGGTCGATCTGACCGAAGCGGCGGTCAGCACTAAAGCGACGCTGGCGGAGATGTTAAGCCGGATGGAAAATCGTGGGCTGGTAAAGCGAGAAAACGATCCGCTGGATAAACGTCGGCGTTTTGTCTATCTCACCGTTCAGGGCCAAACGTTGCTCGCCGCCGCGATACCACTGGGGGATCGCGTTGACGATGAGTTTTTGGGGCGACTGAGCGCTGAAGAACGCGAACAGTTTACGCAACTGGTTCGCAAGATGATGACGTAAGCGGCTTGCGCCGCTTCGCTATTGTTTGGCCATCAGCAGTGAGATATCCACTTTAGCCAGCGCCCGAATTGCGCTTTCCGGCAGGCCGTCATCGGTGACGATTTGGTTGAATTCCGCCAGCGATAACGCCAGCCACGTCGCGACCTGGCCGTATTTGGTCGCGTCGCACACCAGAATTTTTTGGCGGCTGGCGCTGGCGACGGCCCGTTTCACCGTGACTTTATCTTCTGCCGGCGTTGAAATACCGCGCACGCTCCAGGAAGAGGCGGAAATAAAGGCCTGGTCAATCATCAGCCCGCGCAAAAGCGTCGCCGCGGCTTCACCGACGCACGACCGGTTTTCCCGGCATACCGCCCCGCCAGTGTGAATAATTGTGCAACCGCTATTGTCCATCAGGTAATCGGCGATAACGAAATCATTGGTCACCACCGTAAGTTTATTCATCGTAACCAGCTGCCTGGCGATCGCCAGCGTGGTCGTACCTGCATCAAGGTAGATACAGCTTTCTGGCTGTACCAGGCTGGCGGCCAGTTTGCCAATCGCCGCTTTCTGCGGCGTCGCCAGTTCGGTTTTGATCTGATGCGAGGGTTCGTGCGCCACGCGAGTCGATGATTGCACGCCGCCAGAGACCTGGATTACCGCGCCTTGCTGCTCCAGTTTTTGTAAATCACGGCGGATAGTCATGTGGGATACATGCATGCGCTCGGTCAGTTCAGCGATACTGACGATGCCTTTCTCCGCCACCATATCAAGAATGATTTGTCGACGCTCAGTAGGTATCAACGTCTGCTCCTTTCTTTAGTCCTGTCGCGATTTTACGCGATTTCTCGTCACAGCGTGTGAAGTTCTATGAGGATTGCCTTCACAAAAAATAACATATTTTGTTATTTTTTGTGAAACAACTCACCGCAATTGTTTACAAAAACGCCTATATTCACATAACAAAACATAATATCACGTAAATTAACATGGAGTGATAATGACAACAGGAACTGATTTTCATGTCGGCATTGTGGGGCTTGGCTCAATGGGAATGGGCGCTGCGCGTTCATGCCTGCGCGCCGGGCTTTCCACATGGGGGGCCGATCTTAACCCGCAAGCGTGCGCGAATCTGCTCGCTGAAGGGGCTTGTGGGGCTGCCGCCAGCGCCAGGGAGTTCGCCGGCGTCGTGGATGCGTTAGTCATTCTGGTCGTCAATGCCGCCCAGGTCAGACAGGTGTTATTCGGTGAGGATGGCGTCGCCCATCTGATGAAACCCGGAAGCGCGGTGATGGTTTCGTCTACGATCTCAAGCGCCGACGCGCAAGAGATCGCCGCGGCGTTGACGGCATTGAATCTTAACATGCTGGATGCGCCGGTTTCCGGCGGCGCGGTAAAAGCGGCGCAGGGCGGACGGTGATGGCCTCCGGGCGCGAGGCGGCGTTTACCCGCCTGAAGCCTGTGCTGGACGCCGTTGCCAGCAACGTTTATCGCATCAGCGATACACCGGGCGCAGGCGCAAGGGCGCTGCGGCGTTATTCCGGCTCAGACGCTTGATGAAGGCGTTGCCGCGACCCGTGCGGCGCTGTCGCGTTTACAGCAGGAAGGATATCGCTACGCGGTACTTGACGCGCTCAATGAGCGGCACCTGGAAATCCAGGGCGAGGTTTTGCGTGATGCCCCGCTGGTGACCGGCGGTTCCGGGCTGGCAATGGGGCTGGCGCGTCAGTGGGCGAAGCACGGCGTTTCTCAGGCCCGTTCCGCAGGCTATCCGCTGAGCGGTCGCGCGGTAGTGCTTTCCGGTTCCTGTTCGCAAATGACGAATCAGCAGGTGGCTTTCTATCGACAACATGCTCCCACACGCGACGTTGACGTGGCGCGCTGCCTGTCATCCGAGGCGCGCGAGGCCTACGCCGAAGCGCTGGCGCAGTGGGTGTTCAGTCAGGACAGCGAACTGGCGCCAATGATTAGCGCCACCGCCTCCACGCAGGCGCTGGCTGCCATCCAGCAGCAATATGGCGCTACCGAAGCCAGCTATGCGGTAGAGGCGCTCTTTTCCCTGCTGGCCGCTCGCTTAGCGGAAGGCGGTATCACCCGGTTTATTGTGGCGGGCGGCGAAACCTCGGGCGTGGTGACGCAAAGCCTCGGTATTACCGGTTTCCACATTGGACCGTGCATTTCACCCGGCGTGCCGTGGGTCAACGCGCTCCATGCGCCAGTCTCGCTGGCGCTAAAGTCAGGTAATTTTGGCGATGAATCCTTTTTCATCCGCGCTCAAAGGGAGTTTCAGGTATGACGATACTGGCAAAAGAAGAGCACGCTTTGCGAGAAGAGATGGTCAGGATAGCCGCCTCGTTTTTCCAGCGCGGCTATGCCACCGGCTCGGCAGGCAACCTCTCGCTGTTACTGCCGGACGGCAATATTCTGGCGACGCCCACCGGTTCGTGTCTGGGTAATCTCGACCCGCAGCGGCTATCCAAAGTGGACCCGCAAGGCGAATGGCTCAGCGGCGATAAACCGTCTAAAGAGGTGCGTTTTCATCTGGCGTTGTATCGCAATAACCCTTGCTGCAAGGCCGTGGTACATCTGCACAGCACCTGGTCAACGGCGCTTTCCTGTCTCGAAGGGCTGGACCCGCAAAATGTGATTCGCCCGTTTACCCCCTATGTGGTGATGCGGATGGGAGACATTCCGCTGGTTCCCTACTATCGCCCGGGGGATGACCGAATTGCTCGCGATTTGGCTGCGCTGGCGGCCCGGCATCAGGCCTTTTTACTGGCTAATCATGGGCCGGTCGTGTGCGGGGAGAATTTGCAGGAAGCCGCTAATAATACCGAGGAGCTGGAAGAGACGGCAAAGCTGATTTTTATCCTTGGCGAACGCCCGATTCGTTATTTAACCACCGAAGAAATTGCGCAGTTAAGGAGATAACCCGATGCCGCGTTTTGCCGCCGATTTGTCGATGATGTTTACCGAAGTGCCGTTTATCGAGCGTTTTGCCGCTGCTGCCGAAGCCGGTTTTCAGGCCGTTGAGTTTCTGTTCCCCTACGGCTTTGCCGCCAGCGAGATTAAAGCCCAGCTATCGCGTCATGATCTGACGCTGGCGCTGTTTAATACTTCGGCGGGTGATACCGCGGCGGGCGAGTGGGGACGTGCCGCGCTACCGGGGCGCGAACACGACGCGCGCGCCGATATTGATCTGGCTCTGGAATACGCTCTGGCGCTGGAATGCGAGCAGGTTCACATCATGGCGGGCGTCGTGCCGGATGGCGCTGATGGCGCACGTTATCGCGCCACGTTTATCGATAATTTGCGTTATGCCGCCGGCCGGTTTGCCGCCCACGATAAACGTATTTTGATCGAAGCGCTGAGTCCCGGCGTTAAACCCGGCTACCTCTTTTCCAGCCAATATCAGGCGCTGGGCATCGCAGAAGAGGTTGACCGCCCAAATGTATTCATCCAGCTCGACACTTTCCACGCGCAAAAAGTGGATGGCAATTTGAGTCACCTGATTCGCGAGTACGCGGGCCGCTATGCCCATGTACAAATCGCCTCGCTACCGGACAGACATGAACCGGATGATGGCGAGATCAACTACCCGTGGCTGTTCCGGCTGTTCGATGACGTAGGTTATTGCGGCTGGATAGGCTGCGAATACCAACCACGGAATACCACTCAGGAGGGGCTTGGCTGGTTTAACGCCTGGCGCTAACCCTGAACTACCCTACACAACAATAAAGAGGACATCCGGATGCAGATTATCATTACCGGCGGGGGCGGCTTTTTAGGCCAGAAACTCGCAAGCGCCTTATTAAACTCATCGCTGGCGTTTAACGAACTGCTTCTTGTTGATTTAAAAATGCCTGCACGGTTATCAGATTCCCCTCGTTTACGCTGCCTGGAAGCTGACTTAACCCAGCCGGGCGTACTGGAGAATGTGATTACCGCTAATACCTCTGTTGTTTATCATCTCGCTGCGATTGTCAGCAGTCATGCGGAAGACGATTTCGATCTGGGATGGAAAGTTAACCTGGATCTTACCCGCCAGTTACTTGAGGCGTGTCGTCGGCAACCGCAGAAAATTCGTTTTGTCTTCTCCAGCTCGCTTGCCGTTTATGGCGGTACGCTGCCGGAATGCGTCACCGATACCACCGCGCTCACGCCGCGCTCGTCTTATGGCGCGCAGAAGGCCGCCTGTGAACTGTTGGTCAACGACTATACCCGCAAAGGCTATGTGGATGGGCTGGCGCTGCGTTTGCCGACGATCTGTGTTCGCCCGGGTAAACTAAACCGCGCCGCTTCTTCTTTTGTCAGCGCGATTATTCGTGAACCGTTGCAGGGCGAGACGACCATCTGTCCGGTGTCGGAAAGTTTGCGGCTGTGGATTTCCAGCCCGGCGACGGTGATCCATAACCTGTCGCTGGCCGCAACGTTACCCGCGCCTGGCGAGGCGAGCAGCATCAACTTACCCGGGATCAGCGTAACCGTGGGCGAGATGCTGGAAACGTTGCGTCAGGCGGGCGGTCAGGCGGCGCGCGATCGGGTTACGCATCAGCGCGACGAAGGCGTCGAGAAAATTGTCGCCTCCTGGCCGGGACGTATCGATAACCAGCGTGCGCTGGCGTTAGGTTTTGTCGCCGATAAACGCTTCGATGACATTATCGAACGCTTTCGACAAGATGATATGGAGGGGAGGTCATGACAAGTTTACCGACCCCAATTATCGGCCTGATCGTTGCCGTTTTCGTGCTGGTATGGCTGGTGTTACGCACCCGTGTTCATGCGCTGATCGCGATGCTGGCGGCGGCCTGCATCGCCGGTCTGTTGGGGGGAATGGGCATTGATAAAACGCTCTCTGTCATCACCAGCGGATTCGGTACGACGCTGGGCAGCATTGGCCTGGTGATTGGTCTCGGCGTAATGATGGGGCGCTTGCTGGAGGTTTCCGGCGCGGCGGAGCGTATCGCCTGGAGCTTTATCAAATGGCTGGGGAAACGCCGTGAAGAGTGGGCGCTGGCGATCACGGGTTATATTGTCAGCATCCCCATTTTCGTCGATTCCGCTTTTGTCATTCTTTATCCGGTGGCGAAAGCGCTGGCGAAAAGCGGTAAACGTTCGCTACTGACGCTGGGCGTCGCGCTGGCGGGCGGGCTGGTGGTCACTCACCATACGGTACCTCCCACGCCCGGTCCGCTGGGGGTAGCCGGGATTTTTAACGTCGACATCGGTGCAATGTTATTGACCGGGATGGCGCTGGCGGTGCCCTGTGTGATCGGCATTGTGTTCTATGCGCAGTGGCTGGATAAACGCTACCCTGATTTCGTGCCGCGCACGCTGAACGCCGATGAAGTTAATGCCGCGCTGGAGCAGTACAATAAAGAGAAAGAGCAAAAGGATCTGCCGAGCCTGACGCTCTCTCTGCTGCCTATTGTGGTGCCGATCGTGCTGATCTTCCTGAAGGCTATCTGTTCCACCCTCGCCACTGTAGAAGGATGGTCCGGCCTGGCGACGCATCCGGTGGTACAGGCAATCAACTTTGTGGGAAGTCCAGTGATCGCGTTGGCCATCAGCGTTCTGCTGGCGGTGTATACGCTGGTGCCGCGCATGGATAAACATACCACCGCAGAGCGTCTGGAAGAGGGCTTGCAAAGCGCCGGGATTATCTTACTGGTCACGGGCGCTGGCGGCGCGTTGGGCGCGATCCTGCGCGACAGCGGCGCGGGGCAACAGCTGGCGGAGCAGGTTGCCAACCTGCCGATCTCGCCGATCCTGATCCCGTTTATCGTGGCGACGCTGGTACGTCTGATTCAGGGATCGGGGACGGTGGCGATGATCACTGCCGCCTCGATTTCCGCGCCGATCCTGGCGCAGATCCCCGGCATCAATATGTTGCTTGCCGCTCAGGCCGCAACGATGGGGTCGCTGTTTTTCGGCTACTTCAACGATAGCCTGTTCTGGGTGGTTAACCGCATGATGGGCGTCTCTGATGTCAAACAGCAGATGGTGGTTTGGTCTGTACCGACGACCATTGCCTGGGCGATTGGCGGCACCGGCGTGGCGCTGATTAACCTGCTGTTTGGTTCCGGCGGCAGTTGGCTCGATCCGTTACTGCCAATCGTCGTTCTGGCGGCAATTATGCTGTGGGTGCGTTGGCAGGCGCAGGGGATCAAAGACAAACTGGTAGTTAAGGATTAAGACGGTATTATCCGTCCGGGAGCGCAATGCTCCCGGGCTGGCTACAATGATGGGGCGTGCTCCCCGCAATCCCATTGCGAACGTAAAAAATCAATAAATGCGCGTACTTTTGTCGATACATGGCGGGCGTCTGGATAAACGGCATAAATGCCCTGACGGGGAAAATGATAGTCGGGTAACACGTGAATTAACGTTCCATCCTCCAGTGCGGTGTTGACTAACCATTGCGGCAGTAATGCGACGCCGCTTCCCGCGAGAGCGAAGGCCATCAGCGAGCGCGCGCTGTCGACAGAAATTTTGCCGGCTTTGCTTATCTCCAGGCGTGAGTGTTGGCCATGATTATTCGTTACTGTCCACCGTAGCGGCGTAGGTAATCGCTCATGAATAATCCATTCCGCCTGGGCCAACGACTCCAGTGACGACACGGGGTGGCGGGCGAGCCACTGCGGCGCGGCGACCGGCAGAATGGTAAAGCGGGATATCAGCGCGGCGCGATAGCGGGAGTCCGCCAGCGAGCCAAGCCGAATCGCCACATCAAAGCGCTCGGCAATTAAATCGGCATGATGTGATGAGGACATATGCCGAATACGGAGATCGGGATGGCGCTGACTAAACTGCGCCAGTACCGGAATGACCACCTGTTCGCCAAACTCGGGCGTAGTGGTAATACGTAACTCGCCGCCCAGCCCACTATGGCTGGCACGCACTTCATCCTGCAAATTTTTCGCTGCATTGAGTAAATTCACGCCTTTTTGGTAAAAGAGGACGCCGGCGTCTGTGAGCGTCAGTCGTCGGGTGGAACGTAGCAGTAACGTTACGCCAAGCTCTTTTTCAAGCTGCCGAATATTAAAACTCACTACCGCTTTTGTTTGGCCCGATGCGGCGGCCGCCGCCGTGAAGCTGCCGCTATCTACCACGGCGACAAACAGCGACATACGCTGCAAATTGAGCATGGCGAGCTCCTTTACTGTCAAAATTATTTTGACAGTATATCGTTGAAGCGCGGACTTATCTGGCTTTCTCCGGACGGCTACATTAGCGCCTCTGACGGAGGATGCATAATGACGTATCGCAGTAAAGTGGCAGTGGTTTACCTGCTCGGCTTCTTTCTTGATCTGATTAATCTGTTTATTGCCAGCGTGGCTTTTCCTGCGATGTCCGTGGATCTGCATACGTCCATATCGGCGCTGGCATGGGTGAGTAACGGTTATATCGCAGGATTAACGCTGATCGTTCCGTTTAGCGCGTTTCTTTCACGTTATCTCGGCGCACGACGGCTGATCATATTTTCGCTCATTCTGTTTAGCGTTGCCGCCGCTGCCGCAGGTTTTGCCGATTCCTTACACAGCCTTGTTTTCTGGCGTATTGTGCAGGGGGCGGGCGGTGGCTTATTGATCCCGGTTGGTCAGGCGTTAACCTGGCAACAGTTTAAACCGCATGAACGCGCTGGCGTGTCATCGGTCGTCATGATGGTGGCGCTACTGGCGCCGGCATGTTCGCCTGCGATTGGCGGGCTGCTGGTGGAAACGTGCGGCTGGCGCTGGATATTTTTTGCCACGCTGCCGGTGGCCGTTCTCACTTTATTGCTCGCTTATCGTTGGCTGAACGTCGCTTCGACGACAATGGCGTCAGCAAGATTGCTCCATCTGCCGTTGTTGACGGACAAGCTGCTGCGTTTTGCCATGATCGTCTATCTGTGTGTGCCGGGTATGTTCATTGGTATCAGCGTGGTCGGGATGTTTTATCTACAGAACGTCGCGCAGCTATCGCCTGCGGCGGCGGGGTCGCTGATGCTCCCCTGGTCGATCGCTTCATTTGTCGCCATTATGCTTACCGGACGTTACTTCAATCGGCTTGGGCCGCGTCCGCTGATTATCGTCGGCTGTCTTCTTCAGGCTGCAGGGATACTGCTTTTAACTAACGTTACGCCTGCGACATCGCATCGTGTACTGATGATGATATTCGCCTTAATGGGCGCTGGCGGCAGTTTGTGCAGCAGTACCGCGCAGAGTGGCGCTTTCCTGACTATTGCTCGCCGGGACATGCCTGACGCCAGCGCGCTATGGAATCTTAATCGTCAGCTTAGCTTTTTCCTTGGCGCGACGCTGTTGACGCTGCTGTTAAACGCGCTCCAGCGCGTTATGTCGCTTGAGGTTGCTTATCGCTGGACCTTTATTGCCGCCGCCGGTATCACCCTGCTGCCCCTTATTTACGCTGTCTGTCTAAACAATAGACAGGCGCTTCTGTGCCTGAAAAAGGAAAGATCATGAATCCATATAAAGAAGAAATTATTCATGCCCATGCGGCGATTGAGAACTGGCTTAGTAAGGGGGGGGGGGTAGCCTGGAGGCGTTGATAGCGCGTTTTGCTGTTGATTTTACGATGATAACGCCAGGAGGTATTTGTCTGGATTATCCGGCGCTGGGCGCTTTTTTCCAGGCGCAGCGCGCGTGTCGCCCGGGGCTGGTTATCATGGTTGAGCACATTGATCTTGTGGCGGAGTGGCCGGAAGGCGCCGCGCTGCGTTATCGTGAGCGCCAGCAACTGCCGGGCCAGGCCGAGACGGTACGCTGGTCGACGGTCATTTTAAAAAGGGAAAGAGGACGGATAGTCTGGCGTCATTTACATGAAACGACAGCCACAGCCTGAAAAGCCTGTTCCGGCGCGCAGACCCGATAGCGCGGCGCTATCGGGTCTGACACGTTTACACCAGACTTTTCAGCCGATAGATCCACTCCAGCGCCTGGCGTGGCGTCAGGGAGTCCGGATCGAGATTCTCCAGCGCTTCAACGGCGGGCGATGTCTCCTCCGGGGCGGCAAGCAACGACATTTGCGTGCCGTCCACCTGCGTTGCCGCCGCATTGGGCGAGATGCTTTCCAGCTCGCGGAGTTTTTGGCGCGCGCGTTTGATGACTTCTTTAGGGACGCCCGCAAGCGCCGCGACCGCCAGGCCATAGCTCTTACTTGCCGCGCCGTCCTGCACGCTGTGCATAAACGCGATAGTATCGCCGTGTTCCAGCGCATCCAGGTGGACGTTCGCCACGCCTTCCATTTTCTCCGGTAATTGGGTCAGCTCGAAGTAGTGGGTAGCGAACAGCGTTAACGCTTTAATCTTATTCGCGAGATTCTCCGCGCAGGCCCAGGCCAATGACAGCCCGTCATACGTGGAGGTACCGCGCCCGATTTCATCCATCAATACCAGACTGTTTTCCGTCGCATTATGCAGAATGTTCGCGGTTTCGGTCATCTCCACCATAAAGGTCGAACGCCCGGAAGCCAGGTCGTCCGCTGCGCCGACGCGGGTAAAAATACGGTCGATGGGGCCGATTTCCACGTTTTGCGCCGGAACGTAACTGCCGATATAGGCCAGCAGGGCGATCAATGCCGTTTGTCGCATATAGGTACTTTTACCGCCCATATTGGGGCCGGTAATGATCAACATCCGGCGCTGCGGCGACAGATTGAGCGGGTTAGCGATAAACGGCTCATTCAGTACCTGTTCAACCACCGGGTGGCGACCTTCGGTAATACGGATACCGGGTTTATCGGTAAATGTTGGGCAGGTGTAATTCAGCGTCCAGGCGCGTTCGGCCAGGTTAACCAGCACATCCAGCTCCGCCAGAGCGTTGGCGCTCTGCTGTAAATCGGCCAGATGCGGCAACAGCAGATCAAACAATTCGTCATATAGCTGTTTTTCCAGCGCCAGTGCTTTGCCTTTCGAGGTCAGAACTTTATCTTCGTACTCTTTAAGCTCAGGAATAATGTAGCGTTCGGCATTTTTCAGCGTCTGGCGACGCACATAATTGATGGGCGCCAGATGGCTTTGACCACGGCTAATCTGAATGTAATAACCATGTACCGCGTTATAGCCGACTTTCAGCGTATCCAGCCCGGTACGCTCGCGTTCGCGAATTTCCAGACGATCGAGATAATCGGTGGCGCCGTCCGCCAGCGCGCGCCATTCATCCAGCTCTTCATGGTAGCCGGGCGCAATAACGCCGCCGTCGCGGACCAGTACCGGCGGCGCGTCAATAATGGCGCGCTCCAGGAGGTCGCGCAGTTCGGCGAAATCGCCCATTTTTTTACGCAACGCCTGTACCGGCGCGCTGTCAACGGTTTCAAGCTGAGCGTGCAATTCCGGCAGCTGCTGGAAGGCGTGACGCATTCGGGCGAGATCGCGCGGACGCGCGGTGCGCAGCGCCAGACGCGCAAGGATGCGCTCCAGATCGCCGACCTGACGCAGCACCGGTTGCAGTTCGCTGACGGTATCCTGCAAGGCGCCGATGGTCTGCTGGCGTTCACGTAATATGTCGGTATTTCGTACCGGCATATGCAGCCAGCGTTTAAGCATTCGGCTACCCATTGGCGTCACGGTACAGTCAAGCACCGCGGCGAGGGTATTTTCGACACCGCCGGCCAGGTTCTGGGTAATTTCCAGATTGCGGCGGGTCGCGGCATCCATAATGATGCTGTCCTGCTGGCGTTCCATCGTAATGGAACGAATATGCGGCAGGGAGGTGCGCTGGGTATCTTTTACGTACTGTAACAGGCAGCCTGCCGCACATAATCCACGCGAGGCATTTTCGACGCCGAAACCGACCAGATCCCGCGTACCGAATTGCAGATTTAACTGCTGGCGGGCGGTATCAATCTCAAACTCCCACAACGGGCGACGGCGCAGACCCCGGCGTCCCTCTATTAACGCCATTTCAGCAAAATCTTCGGCATACAACAGTTCGGCGGGATTGGTGCGCTGCAGCTCTGCGGCCATCGTTTCACGGTCGGCGGGTTCGCTCAGACGAAAGCGCCCGGAGCTGATATCCAGCGTGGCGTAACCGTAGCCTTTACCATCCTGCCAGATAGCCGCCAGCAGGTTATCCTGACGCTCCTGTAACAGGGCTTCATCGCTGATGGTGCCAGGCGTAACGATACGCACGACTTTACGTTCAACGGGACCTTTGCTGGTGGCCGGATCGCCAATCTGTTCGCAAATAGCGACGGATTCGCCCTGATTGACCAGTTTCGCGAGGTAGTTTTCTACGGCGTGGTGCGGGATACCCGCCATAGGGATAGGTTCGCCAGCCGATGCGCCGCGTTTGGTCAGCGAAATATCGAGCAACTGCGACGCACGCTTTGCGTCGTCATAAAACAGCTCGTAAAAGTCTCCCATACGATAAAAGAGCAGGATCTCCGGATGCTGGGCTTTCAGCTTGAGATACTGCTGCATCATGGGGGTGTGGTTGGAGAAGTCCTTATCAAATGACTCATTCATATTGATTTTACTCGTTTTTTATTCTTTCAAGTGCTCATGTGGCCATAGGTAAAACCCCTATAAACTCACATAAACCCATAAATTTGTAGCTCATCTGTAGCCTAAAATGTGACAGGTTACATTCTCATCATTCCTGGACTACAACAGGGGTGATACTTTGAAAACAACTCTCAGCCAGCCTTTCATTATCAACAAGTTAAGTATCAATGTTAAGTCTGCGCTCAGTCGCTCTGGAAAAATCGTTTTCGAAGCTAACCCAGCTCAAAAACTCTACATTGTTTTCGATGACCACAGACAAGCTCCTGCTGGTTTCGGGGTAAAAGCCAGTTTGACGAAAAAAACCTACGTAATCCAGCGAAGAGTAGCCTCGTCAGATCGTAATGTCAGTGAGGGTAGGAAGCCAAGTTCTGTCTTGAAAGTAAAAGTTGAAAATGTGTTCGATTTTCCAAATATTGACGAAACAAGGCAATCTGCAGGCAATTAGTTCAGACCATGTTCGCAACAAAGAGAAATCACAACAAAATTAAGAGGGAAACGGATGCTTCCGAACTCAAGACCGTAATCAAGATTGTGTTGCATGAAGGCAAGCCGATCCATTTCGCCACCACGGTTATTGTGCTTTATTCCGATAGGTATCTTGAGCTGTGCGATCTTTACTCTTCTCAGGCGATCGAGTAACTACCTGCGTCGGATTACGGCTTCGTTTTTTGGTCTGCGATCTTAATGATGAAATGGGCGGAAAAACGCGAAATTTAGACGCTATTACGAATGAGCAATGGTACTTATTGAAGGCTATATCATTGCCATAATGCAGGGAGGGTTAATATTATATAATTCTATTTCCAGACTACTTTATTTTAAAAAAAGACAGATTGCCTGAACAGAAAGAACCGGTGTCAATGTAGATTTGATTGGCGAATGTTGTTGTGTAATCAACAATCATATGGCCGAAGATGAAAGTATCCGCACCGCGTATTGGATGGATATTCCCCTGTAACGAACTAAGCAGACGATCGCGTGACCATAGAACGCTATCAATATCAACTTGCTTCCCATAATCGTAGCTGTCATCTGGATAATCGGCATGGGCAATCACGTACTTCTTTGAGGACGTTTTAACCTCTATGATGTGAGGACGCTGCTTAAAAGTTAGTAATAGCTCAGTGGCTTCTTGCCTGTCTTTTTGGGTGACCGAGTCGTACCAGTAACCACCGTTTACATACCAGAAATTGCCATCCTGTGTTTCAAAAGCGTCAAGCGCCATAGCTTCATGATTACCCACTACAGAAATAAACCATGAGGTATTTAACAGTCTCAGTGTTTCAAGGTTTTCTTTTCCTCGATCAATGTTATCTCCAGTGGAGATCAAGAGATCGGTATCAGGAGAGAAATTTAATTGAGCCAGTCTGGTTAACAATAAGGAGTAACATCCATGAATATCACCAACGACCCAAATGTGGCGATAGAGAACGCTGTTGATGTCAGCATAACGAATTAATTCCATGATGTTCCTATAGCACAATTTTGGAGGCTGGTATTATAACAAAGAAGTAGGGTAATATTAATTTTTATTGTTTAAAATACACAGTTATTAAAATAGCCTACAAGCTAGAAATGAACAGATAATATATATTTTATGAATCGGTTAATTAAAGTAGACGATGTGCTTGAAAGATGCGCTATTTCTCGCGCAACACTTTCCTGATTAATTGCAAAGGCATACTTTCCCGCTCAGCGGCACGACAGATGCGCAGGCACTGCCGGGGCTGATTAGCCAGACTCACCGTAAAATCAGGGAAGCCTCGGCTGACGGCGCTTATGACACGCGCTATTGCCATGATGTGTTATTAATCAGGCCGCTAATCCCGCCACGAAGCGGTGCGCGATACTGGCCGGGCAAGTACCATGAGCGTAACCACGCGGTGGCGAATCAACATCTGAGCGGCAGCAATGAGGTCTGGAAAAGAAAGTGGGCTATCACCGTTGTTCAGTAGTGGAAACAGCGATGTTCCGTCTCAAAACCTTGCTGGGCGGCCATCTGAGCCTGCGGAACTATGACGCGCAGGTGGGTGAAGCGATGGCGATGGCGATGGTCAAAGCGCTGAACCGGATGACGTTGTTGGCAATGCTGACCAGCGTCAGGCTCGTATAACGAGTGCTCCGGTGGGAGTCCTGTATCCTTATCGTTGGCCGATTCTGAATTATTCAACAAAGCCTCATGTTGTCATAACCTACCAGATGCAGATAAAGCAGCATAAAGCGTTTTAAACGACAGCAACAAGGAAAGGGGTTGATCGTTTAATGGTACTGCGCCAAATCCTTTGTACCAGTCGCAGACCTGTTTATTTTTGGCATCAATAAGCAGGGCTACGCCACCGACCTGCAAAGCCGCCTGTATGCAACGCTTTCCGGCAGATAACAAAAGTTGTGCTCCCAGCCCTTGCCCCTGCATAGATTTGTCTACGGCTAAACGACCCAGACGAAACACTGGCACATCATATCTCCCTAATCCTTTGCTGATTGCGCCGGGAACCTGTGCATATATCAGTGATGCAGGACTGACTGAGTAAAAGCCGTGGATACGTGTAACATCCGAATTATCAAGCGCAACGTAGGTTTTTGTTGTCCCTTTCTCATGATTTTGTCGTGCATGGCGTTGCAGGAATTGGTTCAGATCGGCATCCCCACAATCAAAATTCATTCGATTGTGGGTTTTCCCTATCGCGGCCTCATGCCAGTCTGTAAACATCATTTCTTCATGTCCGGCAGGGCGAAAGCAGCGGCAAGAAGCTTTTCATTCGGCGCTGGCGGGTTATCTAAAATTTCCATGATCATTTGAGTATCACGCTCCGTCAGATATACCCGTTCGGCGGCATCAACAATCTTCTGTGCGACAGGTAGTACGTTACTGACCACAAAATCCGTCAGGTTGGTTTGCTGGATTGCCGCAGCGCGGACTATCAACTTTTTGGCATCCGTCGATACACGTAACGACAATCTTTCGTTAGATTCTATAGCTATCTGAGGCATGGTTTTCATCCTCCTGTTTATGAACAATATGTACAATTATAATACATATCTGTACGCTTTCAAAGCGTACATGTGAGGCTGATATAGTCCAGACATGGCAAGAAGGTCGTTCACTGTCTTTAAACAGGGCATTAACTTCGGTTTATCGCGATTGCATTATTTTAATCTCACTGATTACGTATCATCAGGGAGTTTGCTAAATATATTCATGATTCTCTTTTTTGCCGTAACTGCTTGATTGATCCTACCCGCGTAGTATGGACACAACCCTAAGCGGCGGACATCTCCTGCTCACGTTCAGAAGAAGAGAGCTGAGTTTGCTGTTTGCTTCGCCAGCTGTAGAGCTGTGATTTATACAGGTTAAGCTCACGGGCGGCAGCGGGCACCCCAATGCGTTCCGCCAGTTTCAGGGCTTCCTGACGAAATTCAGGCGTGTGCTGCTTGCGTGGCTTTTTGGTGGTTGATGCTGGTTTTGTTATGTGAGTCACCTCTTGCTTGAGCGTTTACTCACTTAGTTGTGTGTCCACTATTGCTGGGTAAGTTCAAAAGAACGTTATCCGCGAAAAGTGGATGGGGTATCGTAAGAATGCCAACATGTGGGGCAAGAGGGGGATGTCAGTTTATCGCGATATACGAGACGATAGTTTATCAGTATAAGTTTCGGCTATTTTCCCGAGTTTGGGAGGCCGTTCTTTATCACAAATAAAAAAAGCAGCAGCGAGGTGCTGCTGTATCAAAAAGCAGATTGATAAATGCAACGTAAGAGACAAATGGCCAACCGTAAAAGTGACCATAGCTATAATAATTATATTGATATTAAGTGGCAATGCAAAGTATGGTCTTAATTATATCATGATGAGTTCAGTCAGCGGTGATATGGCCTTATAAGGCTTGCAGTCTTTCATGGGCAGCAAGTAACGTCTGATATATGCTTAAATTCTTACTTCCGGGTTCAAGTAGAACTTTTTTAAATTCGGTCATGAGTTGCTCTTCATCTTCTTTCGAACGCATGTATTGTGGATGTTCCTGGAAGAAGGTAAGCGCCTGTTCTTTGGTTTGTTTATATTTTTCGCAAAAAATGCTTGAGCTGATTGCGCTATTTTTTGATGCGGAATTATCAGCGTTCTGGTTTGATAATGATTTATTCTTCGCAAGGTCTGACGGCACATACGGAAGAGACTGACACTCATCAATACTATTTGCGTTGGCCAGTTGCTCTTTCTGAGCGCCAGGTTGCTGTACCGGTTTGCTCACGGAGGAAGGGAGGGGCACCTGGGCACAGCCGATCAGTAAAAAGACAGGAAGACAGCTATAAAATTTTTTCATATTAACTCCAACTACAGAAGAATGAGGCGCCATGTTTTTACACAACCGTCAGAATGTTATCTGACAATAGTGATAAGGGGCGAATGCGTTTCAGGAATGCTAGCAAAAAAAACTCCTGATATAAATAATTAATTCTCCATCCCGATGACAATATCTGAATTTTTGCTGCTGTAGAACAATAAGCCATAATTTGTATACTATGAGCTGATTTTCTATTTTAAATCAGCAAGCGCTGTGCAAGTTGGCTAATTTAATTAGCGGGTGGCATCAGTTTCATAATGATTGCATCAGGATTTTGCCACCCGCTCCTGGTATTGTTTACATATTAAAATGATTTTTAACTGGTGCTGACAACAATGCTAAATACGCAGGAAGTACTTAAAGAAGGAGAGAAGCGGAAAATCCGCAGCCCGGAAGCATGGTTTATACAGACGTGTTCCGCGCAAAAGCTGCATATGTCATTTTCTGAAAGCCGACACAATGAAAACTGCCTGATTCAGGAAGGCGCGCTGCTTTTTTGCGAGCAGGCCGTTGTCGCACCAGTATCAGGAGACCTGGTTTTTCGACCGTTAAAAATTGAAGTACTCAGCAAATTACTGGCATTTATCGATGGCGCAGGATTAGTGGACACGACATATGCTGAATCCGATAAATGGGTTTTGCTGAGTCCTGAGTTTCGCGCTATTTGGCAAGATCGTAAACGCTGCGAGTACTGGTTTTTGCAGCAAATTATTACGCCTTCTCCGGCCTTCAATAAGGTACTGGCGCTGTTACGAAAAAGCGAGAGTTACTGGTTGGTTGGCTATTTACTCGCTCAGTCAACCAGCGGCAACACGATGAGAATGCTGGGAGAAGACTATGGCGTTTCTTATACCCATTTTCGTCGTTTGTGCAGCAGAGCGTTGGGCGGAAAAGCGAAGAGTGAATTACGAAACTGGCGTATGGCGCAATCGCTGCTGAATAGTGTAGAAGGCCACGAGAACATCACCCAATTAGCCGTTAATCATGGTTACTCATCGCCTTCACATTTTTCTAGTGAGATCAAAGAGCTGATCGGCGTTTCGCCGCGGAAATTATCAAATATTATTCAATTGGCAGACAAATGAAGACACATATTCTTTTGGCCAGAGTGCTGGCATGTGCCGCGCTTGTTCTGGTTGCACCTGGTTATTCTAGTGAAAAAATACCTGTAACGGGAAGTGGGTTTGTTGCGAAAGACGATAGCCTGCGGACATTTTTCGATGCCATGGCGCTACAGCTAAAGGAGCCTGTCATTGTTAGCAAAATGGCGGCACGAAAAAAAATTACGGGCAACTTTGAGTTTCACGATCCTAACGCATTACTGGAGAAGCTTTCCCTACAACTGGGGCTGATTTGGTATTTCGATGGGCAGGCTATCTATATTTATGACGCCAGTGAAATGCGCAATGCCGTGGTTTCTTTACGCAACGTCTCACTCAATGAGTTCAACAATTTTCTAAAACGCTCAGGTTTATATAACAAAAATTACCCGCTACGTGGCGATAACCGTAAAGGAACATTCTATGTTTCAGGGCCACCCGTCTATGTTGATATGGTGGTCAACGCCGCCACCATGATGGACAAGCAAAACGATGGTATTGAGCTGGGACGCCAGAAAATAGGGGTGATGCGTCTGAACAATACCTTCGTGGGCGATCGTACCTACAATCTGCGCGATCAGAAAATGGTTATTCCCGGTATTGCTACGGCCATTGAAAGGTTATTGCAGGGAGAAGAGCAACCCTTAGGTAATATTGTCAGTAGCGAACCCCCGGCGATGCCAGCATTTTCAGCGAATGGAGAAAAAGGTAAAGCAGCAAATTATGCCGGTGGCATGAGTCTGCAGGAAGCTTTAAAGCAAAATGCCGCGGCGGGCAATATTAAAATCGTGGCCTATCCGGATACCAACAGTTTGTTAGTAAAGGGAACGGCTGGGCAGGTGCATTTTATCGAAATGCTGGTTAAAGCGCTGGATGTCGCCAAACGTCACGTAGAATTATCCCTGTGGATTGTCGATCTTAATAAAAGCGATCTGGAGCGTTTGGGCACTTCATGGAGCGGCAGCATAACTATTGGGGACAAACTTGGCGTGTCATTAAACCAGTCTTCAATAAGTACCCTCGATGGCAGTCGATTCATCGCCGCGGTCAATGCGTTAGAAGAGAAGAAACAGGCGACGGTGGTTTCGCGTCCGGTATTACTGACTCAGGAAAATGTTCCCGCTATTTTTGATAACAACAGAACGTTTTACACCAAGCTGATTGGGGAACGTAATGTGGCGCTTGAGCATGTAACATACGGAACAATGATCCGAGTGCTGCCCCGTTTTTCCGCAGATGGTCAGATAGAAATGTCGCTGGACATTGAAGATGGCAACGATAAGACGCCGCAATCCGATACTACCACCTCCGTAGATGCGTTACCCGAAGTCGGGCGAACGTTAATTAGCACTATTGCAAGAGTTCCGCACGGAAAAAGTTTGCTGGTCGGTGGTTATACACGGGATGCAAATACCGATACTGTCCAAAGTATTCCGGTTTTAGGCAAATTACCGCTTATTGGTAGCCTGTTCCGTTATTCCAGTAAGAATAAAAGTAATGTTGTTCGTGTGTTCATGATTGAACCAAAAGAAATTGTCGACCCGTTAACGCCGGATGCCAGCGAATCGGTAAACAATATTCTGAAGCAAAGCGGTGCCTGGAGTGGGGACGATAAGTTACAGAAATGGGTTCGTGTTTATCTGGATAGAGGTCAGGAGGTAATTAAATGATTCCTGGCTCAACCTCTGGTATTTCATTTTCCAGAATATTGTCCCGGCAGGCATCTCATCAGGATGCGACCCAACATACTGATGCGCAACAGGCGGAAATACAACAGGCCGCAGAGGATTCGTCTCCAGGGGCGGAAGTACAAAAATTTGTCCAGTCGACGGACGAAATGTCAGCGGCGCTGGCGCAATTTCGTAACCGTCGCGATTATGAAAAAAAATCCAGTAATTTATCTAACAGTTTTGAACGCGTGCTGGAGGATGAGGCTTTACCGAAGGCGAAGCAAATATTAAAGCTAATTAGCGTACATGGCGGCGCGTTAGAAGATTTTTTACGTCAGGCGCGTAGCTTATTTCCTGACCCCAGTGATTTAGTCCTTGTGTTACGCGAATTGCTTCGTCGTAAAGACCTGGAAGAGATCGTGCGGAAAAAGCTGGAGTCGTTACTTAAGCACGTTGAAGAGCAAACCGATCCGAAGACCCTCAAGGCAGGGATTAATTGTGCGTTGAAGGCCCGGCTTTTTGGGAAAACATTATCGTTAAAACCAGGCTTATTGCGCGCCAGCTATCGGCAATTTATCCAGAGTGAATCACATGAAGTGGAGATTTACTCTGACTGGATAGCCAGTTATGGCTATCAACGTCGACTGGTGGTACTGGATTTTATCGAGGGTTCGCTATTAACCGATATTGACGCGAATGACGCCAGCTGTTCGCGCCTGGAGTTTGGCCAGCTTTTACGACGCCTGACGCAACTTAAAATGTTGCGCTCCGCTGACCTACTGTTTGTGAGTACATTGTTGTCGTATTCGTTTACCAAAGCGTTTAATGCGGAGGAGTCGTCGTGGCTACTACTGATGCTTTCGCTATTGCAACAGCCACATGAAGTGGATTCGCTGTTAGCCGATATTATAGGTTTGAATGCGTTATTGCTTAGTCATAAAGAACATGCATCCTTTTTGCAGATATTTTATCAAGTATGTAAAGCCATACCCTCTTCACTCTTTTATGAAGAATATTGGCAGGAAGAATTGTTAATGGCGTTACGTAGTATGACCGATATTGCCTACAAGCATGAAATGGCAGAACAGCGTCGTACTATTGAAAAGCTGTCTTAATTTAATATTAACAGGATACCTATAGTGCTGCTTTCTCTACTTAACAGTGCTCGTTTACGACCTGAATTACTGATTCTGGTACTAATGGTGATGATCATTTCTATGTTCGTCATTCCATTACCTACCTATCTGGTTGATTTCCTGATCGCACTGAATATCGTACTGGCGATATTGGTGTTTATGGGGTCGTTCTACATTGACAGAATCCTCAGTTTTTCAACGTTTCCTGCGGTACTGTTAATTACCACGCTCTTTCGTCTGGCATTATCGATCAGTACCAGCCGTCTTATCTTGATTGAAGCCGATGCCGGTGAAATTATCGCCACGTTCGGGCAATTCGTTATTGGCGATAGCCTGGCGGTGGGTTTTGTTGTCTTCTCTATTGTCACCGTGGTCCAGTTTATCGTTATTACCAAAGGTTCAGAACGCGTCGCGGAAGTCGCGGCCCGATTTTCTCTGGATGGTATGCCCGGTAAACAGATGAGTATTGATGCCGATTTGAAGGCCGGTATTATTGATGCGGATGCTGCGCGCGAACGGCGAAGCGTACTGGAAAGGGAAAGCCAGCTTTACGGTTCCTTTGACGGTGCGATGAAGTTTATCAAAGGTGACGCTATTGCCGGCATCATTATCATCTTTGTGAACTTTATTGGCGGTATTTCGGTGGGGATGACCCGCCATGGTATGGATTTGTCCTCCGCTCTGTCTACTTATACCATGCTGACCATTGGTGATGGTCTTGTCGCCCAGATCCCCGCATTGTTGATTGCGATTAGTGCCGGTTTTATCGTGACTCGCGTAAATGGCGATAGCGATAATATGGGGCGGAATATCATGACGCAGCTGTTGAACAACCCATTTGTATTGGTTGTTACGGCTATTTTGACCATTTCAATGGGAACTCTGCCGGGATTCCCGCTGCCGGTATTTGTTATTTTATCGGTGGTTTTAAGCGTACTCTTCTATTTTAAATTCCGTGAAGCAAAACGTAGCGCCGCCAAACCTAAAACCAGCAAAGGCGAGCAGCCGCTCAGTATTGAGGAAAAAGAAGGGTCGTCGTTAGGACTGATTGGCGATCTCGATAAAGTCTCTACAGAGACTGTACCGTTGATATTACTTGTGCCGAAGAGCCGGCGTGAAGATCTGGAAAAAGCTCAACTTGCGGAGCGCCTACGTAGTCAGTTCTTTATTGATTATGGCGTGCGCCTGCCGGAAGTATTGTTACGCGATGGCGAGGGCCTGGACGATAACAGCATCGTATTGTTGATTAATGAGATCCGTGTTGAACAATTTACGGTCTATTTTGATTTGATGCGAGTGGTAAATTATTCCGATGAAGTTGTTTCCTTTGGCATTAATCCAACAATCCATCAGCAAGGTAGCAGTCAGTATTTCTGGGTAACGCATGAAGAGGGGGAGAAACTCCGGGAGCTTGGCTATGTGTTGCGGAACGCGCTTGATGAGCTTTACCACTGTCTGGCGGTGACGCTGGCGCGCAACGTCAATGAATATTTCGGTATTCAGGAAACAAAACATATGCTGGACCAACTGGAAGCGAAATTTCCTGATTTACTTAAAGAAGTGCTCAGACATGCCACGGTACAACGTATATCTGAAGTTTTGCAGCGTTTGTTAAGCGAACGTGTTTCCGTGCGTAATATGAAATTAATTATGGAAGCGCTCGCATTGTGGGCGCCAAGAGAAAAAGATGTCATTAACCTTGTGGAGCATATTCGTGGAGCAATGGCGCGTTATATTTGTCATAAATTCGCCAATGGCGGCGAATTACGAGCAGTAATGGTATCTGCTGAAGTTGAGGATGTTATTCGCAAAGGGATCCGTCAGACCTCTGGCAGTACCTTCCTCAGCCTTGACCCGGAAGCCTCCGCTAATTTGATGGATCTCATTACACTTAAGTTGGATGATTTATTGATTGCACATAAAGATCTTGTCCTCCTTACGTCTGTCGATGTCCGTCGATTTATTAAGAAAATGATTGAAGGTCGTTTTCCGGATCTGGAGGTTTTATCTTTCGGTGAGATAGCAGATAGCAAGTCAGTGAATGTTATAAAAACAATATAAGGGCTTAATTAAGGAAAAGATCTATGCAACATTTGGATATCGCTGAATTAGTTCGTTCCGCACTGGAAGTAAGTGGTTGCGATCCTTCATTAATTGGAGGAATAGATAGCCATTCAACAATTGTTCTGGATTTATTTGCATTGCCAAGTATCTGTATCAGCGTCAAGGACGATGATGTATGGATCTGGGCGCAATTGGGTGCTGACAGCATGGTGGTATTACAACAGCGGGCTTATGAAATCTTAATGACCATAATGGAAGGATGCCATTTTGCCCGCGGCGGGCAATTACTACTGGGGGAGCAGAATGGGGAGCTAACGCTTAAAGCCTTAGTGCATCCGGATTTTTTATCTGACGGTGAAAAGTTCTCTACTGCCTTGAATGGGTTTTACAACTATCTGGAAGTTTTTAGTCGGTCGCTAATGAGATGAAAACACCTCGTTTACTGCAATATCTGGCCTACCCACAAAAAATAACCGGCCCAATTATTGAGGCGGAATTGCGCGATGTGGCCATTGGCGAACTGTGTGAAATACGCCGTGGCTGGCACCAAAAACAGGTTGTTGCACGTGCGCAGGTGGTTGGCTTACAGCGGGAACGCACCGTGCTGAGCCTTATCGGCAATGCCCAGGGGCTGAGCCGCGATGTCGTGCTTTATCCCACTGGACGTGCGTTATCGGCGTGGGTGGGATACTCAGTATTAGGCGCGGTGTTGGATCCGACAGGGAAAATCGTTGAGCGTTTTACCCCTGAAGTGGCGCCGATTAGCGAAGAACGCGTTATTGATGTCGCACCGCCGTCTTACGCTTCGCGCGTTGGCGTCCGTGAACCGCTGATTACCGGTGTGCGCGCGATTGACGGGTTATTGACCTGTGGCGTAGGCCAGCGAATGGGCATTTTTGCCTCCGCAGGATGCGGTAAGACCATGCTGATGCATATGCTGATCGAGCAAACGGAGGCGGATGTCTTTGTTATCGGTCTTATCGGTGAACGAGGCCGTGAGGTCACTGAATTCGTGGATATGTTGCGCGCTTCGCATAAGAAAGAAAAATGCGTGCTGGTTTTTGCCACTTCCGATTTCCCCTCGGTCGATCGCTGCAATGCGGCGCAACTGGCGACAACCGTAGCGGAATATTTTCGCGACCAGGGAAAACGGGTCGTGCTTTTTATCGATTCCATGACCCGTTATGCGCGTGCTTTGCGAGATGTGGCACTGGCGTCGGGAGAGCGTCCGGCCCGTCGAGGTTATCCCGCCTCCGTATTCGATAATTTGCCCCGCTTGCTGGAACGCCCCGGGGCGACCAGCGAGGGAAGCATTACTGCCTTTTATACGGTACTGCTGGAAAGCGAGGAAGAGGCGGACCCGATGGCGGATGAAATTCGCTCTATCCTTGACGGTCACCTGTATCTGAGCAGAAAGCTGGCCGGGCAGGGACATTACCCGGCAATCGATGTACTGAAAAGCGTAAGCCGCGTTTTTGGACAAGTCACGACGCCGACACATGCTGAACAGGCATCTGCCGTGCGTAAATTAATGACGCGTCTGGAAGAGCTCCAGCTTTTCATTGACTTGGGAGAATATCGTCCTGGCGAAAATATCGATAACGATCGGGCGATGCAGATGCGGGATAGCCTGAAAGCCTGGTTATGCCAGCCGGTAGCGCAATATTCATCCTTTGATGACACGTTGAGCGGTATGAATGCATTCGCTGACCAGAATTAAAGTTTTACAGCGGCGCTGTACGGTATTTCATTCACAGTGTGAGTCAATATTACTTCGCTATCAGGATGAGGACCGCGGGCTGCAGGCCGAGGAGGAGGCGATCCTTGAACAAATAGCGGGTCTGAAATTGTTATTAGATACGCTGCGTGCAGAAAACAGACAGCTCAGTCGTGAGGAAATTTATACGTTATTACGTAAGCAGTCTATTGTTCGCCGGCAGATAAAAGATTTAGAACTCCAGATTATACAAATTCAGGAAAAACGGAGCGAGCTGGAAAAGAAAAGGGAAGAGTTTCAGAAAAAAAGTAAATATTGGTTGCGCAAAGAAGGGAACTATCAACGCTGGATAATTCGTCAGAAAAGACACTATATCCAGCGAGAGATACAGCAGGAAGAGGCCGAGTCAGAGGAGATAATTTAATGGGCGATGTGTCAGCTGTCAGTTCATCCGGGAACATTTTACTGCCGCAGCAGGATGAGGTTGGCGGTTTATCAGAAGCATTAAAAAAAACGGTGGAAAAACATAAGACAGAATATTCCGGTGATAAAAAAGATCGCGACTATGGCGATGCTTTCGTAATGCATAAAGAAACGGCTTTACCGGTATTACTGGCGGCATGGCGACATTGCGCGCCAGCGAAATCAGAACATCACAATGGCAACGTTTCTGGTCTGCATCATAACGGAAAAGGCGAACTCAGGATTGCTGAAAAACTGTTGAAAGTCACTGCTGAAAAATCTGTCGGTTTGATTTCTGCGGAGGCCAAAGTAGATAAATCCGCAGCGTTGCTATCGCCTAAAAATAGGCCGTTAGAAAGCGTAAGCGGTAAAAAATTATCTGCTGATTTAAAAGCCGTGGAATCCGTTAGTGAAGTAACCGATAATGCCACGGGAATCTCTGACGATAATATCAAGGCATTGCCTGGGGATAATAAAGCCATCGCGGGCGAAGGCGTTCGTAAAGAGGGCGCGCCGCTGGCGCGGGATGTCGCACCTGCCCGAATGGCCGCAGCCAATACCGGTAAGCCTGACGATAAAGATCATAAAAAGGTTAAAGATGTTTCTCAGCTTCCGCTGCAACCAACCACTATCGCCGATCTTAGCCAATTAACCGGCGGCGATGAAAAAATGCCTTTAGCGGCGCAATCAAAGCCGATGATGACTATTTTTCCCACTGCCGATGGCGTGAAAGGAGAGGATAGCTCGCTGACTTACCGTTTTCAGCGCTGGGGAAATGACTATTCCGTCAATATTCAGGCGCGGCAAGCAGGGGAGTTTTCGTTAATACCGTCAAATACGCAGGTTGAACATCGTTTGCATGATCAATGGCAAAACGGTAATCCCCAGCGCTGGCACCTGACGCGAGACGATCAACAAAATCCGCAGCAGCAACAGCACAGACAGCAATCTGGCGAGGAGGATGACGCCTGATGTCATTGCGTGTGAGACAGATTGATCGTCGCGAATGGCTATTGGCGCAAACCGCGACAGAATGCCAGCGCCATGGCCGGGAAGCGACGCTGGAATATCCGACGCGACAGGGAATGTGGGTTCGGTTGAGCGATGCAGAAAAACGGTGGTCGGCCTGGATTAAACCTGGGGGCTGGCTTGAGCATGTCTCTCCCGCTCTGGCGGGGGCGGCGGTTTCTGCCGGTGCTGAGCACCTGGTCGTTCCCTGGCTTGCTGCAACAGAGCGACCGTTTGAGTTGCCCGTGCCGCATTTGTCCTGTCGGCGTTTATGCGTAGAGAACCCCGTACCGGGAAGCGCGCTGCCGGAAGGGAAATTGTTGCACATTATGAGCGATCGGGGCGGCCTGTGGTTTGAGCATCTTCCTGAACTGCCTGCAGTCGGGGGCGGCAGGCCGAAAATGCTGCGTTGGCCGTTGCGCTTTGTAATCGGTAGCAGTGATACGCAGCGTTCTTTGCTGGGCCGAATCGGGATCGGAGATGTACTCCTGATTCGTACTTCCCGTGCGGAAGTTTATTGCTACGCGAAAAAGTTAGGTCATTTCAACCGTGTTGAAGGGGGAATTATTGTGGAAACGTTAGATATTCAACATATCGAAGAAGAAAATAATACAACTGAAACTGCAGAAACTCTGCCTGGCTTGAATCAATTGCCCGTCAAACTGGAATTTGTTTTGTATCGTAAGAACGTTACCCTCGCCGAACTCGAAGCCATGGGGCAGCAACAGCTATTATCACTGCCGACCAATGTTGAACTTAACGTTGAAATTATGGCGAATGGTGTTTTGCTTGGTAATGGCGAACTGGTACAGATGAATGACACCTTAGGCGTTGAGATCCATGAATGGCTGAGCGAGTCTGGTAATGGGGAATGATATCTCATTAATTGCCTTACTGGCATTTTCCACCCTGTTGCCATTTATTATTGCGTCAGGAACCTGTTTCGTTAAATTTTCTATTGTATTTGTCATGGTGCGTAACGCCCTGGGATTGCAGCAGATACCTTCAAATATGACGCTTAACAGCGTCGCATTGCTGCTTTCTATGTTTGTTATGTGGCCAATAATGCATGATGCCTACGTCTATTTTGAGGACGAAGATGTCACCTTTAATGATATTTCGTCATTAAGTAAACACGTTGATGAAGGTCTGGATGGTTATCGCGATTATCTGATCAAATATTCAGATCGCGAGTTAGTTCAGTTTTTTGAAAACGCGCAACTGAAGCGTCAGTATGGAGAAGAGACCGAGACGGTAAAGCGTGACAAAGATGAAATTGAAAAACCATCAATATTTGCGTTATTACCTGCTTATGCGCTGAGCGAAATAAAAAGCGCGTTTAAAATTGGTTTTTATCTCTATTTGCCCTTTGTTGTCGTCGACCTGGTGGTATCCAGCGTGCTACTGGCGCTGGGGATGATGATGATGAGTCCGGTGACGATATCTACACCTATTAAGCTGGTGCTTTTTGTCGCGCTTGATGGCTGGACCTTACTGTCTAAGGGATTGATATTACAGTATATGGACATTGCAACATGACATCATTACGAGACGGGATAGTTAAATGGATGATTTAGTGTTTGCAGGTAATAAGGCGCTCTATCTTGTTTTGATCCTGTCAGGGTGGCCGACGATTGTCGCAACGATTATCGGCCTCCTGGTAGGGTTATTCCAGACGGTAACGCAATTACAGGAACAGACGCTGCCTTTTGGCATTAAATTACTTGGCGTGTGTTTATGCTTGTTTTTACTGTCTGGCTGGTATGGCGAAGTTTTACTCTCTTACGGGCGTCAGGTGATATTCCTGGCGTTGGCTAAGGGGTAAAAAATGCTTTACGCGTTGTACTTTGAAATTCATCACCTGGTTGCGTCTGCGGCACTAGGGTTTGCTCGCGTAGCGCCGATTTTTTTCTTCCTGCCGTTTTTGAATAGCGGGGTATTAAGCGGCGCGCCGAGAAACGCCATTATCATCCTGGTGGCATTGGGAGTATGGCCGCATGCATTGAACGAGGCGCCGCCGTTTTTATCGGTGGCGATGATCCCGTTAGTTCTGCAAGAAGCGGCGGTAGGCGTCATGCTGGGCTGTCTGCTGTCATGGCCTTTTTGGGTTATGCATGCGCTGGGTTGTATTATCGATAACCAGCGAGGGGCAACGCTAAGTAGCAGTATCGATCCGGCAAACGGTATTGATACCTCGGAAATGGCTAATTTCCTGAATATGTTTGCCGCTGTCGTTTATTTACAAAACGGCGGTCTGGTCACGATGGTTGACGTGTTAAATAAAAGCTATCAGCTATGCGATCCGATGAACGAGTGCACGCCTTCATTACCGCCGCTATTAACGTTTATTAATCAGGTGGCTCAAAACGCCTTGGTTCTGGCCAGTCCGGTGGTATTAGTGCTGTTGCTGTCAGAAGTATTCCTGGGTTTATTGTCGCGCTTTGCTCCGCAAATGAACGCTTTTGCGATTTCACTGACGGTAAAAAGCGGCATTGCCGTTTTAATTATGCTGCTTTATTTCTCTCCGGTACTACCGGACAATGTACCGCGACTCTCTTTCCAGGCCACAGGGTTAAGCAGTTGGTTTTACGAGCGAGGGGCGACGCATGTCCTCGAATAAAACAGAAAAACCGACTAAAAAACGGCTGGAAGACTCCGCTAAAAAAGGCCAGTCATTTAAAAGTAAAGATCTCATTATCGCCTGTCTGACGCTGGGAGGAATTGCCTATCTGGTGTCGTATGGCTCATTTAATGAGTTTATGGGGATAATTAAGATCATTATTGCGGATAATTTTGATCAGAGCATGGCTGATTACAGTTTGGCCGTTTTTGGGATAGGATTAAAATATCTGATTCCATTTATGCTGCTCTGTTTAGTGTGTTCCGCATTACCGGCGTTATTACAGGCCGGTTTCGTGCTGGCGACAGAAGCATTAAAACCTAATTTATCGGCGTTAAACCCGGTAGAAGGGGCGAAAAAACTTTTTAGTATGCGCACGGTTAAAGATACGGTCAAAACCCTACTGTATCTCTCATCCTTTGTGGTGGCCGCCATCATTTGCTGGAAGAAATATAAGGTTGAAATCTTTTCTCAGTTAAATGGCAATGTTGTGGATATTGCCGTCATTTGGCGTGAACTTCTCCTCGCATTGGTATTAACTTGCCTTGCTTGCGCATTGATTGTCTTATTATTGGATGCTATTGCGGAATATTTCCTGACCATGAAAGATATGAAAATGGATAAGGAAGAAGTGAAGCGTGAAATGAAGGAGCAGGAAGGGAACCCAGAGGTTAAATCTAAAAGACGTGAAGTTCATATGGAAATTCTGTCTGAACAGGTGAAATCCGATATTGAAAACTCACGCCTGATTGTTGCCAACCCCACGCATATTACGATCGGGATTTATTTTAAACCCGAATTGATGCCGATTCCGATGATCTCGGTGTATGAAACGAATCAGCGCGCACTGGCCGTCCGCGCCTATGCGGAGAAGGTTGGCGTACCTGTGATCGTCGATATCAAACTGGCGCGCAGTCTTTTCAAAACCCATCGCCGTTATGATCTGGTGAGTCTGGAAGAAATTGATGAAGTTTTACGTCTTCTGGTTTGGCTGGAAGAGGTAGAAAACGCGGGCAAAGACGTTATTCAGCCACAAGAAAACGAGGTACGGCATTGAGCCGCGTAAAGCAGTAGCGATGTATTCATTGGGAGTTTTTTGAATGTTCACTAACCACCGTCGGGGTTTAATAACTGCATCAGATAAACGCAGTCGTTAAGTTCTACAAAGTCGGTGACAGATAACAGGAGTAAGTAATGGATTATCAAAATAATGTCAGCGAAGAACGTGTTGCGGAAATGATTTGGGATGCCGTTAGTGAAGGCGCCACGCTAAAAGACGTTCACGGGATCCCTCAAGATATGATGGACGGTTTATATGCTCATGCTTATGAGTTTTATAACCAGGGACGACTGGATGAAGCTGAGACATTCTTTCGTTTCTTATGCATTTATGATTTTTACAATCCCGATTACACCATGGGACTGGCGGCGGTATGCCAACTGAAAAAACAATTTCAGAAAGCATGTGACCTTTATGCAGTAGCGTTTACGTTACTTAAAAATGATTATCGCCCCGTTTTTTTTACCGGGCAGTGTCAATTATTAATGCGTAAGGCGGCAAAAGCCAGACAGTGTTTTGAACTTGTCAATGAACGTACTGAAGATGAGTCTCTGCGGGCAAAAGCGTTGGTCTATCTGGAGGCGCTAAAAACGGCGGAGACAGAGCAGCACAGTGAACAAGAAAAGGAATAATTATGGTAAATGACGCAAGTAGCATTAGCCGTAGCGGATATACCCAAAATCCGCGCCTCGCTGAGGCGGCTTTTGAAGGCGTTCGTAAGAACACGGACTTTTTAAAAGCGGCGGATAAAGCTTTTAAAGATGTGGTGGCAACGAAAGCGGGCGACCTTAAAGCCGGAACAAAGTCCGGCGAGAGCGCTATTAATACGGTGGGTCTAAAGCCGCCTACGGACGCCGCCCGGGAAAAACTCTCCAGCGAAGGGCAATTGACATTACTGCTTGGCAAGTTAATGACACTACTGGGCGATGTTTCGCTGTCTCAACTGGAGTCTCGTCTGGCGGTATGGCAGGCGATGATTGAGTCACAAAAAGAGATGGGGATTCAGGTATCGAAAGAATTCCAGACGGCTCTGGGAGAGGCTCAGGAGGCGACGGATCTCTATGAAGCCAGCATCAAAAAGACGGATACCGCCAAGAGTGTTTATGACGCTGCGGCCAAAAAACTGACGCAGGCGCAAAATAAATTGCAATCGCTGGACCCAGCTGACCCCGGCTATGCACAAGCTGAAGCCGCGGTAGAACAGGCCGGAAAAGAAGCGACAGAGGCGAAAGAGGCCTTAGATAAGGCCACGGATGCGACGGTTAAAGCAGGCACAGACGCCAAAGCGAAAGCCGAGAAAGCGGATAACATTCTGACCAAATTCCAGGGAACGGCTAATGCCGCCTCTCAGAATCAGGTTTCCCAGGGTGAGCAGGATAATCTGTCAAATGTCGCCCGCCTCACTATGCTCATGGCCATGTTTATTGAGATTGTGGGCAAAAATACGGAAGAAAGCCTGCAAAACGATCTTGCGCTTTTCAACGCCTTGCAGGAAGGGCGTCAGGCGGAGATGGAAAAGAAATCGGCTGAATTCCAGGAAGAGACGCGCAAAGCCGAGGAAACGAACCGCATTATGGGATGTATCGGGAAAGTCCTCGGCGCGCTGCTAACCATTGTCAGCGTTGTGGCCGCTGTTTTTACCGGTGGGGCGAGTCTGGCGCTGGCTGCGGTGGGACTTGCGGTAATGGTGGCCGATGAAATTGTGAAGGCGGCGACGGGGGTGTCGTTTATTCAGCAGGCGCTAAACCCGATTATGGAGCATGTGCTGAAGCCGTTAATGGAGCTGATTGGCAAGGCGATTACCAAAGCGCTGGAAGGATTAGGCGTCGATAAGAAAACGGCAGAGATGGCAGGCAGCATTGTTGGTGCGATTGTCGCCGCTATTGCCATGGTAGCGGTCATTGTGGTGGTCGCAGTTGTCGGGAAAGGCGCGGCGGCGAAACTGGGTAACGCGCTGAGCAAAATGATGGGCGAAACGATTAAGAAGTTGGTGCCTAACGTGCTGAAACAGTTGGCACAAAACGGCAGCAAACTCTTTACCCAGGGGATGCAACGTATTACTAGCGGCCTGGGTAATGTGGGTAGCAAGATGGGCCTGCAAACGAATGCCTTAAGTAAAGAGCTGGTAGGTAATACCCTAAATAAAGTGGCGTTGGGCATGGAAGTCACGAATACCGCAGCCCAGTCAGCCGGTGGGGTTGCCGAGGGGGTATTTATTAAAAATGCCAGCGAGGCGCTTGCTGATTTTATGCTCGCCCGTTTTGCCATGGATCAGATTCAGCAGTGGCTTAAACAATCCGTAGAAATATTTGGTGAAAACCAGAAGGTAACGGCGGAACTGCAAAAAGCCATGTCTTCTGCGGTACAGCAAAATGCGGATGCTTCGCGTTTTATTCTGCGCCAGAGTCGCGCATAAAAACTGCCAAAATAAAGGGAGAAAAATATGTTAATTAGTAATGTGGGAATAAATCCCGCCGCTTATTTAAATAATCATTCTGTTGAGAATAGTTCACAGACAGCTTCGCAATCCGTTAGCGCTAAAGATATTCTGAATAGTATTGGTATTAGCAGCAGTAAAGTCAGTGACCTGGGGTTGAGTCCTACACTGAGCGCGCCTGCGCCAGGGGTATTAACGCAAACCCCCGGAACGATCACGTCCTTTTTAAAAGCCAGTATTCAAAATACCGACATGAATCAGGATTTGAATGCCCTGGCAAATAATGTCACGACTAAAGCGAATGAGGTTGTGCAAACCCAGTTACGCGAGCAGCAGGCAGAAGTCGGAAAGTTTTTTGATATTAGCGGAATGTCTTCCAGTGCCGTTGCGCTGTTGGCTGCCGCGAATACGTTAATGCTGACGTTGAACCAGGCTGATAGCAAACTGTCTGGTAAGTTGTCATTAGTCAGTTTTGATGCAGCTAAAACGACGGCAAGCTCCATGATGCGCGAAGGGATGAATGCGTTGTCCGGTAGTATTTCCCAGAGCGCGCTTCAGTTGGGGATCACTGGCGTGGGCGCCAAACTGGAATATAAGGGGCTGCAGAATGAAAGAGGCGCGCTTAAACATAATGCCGCGAAGATCGATAAACTGACCACTGAAAGCCACAGTATTAAAAACGTGCTGAACGGGCAGAATAGCGTCAAACTTGGTGCTGAAGGCGTCGATTCTCTGAAATCGTTAAATATGAAGAAAACCGGTACCGATGCGACGAAAAATCTTAATGATGCGACGCTTAAATCTAATGCCGGAACCAGCGCCACGGAAAGTCTGGGTATTAAAAACAGTAATAAACAAATCTCCCCTGAACATCAGGCTATTCTGTCGAAACGTCTTGAGTCTGTCGAATCCGATATTCGTCTTGAGCAGAATACCATGGATATGACCCGAATCGATGCGCGCAAGATGCAGATGACGGGCGATCTGATTATGAAGAACTCAGTCACGGTCGGTGGTATTGCAGGGGCGTCCAGGCAGTACGCCGCTACTCAGGAACGTTCCGAGCAGCAAATTAGCCAGGTGAATAACCGGGTTGCCAGCACCGCATCGGACGAAGCCCGTGAAAGTTCACGTAAATCGACCAGCCTGATTCAGGAAATGCTGAAAACAATGGAGAGCATTAACCAGTCGAAAGCATCCGCACTCGCTGCTATCGCAGGCAATATTCGCGCTTAATCTGACAGATCAACTATACGCCATCAGGGGGGGATTTAATCGCCCTCCTGATGGCGAACTGGGGATATTATGCTTAATATTCAAAATTATTCCGCTTCTCCTCATCCGGGGATCGTTGCCGAACGGCCGCAGACTCCTTCGGCGAGCGAGCACGCCGAGATTGCCGTGGTACCGTCTACCACAGAACATCGCGGCACAGATATCATTTCATTATCGCAGGCGGCTACTAAAATCCAGCAGGCACAGCAGACGCTGCAGTCAACGCCACCGATTTCTGAAGAGAATAATGACGAGCGCACGCTGGCGCGCCAACAGTTGACCAGCAGCCTGAATGCGCTGGCGAAGTCCGGCGTGTCATTATCCGCAGAACAAAATGAGAACCTGCGGAGCACGTTTTCTGCGCCGACGTCGGCCTTATTTAGCGCTTCGCCTATGGCGCAGCCGAGAACAACCATTTCTGATGCTGAGATTTGGGATATGGTTTCCCAAAATATATCGGCGATAGGTGACAGCTACCTGGGCGTTTATGAAAACGTTGTCGCAGTCTATACCGATTTTTATCAGGCCTTCAGTGATATTCTTTCCAAAATGGGAGGCTGGTTATCGCCTGGTAAGGATGGAAATACCATTAAGCTAAATGTTGACTCACTTAAAAGTGAAATAAGTAGTTTAATTAATAAATACACTCAAATAAATAAAAATACGATTTTATTTCCCTCGCAAACTGGCAGCGGAATGACAACAGCAACGAAAGCGGAAGCTGAGCAGTGGATTAAAGAATTGAATTTACCGGACAGCTGTCTAAAGGCGTCTGGTTCTGGTTATGTCGTACTGGTGGATACGGGGCCACTGAGCAAAATGGTTAGCGATCTTAATGGAATAGGATCGGGTTCAGCCCTTGAACTGGATAACGCCAAATATCAAGCCTGGCAGTCGGGTTTTAAAGCACAGGAAGAAAATCTGAAAACCACATTACAGACGCTGACGCAAAAATATAGCAATGCCAATTCATTGTACGACAACCTGGTAAAAGTGCTGAGCAGTACGATAAGTAGCAGCCTGGAAACCGCCAAAAGCTTCCTGCAAGGATAACAGAAGAGGATATTAATAATGGTTACAAGTGTAAGAACTCAGCCCCCCGTCATAATGCCAGGTATGCAGACCGAGATCAAAACGCAGGCCACGAATCTTGCGGCGAATCTTTCCGCGGTCAGAGAAAGTGCCACAGCAACGCTGTCAGGGGAAATTAAAGGCCAGCAACTGGAAGATTTTCCCGCGCTGATCAAACAGGCGAGTCTGGATGCGTTGTTTAAATGCGGGAAAGACGCCGAGGCGTTAAAAGAAGTTTTTACCAATTCAAATAATGTCGCCGGTAAGAAAGCGATAATGGAGTTTGCCGGCCTCTTTCGTTCAGCGCTCAACGCCACCAGTGATTCTCCTGAGGCGAAGACGCTACTGATGAAGGTGGGGGCAGAGTATACCGCGCAAATCATAAAAGATGGCCTGAAAGAAAAGTCAGCTTTTGGGCCATGGCTGCCAGAAACAAAGAAAGCGGAAGCGAAGCTGGAAAACCTGGAAAAGCAGCTGTTAGATATCATCAAAAATAACACTGGCGGTGAATTAAGTAAATTATCGACGAATCTTGTTATGCAGGAGGTGATGCCCTATATTGCCAGCTGCATTGAACATAACTTTGGCTGTACGTTAGATCCGTTAACCCGCAGCAGTCTTACGCAGCTTGTTGACAAAGCGGCGGCGAAGGCGGTTGAGGCGCTTGATATGTGCCACCAAAAATTAACGCAAGAGCAGGGTACCAGCGTAGGACGGGAAGCCCGGCACCTTGAAATGCAAACGTTGATACCCCTGCTGCTACGTAATGTTTTTGCACAAATTCCTGCAGATAAACTGCCTGACCCTAAAATTCCGGAACCTGCGGCTGGACCAGTACCTGATGGTGGGAAAAAAGCAGAACCTACGGGTATTAATATCAATATTAATATTGATAGCAGTAACCATAGCGTGGATAACAGTAAGCATATTAACAATAGCCGAAGCCATGTCGATAATAGCCAGCGCCATATCGATAATAGCAACCATGATAATAGCCGGAAGACGATTGATAATAGCCGAACATTTATTGATAACAGCCAACGCCATGGCGAGTCACACCATTCGACTAACAGCAGCAACGTAAGTCATAGTCATTCGCGTGTGGATTCGACTACGCATCAAACGGAGACCGCACACAGCGCCAGCACAGGGACAATTGACCATGGCATCGCGGGTAAAATTGACGTCACGGCTCATGCGACGGCAGAGGCTGTGACCAACTCTTCATCCGAAAGTAAAGATGGAAAGGTGGTCACGTCAGAAAAGGGCACTACGGGTGAAACAACCTCTTTTGATGAAGTCGATGGCGTAACCAGCAAGAGCATTATCGGCAAGCCGTTACAGGCCACGGTGCACGGCGTTGATGATAATAAACAGCAAAGCCAGACGGCAGAGATTGTGAATGTGAAGCCGCTTGCCAGTCAACTGGCTGGCGTCGAGAATGTTAAAATCGATACCTTACAATCAGACTCGACGGTAATTACAGGTAATAAAGCCGGTACGACCGATAATGATAATAGCCAGACAGATAAGACTGGCCCATTTTCTGGTTTGAAGTTTAAGCAAAATAGTTTCCTCTCAACAGTACCGAGCGTTACGAATATGCATTCAATACATTTCAACGCCCGTGAGGCGTTTTTGGGTGTGATACGTAAAGCCCTGGAGCCGGATGCCTCTACACCGTTTCCTGTACGCAGAGCGTTTGACGGCTTGCGTGGGGAAATATTACCCAATGACACGATAAAGAGTGCAGCGTTGAAAGCGCAATGTAGCGATATTGACAAGCACCCAGAATTGAAAGCGAAAATGGAGACGCTCAAAGAGGTCATTACTCATCATCCACAAAAAGAAAAACTGGCTGAGATTGCATTGCAGTTTGCCAGAGAGGCGGGGTTGACCAGGCAAAAAGGGGAAACTGACTATGTGTTAAGTAATGTGCTGGACGGCCTTATCGGAGACGGTAGCTGGCGAGCTGGCCCGGCTTACGAGTCATACCTGAATAAACCTGGTGTGGATCGGGTTATTACTACCGTTGATGGCTTGCACATGCAGCGTTAATTAACTGGGAAAGATGCGATGAATATGGATATTGAAGCAAGAGTCAAAAAAGTGATCACCTCCTGTATTGCCGTTGATGTTGATAGTATCAATGGTCAGACCCATCTGGTTGAGGATCTTTACGCTGACTCATTGGATTTAATTGATATTGTATTTGGTCTTAGTGAGGAGTTTGACATTAGTTGTAATGAAAACGATCTTCCTGATATGACGACCTTTGCGGATATATGCCGTGTTGTTAAAAAAAGTCTTGAGTCCAGGGTGTAGTATTTTTCTCTCGCTCGACAACAATTGAACAAGATTAATTGTTATGAAAATCATCACACATGTAGTACCCGGTTCAGGCATGGCTGCAATATATGATGATATTGCTGACAGTTCGCGTTTTGTTATTAAAGGCAAGTTACGTCATGTTGAAAATGATCCGAAGGAACTGCTGATTTGTGTTCCGATGCGTAGTGAATGGCTATTCTACTGGATTAAAGGAGAGAAATATTGCGCTCGGCGATGGGCGCGAAAAAATATCAAGACATTGTGTAACCAGATTAAATTTGAAGAAGCAATCTTGTAAAAGATATAATTAAAGAGGAAAGTAAATTGCAAGCACACCAGGATATTATCGCTAATATTGGTGAGAAATTGGGTTTACCGCTCACTTTTGATGACAACAATCAGTGCTTATTACTACTCGATAGCGATATTTTTACGTCTATTGAAGCTAAAGATGATATCTGGTTATTGAACGGTATGATTATACCGCTATCGCCTGTTTGTGGCGATTCTATCTGGCGGCAGATTATGGTGATTAATGGTGAACTGGCTGCGAATAATGAAGGTACGTTAGCGTATATTGATGCCGCAGAGACGTTGTTGTTTATACATGCAATTACCGATCTGACAAATATTTATCATATCATATCGCAGCTTGAGTCATTTGTGAATAAGCAGGAAGCGCTCAAAAACATACTACAGGAATATGCTAAGGTATGATGAGAGGAAGTTGAATAATTTAACATTGTCTTCATTTTCAAAATCTGGCGTGTCGAGTGATACCCGGCTATATATTGCTAAGGAAAATACTGATAAGGCATATGTTGCGCCTGAAAAATTTTCGTCAAAAGTATTAACCTGGCTTGGAAAAATGCCCTTATTTAAAAACACTGAAGTGGTGCAAAAACACACGGAAAATATCAGAGTACAGAACCAAAAGATTTTACAGACATTTCTCCAGGCATTAACGGAAAAATATGGGGAAAAAGCGGTCAATAATGCTTTGTACATGTCCAGTATAAATATGAACAAACCCCTTACCCAACGTTTAGTAGTGCAGATCACGGAGTGTGTAAAAGGTGCTGACGGAGGGTTTATAAATCTTATTAAGAACAAGGATAATGTTGGTGTCATGAATGCCGCTTTAGTCATAAAAGGCGGCGATACAAAAGTGACAGAACAAAATAACGATGTTGGTGCAGAAAGTAAGCAACCTTTACTCGATATCGCGCTAAAGGGACTTAAGAGAACAATACCGTAACTGGAACAAATGGATGGAAATAGCCTGCGAGAAAACTTCCAGGAGATGGCTTCAGGTAACGGCCCGCTGCGTTCATTAATGACGAATTTACAGAGTTTAAATAAAATTCCAGAGGCTAAACAACTTAATGATTATGTTACAACGTTAAAAAATATTCAGATAGGAGCAGACAGGTTCTCACAATGGGGAACCTGTGGGGGAGAGGTTGAGAGGTGGATTGATAAAGCCTCTACTCATGAATTAACCCAAGCGGTAAAAAAAATTCACGTTATTGCTAAAGAACTGAAAAACGTTACAGCTGAACTTGAGAAAATAAAAGCCGGTGCGTCAATGCCACAGACGATGAGCGGACCGACACTGGGCCTGGCACGGTTTGCGGTCAGCAGCATTCCCATTAATCAGCAAACCCAGGTGAAACTGAGCGATGGAATGCCTGTGCCAGTGAATACGTTAACTTTTGACGGTAAGCCTGTGGCATTAGCCGGTTCGTGCCCAAAAAATACGCCGGATGCGCTGGAAGCGCATATGAAAATGCTTCTTGAAAAAGAATGTTCGTGCCTGGTGGTGTTAACGTCGGAAGATCAGATGCAGGCAAAACAATTACCAGCCTATTTCAGAGGGAGCTACACCTTTGGCGAGGTGCATACCAACAGCCAAAAAGTGAGCTCAGCCAGTCAGGGAGGAGCGATAGACCAATACAATATGCAACTGTCCTGCGGGGAAAAGCGGTATACAATCCCGGTATTGCATGTGAAAAATTGGCCAGATCACCAGCCGTTACCGTCTACTGATCAGTTAGAATACCTGGCGGATAGGGTGAAAAATAGTAACCAAAATGGCGCGCCGGGGCGTAGTTCATCAGATAAGCATTTACCGATGATTCATTGTCTGGGCGGAGTGGGAAGAACCGGAACGATGGCGGCGGCTCTTGTACTTAAGGATAATCCTCATAGTAATCTGGAGCAGGTACGTGCAGATTTCCGGAATTCACGGAACAATAGAATGCTGGAAGACGCCTCACAGTTTGTACAACTAAAAGCAATGCAAGCCCAGTTGCTTATGACGACGGCAAGCTGATAAAAACATAGCTTACTTTTAGAATTATCTGAAAGTAAGCTATTCCTGTATAATTATTTGTTTACCGCGATAGAAAGTCTTTTGTTTTTCTCTTCTGCTGACATCTCTTTTAATTTTCTGTAATTCTCCCAAATTTTTTTAGCATAACGTTTCCTTATATCCGATCGTTTCGGCGACGTCCCGGCATTATAAGCGCCAACGGCCTCCCAGCTAAAACCGTAGATTTTCATCATATCTGATAAAATGGATGCGCCCACAATGACAGAAATGCAGGGATCCTGTAACAACTGTTTTTCACTAATCCCCATTTTTTTCAGCCTTTTCATATGGAAGCTGTTAATTTGCATCAGGCCAAGATCGGTTGAACCATCTCGGTTATGACCAATGGCGCCAGGTTTCATCGCCGATTCCTGCTGGGCGATAGCGTAAAGTAGTTCGGATTCAATATTGAACATTTTTTCAGCCTGAAGCCAGCAATCAGCCCATGCCGTATTTATGCTAAGCAACCAGATTACGATGATAAAAAAATAATGCATATCTCCTCTCTCAGATTTTACCGTAATTTAATCAAGCGGGGATCCTGTTTCCATCTTTTGAACCAAATATTGTCTTCGTTTTTAAATTTATTCCACATTTTCTCGGCAATAGCTTCGCCGTGGGCAACCAGCACTAACGGTAATAATCCCGGATTATTATCTATACGCTGTTCACTTTCCAGAAATTCTCTTATCGTCGGTAAGGCACGCTCACTATTCTGACAATATTCAGCGTAAAGAAGATTAACAGCAATAAGTCCTGTTATTTCCTGCGTGGATATTTCTTTAGTTAATTTTCGTGCCAGTTCATGTTTACCTTTAAGCGAAAGAAACATAACCTGCATACTTAATAATATTGGATTATCCTGCAGGTGTTGTGAGCGTAATTCATCGCCTAAACGTATAGCATCATCAATACCGGTATGATAATAGGTAATCCACAGCTTAGTGATCCCTGCGGCTGCGCGCGTTGGGTCCAATTTTAAACACTCGTTAATCGTTTGTAAGGCCTCCTCCAACTGACCAGCCATGAAAAGATTCCAGCCATAATAATATTTAATATCTGCAGAAATGGGCGAAAGTAAGTTAGCTTGTTTGAATAGCAAACTCCCGACGATGTATTCTGAGTGAATCGTATTAATTAGCCCCAGTAATCCTAAAGCTTGTGGATTATTGTGGTCCAGCTCTGTCGCCTTAATCGCATGTTCTTTAGCTTTGATCATTGCGTTTTGTTTATCAAAAATCCCCATTTGCGCCATGCTGAGGTAGCATTCTGCCAGCGCACAGTAAGGCGCAATGCTGTTTGGCGACATATTAACGCATTGAGTCAGCAATTTAAGCGCTTGCTGTAAGCTATAGGGGGTGTATTGATTTAACTCATGCTTACCGCGTAAGTAGACCATGGTACTGTCAATCGAATTTAGCTCGCTAATTTGCTTTGTGTCCCAGCGAAGTCCGGGAATACATCTGAGCAAAAGATTCGCAATTTTGTTTTGCAAGAGAGAAGCGGGTTGGTGTTCTATCAACTTAATGCTTTCCTGGTGCAGCAGGTGATAACCTTTAACCCGAACTATCTCGATCTGTACAATATTATCATTACCATCGGGTATCATCTGCCCGGAGATATAATAATCGGGGCGTAATTGATCCATGAGCTCAAGAATATCCTTAACACTGCGGCAGTTCTTCGTAATGGTCACCGGCAGCACGCTCAGGCCAAAGGGCGCATACTGCGATAATCCCTTCACGATAGAGTAATGCAGACTCTCGGATTGAACCTGATCCTGCATCTGAAAAGGAAGTATCGCCAATGTATGAGTCGTAGGTTGCGGCGCTGGCGGAGACACCACTACGACCGGACGATTAAACCGATAACCCTGTCCGTACAGTGTTTCAATGTAACGATGCTCTTTATCTTCCGACAGAATACGTCGTAAGGCATAGATACAGCGGGTAAGAGATTCTTCGTTAACTTCCGCGTCGCCCCATACTTGGTCCAATAAGGTGTTTTTACTCACAATCTTGCCGGCGGCTTCGAGCAGGATGACCAGAACGGCATATTCTTTTGGCGGAATATTGACTTTCTTTTCTGAGCGTAGCAGGGAGCCGTCCATGTTGAGTATGAAATCATCAAAGACGAATTTTTTATTCGATACAGGAACAGGATTAAAATGTGGCATGATAATAGTGTATTCTCTTACAGGGTGAAAAGTTATAATAGCTAATACAAGTCGTTAGGATAGAATCTACTGTTTCAGTAATTCTGCTGCTAGTACTAACGGTCAGGTTGAGCTTTTATTATGAGCTTAATGTCATATTGTACGGGCTCGGGTTTATATGTTTTTAACATTTGATTATTTAGCTTATGCCTGTGCTTTAAATAACTGACATGTTGGTAATGATATTGTTATAACTAACCGTGATTGTCGAATGGACGCTGTCGTATATCCTGGTGCCGAGAGTCAGCGCCGGGCATCTAAATATTTACATATTTAACTTGGTCTCATTGCAATAGAGATTAGTTTTGTAGCTATCTTACTGCATTTTTTGGGGGTGTAAATGCTGCTTATTATATCTTCATGGTTAATGGTCTGATAATTACACCATCAGAACCATTTTTCTCGAAGATTTCCACTAAATGACCATTCGTTGAAAGTTTAAGAGTGTAATTTGTCTTAGGTGCCAAAATATAAATGCAAGACTGTTTTTAATGGTGCGCTTATTTTTATATTTTTTTGCAAAATAATGATATCGTCTTTTCTTTACTCCTTCAGCTATAGCGTCAAAAAGGCAGGGGTTTATGAGCAGTATCATCCTCAAGCTGGCCCCCAGGCATTATATCGATATCAGGATGAAGAGAAGATGTATGCCTGGCAGAAAGCTAACAAGCGTGACTGTTTCGGTGTAGACCGTTCAGGCAAATAGTTCTCAGAGGGAACGGATGATGTATAAATATGAATAAAATGCCGGCCTTAATCCATAGGGTTAAAGCCGGAAGGAGATAGTGTCATCTGGACGGATTCTTACGCTGTGAATAAGGCAATATCGGTTTACCAGTCATCATAGCGATGACAAGTTCACAAAAATCGTGTTATATAATCAGCCTTACTTTAAATTACCAGAGATATCAGTATAAGCTGTCTTCCGGACAGAACAATGATGTTGAATAGCCTCCCATCCTGATATAGCGTGTTAATGCACGGTCTGAATTTTAAATTATTAAAATTTTAATAAAAATCTTTACTTGAGTGACTGATACAAAAATGTTAATGGTTCGCCATTTTTATGAATGTCGATGGCGTAGTTTTAAAATATTTTTTGAAACATTGAATGAAGTAGGACGTGCTGTCATAACCACATTTTAATGCTACAGCATTAACATTATGGTTGCCTATGCGTAAAAGTTTTGCTGCCTGATTCATTCTTGCCGATAAGTAGATATCGCTAAAGCTGGTACCTTCTTCTGCAAGTTTCCGTTTGAGCGTTGACGTACTCATAAATATATGATCGGCAACATCCGTAAGCTTCCACTGTCTACTGGGTGACGAAGATATAATGTTGTAAACGCGCTTCTTTAACGTTATCTGAGCCGAGCTAAGGATGATCTCATAACTCTCAGGGAGTCGGAGAAAAGCAGTAAGCAGGAACAGCAGAAAATAAGGAATTAACTCTTCATTTTCAATACAACTTTTGTTGTTACAATTACTGCAACCTTTGCTTGTATCCTTCGTACAGGAGAACGCCGTTTTCAGATGTTCAAATACCTCTCTTCTGGCAGGAAAGTCAGGTGTATAGAAGATTTTCTGCGCTTTCTCTGTGGGTACCGCCATTTTGGTTTGCTGCTCGTTTGGGATAAGTGCATAGAGAGCGCCAAGTCGTTGCGTCGGTATCTCGAGTATATCGAAATCCATGTGGCCATTGACCTCTTCAAGCGTCACGTTAACTACCTGCTCTTTTTTGAGCACCAACATCCCAGGTTCGTCACAGTAAATCGTATCGTGATTATTGCTAATCGTCAGTTTACCGCTCCGAAAGCAAACTAAAGTGAAACTGCTTACATAAAGATTTTTGATGGTAACCTGCTGAGTCTGACTTTTAATTTGCTGCTGGGTATTTGTCAAAAGTGATTTTAATTTCTGTAAGTTATCTGCGGCAGGACGCTGATGACTATTACTTACAAAGGTTACATTTTCCATATTATCCCTTTGTTGATGTTATTTTAATGTTCCTTACTGGTATCCTACTGAAAAAATCTGAGTTGTAAATGCTCTTTATTAGCGTGTGTTGGCAATGGTCTGATTGTTACACCAAAAGAACCCAAATTTGGGTAATTTATCTACAGTAGTTTAAGCCCCAATGGGGATGATGGTTCTTTTAATATGTGTTGAGACGCATTATACAGAATAAATTGATTTTATTTCTCACTTTTCATTCTATTTTCATCAGGAATCCCTGTGTCCTGTGCGGTAATCTGCTGCTATCGAGAACGACAGATATCGCTAACAGTATATATGGAAACATCAAAAGAGAAGACGATAACAAGCCCAGGGCCATACATAGTTCGATTACTTAACAGCTCACTGAACGGCTGTGAGTTTCCATTGCTGACAGGCCGAACACTCTTTGTGGTAGGTCAGAGTGATGCGCTCACTGCTTCAGGCCAACTCCCTGATATACCTGCCGATAGCTTTTTTATCCCGCTGGACCATGGCGGAGTAAATTTTGAAATCCAGGTGGATACGGATGCGACCGAAATTATACTCCATGAGCTGAAAGAAGGAAATCCTGAATCTCGTTCGGTGCAATTAAATACGCCAATACAGGTCGGTGAATTGCTTATCCTGATTCGCCCGGAAAGCGAGCCGTGGGTGCCCGAGCAGCCTGAGAAGTTAGAAACGTCTGCAAAAAAGAACGAGCCGCGTTTTAAAAACGGAATTGTAGCAGCACTGGCCGGGTTTTTTATATTGGGAATTGGGACGGTGGGGACGTTATGGATACTTAACTCGCCGCAGCGGCAGGCCGCAGAGCTCGATTCGTTATTGGGGCAGGAGAAGGAGCGCTTTCAGGTGTTGCCAGGACGGGACAAAATGCTCTATGTCGCTGCGCAAAATGAAAGAGATACGCTGTGGGCTCGTCAGGTTTTAGCGAGGGGCGATTATGATAAAAATGCGCGAGTGATTAACGAAAACGAAGAAAATAAGCGTATCTCTACCTGGCTGGATACCTATTATCCGCAGCTGGCTTATTATCGGCTTCATTTCGATGAGCCGCGTAAACCCGTTTTCTGGCTAAGCCGCCAGCGAAACACGATGAGCAAGAAAGAGCTCGAGGTGTTAAGTCAAAAGCTGAGAGCGCTAATGCCTTACGCGGATTCGGTTAACATCACATTGATGGACGATGTTACCGCCGCAGGCCAGGCGGAAGCGGGGCTAAAACAGCAGGCGTTACCTTATTCCCGCAGGAATCATAAGGGGGGCGTAACGTTTGTTATTCAGGGGGCGCTCGATGATGTAGAAATACTCAGAGCCCGTCAATTTGTCGATAGCTATTACCGCACATGGGGAGGACGCTATGTGCAGTTTGCGATCGAATTAAAAGATGACTGGCTCAAGGGGCGCTCATTTCAGTACGGGGCGGAAGGTTATATCAAAATGAGCCCAGGCCATTGGTATTTCCCAAGCCCACTTTAATTTAACGCAAATAAGGAAGTCATTATGCCAACATCTTGGTCAGGCTATCTGGATGAAGTTTCAGCAAAATTTGATAAGGGCGTTGATAATCTACAAACGCAGGTAACAGAGGCGCTGGATAAATTAGCAGCAAAACCCTCCGATCCGGCGCTACTGGCGGCGTATCAGAGTAAGCTCTCGGAATATAACTTGTACCGTAACGCGCAATCGAACACGGTAAAAGTCTTTAAGGATATTGATGCTGCCATTATTCAGAACTTCCGTTAATCAGTTATAAGGTGGATTATGTCGATTGCAACTATTGTCCCTGAGAATGCCGTTATAGGGCAGGCGGTCAATATCAGGCCTATGGAAACGGACATTGTCTCGCTGGATGACCGGCTACTCCAGGCTTTTTCTGGTTCGGCGATTGCCACGGCTGTGGATAAACAGACGATTACCAACAGGATTGAGGACCCTAATCTGGTGACGGATCCTAATGAGCTGGCTATTTCGCAAGAGATGATTTCAGATTATAACCTGTATGTTTCTATGGTAAGTACCCTTACTCGTAAAGGAGTCGGGGCTGTTGAAACGCTATTACGCTCATGATTCGTCGATATCTATATACCTTTCTGCTGGTAATGACCCTTGCCGGCTGTAAGGATAAGGATCTTTTAAAAGGACTGGACCAGGAACAGGCTAATGAGGTCATTGCCGTTCTGCAAATGCACAATATAGAGGCGAATAAAATTGATAGCGGAAAATTGGGCTATAGCATTACCGTTGCTGAGCCTGATTTTACCGCTGCGGTGTACTGGATTAAAACTTATCAGCTTCCTCCCCGGCCACGGGTGGAAATAGCGCAGATGTTCCCGGCGGATTCGCTGGTATCGTCTCCGCGAGCTGAAAAGGCCAGGTTATATTCGGCTATTGAACAGCGACTGGAACAGTCATTACAGACGATGGAGGGCGTGCTCTCCGCCAGGGTCCATATTAGTTATGATATTGATGCTGGTGAAAATGGCCGTCCGCCAAAACCTGTTCATCTGTCGGCATTAGCCGTATATGAACGAGGTTCGCCGCTTGCGCATCAGATCAGCGATATCAAGCGTTTCTTAAAGAATAGTTTTGCCGATGTGGATTATGACAACATTTCTGTTGTGTTGTCAGAACGTTCTGATGCCCAATTACAGGCTCCCGGCACACCAGTAAAACGTAATTCTTTTGCAACCAGTTGGATTGTGTTGATTATTTTGTTATCCGTGATGTCAGCAGGCTCTGGCGTCTGGTATTACAAAAACCATTATGCCCGCAATAAGAAAGGCATAACGGCTGATGATAAGGCGAAATCGTCAAATGAATAGGCAGCCATTACCCATTATCTGGCAAAGAATCATTTTTGATCCGTTATCGTATATCCATCCTCAGCGGTTGCAGATAGCGCCGGAAATGATTGTCAGACCCGCCGCCAGGGCGGCGGCAAATGAGTTAATACTGGCGACATGGCGGCTTAAGAACGGAGAAAAGGAGTGTATTCAAAACTCACTGACGCAGCTGTGGCTGCGTCAGTGGCGCCGACTGCCGCAAGTAGCGTATTTACTCGGTTGCCATAAACTGAGAGCCGATCTGGCAAGGCAGGGAGCCTTGCTTGGCCTGCCGGATTGGGCGCAAGCATTTTTGGCAATGCATCAGGGAACAAGTTTATCCGTTTGCAATAAGGCGCCGAATCACAGGTTTTTACTTAGCGTCGGGTATGCACAGTTAAATGCCCTGAATGAATTTTTACCTGAATCTTTAGCACAGCGTTTTCCTTTGCTTTTTCCTCCATTTATTGAGGAGGCATTGAAGCAGGATGCTGTAGAAATGTCAATTTTGCTACTGGCCTTACAATATGCTCAAAAATATCCCAATTCCGTCCCCGCTTTCGCCTGTTGAGGGGATACTGATAAAGCGTAAAACGCTGGAACGTTATTTCTCTATTGAAAGATTAGAACAGCAGGCGCACCAACGGGCTAAGCGTATTTTGCGAGAGGCGGAAGAAGAGGCAAAGACCTTGCGGATGTACGCCTATCAGGAAGGTTACGAGCAGGGAATGATAGACGCGTTACAGCAGGTCGCCGCTTATCTTACTGATAATCAGACAATGGCCTGGAAGTGGATGGAAAAAATACAGATTTATGCCCGCGAGTTATTTTCAGCAGCGGTCGACCATCCCGAAACGCTTTTAACCGTCCTGGATGAGTGGCTAAGGGATTTCGATAAGCCGGAGGGGCAACTTTTTTTAACACTGCCAGTTAATGCGAAAAAAGAACACCAAAAACTGATGGTGTTGCTTATGGAGAACTGGCCTGGCACTTTTAATCTTAAATATCATCAGGAACAGCGCTTTATCATGAGTTGCGGCGATCAGATCGCAGAATTTTCACCTGAACAATTTGTTGAAACAGCAGTAGGCGTCATTAAGCATCATCTTGATGAACTTCCACAAGACTGCCGGACGATTTCTGATAACGCCATTAACGCACTTATTGATGAATGGAAGACAAAAACGCAAGCATTGTAAAATGGAGGTTATAAGGTGATACCGGGTACGATTCCGACTTCTTATTTGGTCCCGACAGCGGATACTGAAGTGACGGGTGTGGTTTCGTTGAGTGCCAGGGCCGCTATGCTGAATAATGTGGATAGCGCGCCTTTAAGCAATGGCGGCGACGTTGATCTTTATGATGCATTCTACCAACGACTTTTGGCGCTTCCTGAGTCAGCCTCTTCTGAAACGCTTAAAGATAGCATTTATCAAGAGATGAATGCCTTCAAAGATCCTAAAAGTGGTGATTCGGCTTTTGTTTCTTTTGAGCAGCAAACGGCTATGCTACAAAACATGTTAGCAAAAGTTGAACCGGGCACCCATTTATATGAGGCTTTAAACGGGGTATTAGTTGGTACAATGAATGCACAGTCACAAATGACCTCCTGGATGCAGGAGATTATTTTATCGGGCGGGGAAAACAAAGAGGCAATTGACTGGTGAACCCCCCATTGCTGGCGATTTGTGATAAGGTATGGTGTATATATCAGCAAATAATGCAGAAAATGCACCATGCCAGTGTATCTATCTTATTGATGTATATGGATTATTAAGGTATCTGCCAGGCGTTTTATTCTGAAAGGATTATATTAATATTGTAAGCTTTTATTACAAAATTGTGCATAAAGTTTGTAAGGGTATCTTTTTGTGACGAAATGAACGCGCTTTGGAATGTAATTATTGGCTATAATAATAAAAAAATCGGATTTAAATCATCTCTGTGAGTTTTAATTATTTGTTTATAAGAATATAACGATTTTGAGTTCCTTATAGCACACAGGATAAAATATGGTATTGCCTTCAATGAATAAATCAGTTGAGGCCATTAGCAATAATCACCTTCAACAACCGAACAAATTTCCATTAATAAATGGATTAGCTGACGTAAGAGACTATTATGTCGCAAACTGCTTATTGTTTAAACTTAATAAAGGCAGTTTGCGAATTGAAAACGAATTTGGGGAGTTCATCGAACAATCTGCGCTGTGTTTATTTTTATTGGAAAAAGATCAAACAATCACGCTTAGTATGAGCGAAATAGAAGGACATATTGATTTTTCTTCACTGGAAGTTTCCTATGACTTAATGCAAAAATTCTACAAAGTTTTTTACAGTACAAGAAACTATAATGATCGAGAGCTATCATTAAAAACGAAACCAAAGTATTTTTTTCATGCGGACTTGTTGCCAGGGATGAGTGATACTTTTGACTCTATTTTGCATGGTGTCGCATGTCCACGGGTTTGTAGTAATGTGAGTATTGATGATCATGATTATTCATATTTCTCATTGATGTATCTTATATCGGCATTTGTACGTAAGCCCGGTGGGTTTGATTTCCTTGAGCGAGCAATAAAAATTACAACAAAAGAGAAAGTTTATAACATTATTATCAGCGATCTCACCCGCAAATGGTCACAGGCTGAGGTGGCAGGAAAGCTGTTTATGAGCGTATCAAGTCTGAAGCGAAAACTGGCCGCTGAAGAGGTGAGTTTTAGCAAAATATACTTGGATGCTCGTATGAATCAGGCTATAAAATTATTACGTATGGGTGCTGGAAATATTTCACAAGTCGCGACGATGTGTGGCTATGATACGCCTTCTTATTTTATCGCTATTTTTAAACGGCATTTTAAGATTACACCGCTTAGCTTTATGCGTACAATGAACCATTGATTTGTGAAATTATTTTAAACGTTACTATCTGTTTGCGTTACAGATACCAAATATTTTTTTAATCGTAGTGTATATTTCAGTATCGCTACACCAGTGATATGTAGCTAATGAAAGGGAACCGAAAGCGTTCATTGTCAGACATACATGGCCACAAGGCGTCAGGCAATCGTTGTACTCTAAGAGATTACAGTAAAGTAAAACAGCAAATTTAATCATTATCAGATTTGTAAAAGGAATTCATTTCGGTAACGACATTGCGCATGTAATAACGTATCTGGTCTTATTACCTTTGTAGTAAGAGGGCGTTATCTACTTGCGCAGTAGTCGCCCAGGAAGAAAAATCATTACCGAAGCTGTGGTCAGTTTTCAAAAAAGGATAAATAAATGAGAAATGTAATTATATACGGTATTAACTGGACTAATTGTTATGCCCTACAGTCTATTTTTAAGCAAAAATATCCGGAAAAGTGCGTTAAAACGTGTAACTCATTAACCGCACTTTTGCATTCTCTATCCGATATGCCGGACGCCGGGCTGATTTTAGCTTTGAACCCGCATGAGCATGTTTATCTTTTTCATGCGTTGCAGGCGCGGTTGCAGAACCGTAAAGTTTTGGTAGTGGCAGATCGCTTGTATTATATCGATCGCTGTGTGCTGCAATATTTTGGCGTTATGGATTATGTTTTAAAAGACGAACTATCCTGCGCTATCCGCTCGGAGCGAGAGAAGCTCCGTCTTCCGGAAGCCTGGCTGCGTTTCTGCCACAGGCCACAAAAGAAAACCGTGGCTGCTACGTATGCTTTTAATGCCGGCGAGACGCCGGAAGAGGTATTGTTTAATATCAATCAATACGCCTGGTGGAATCTACCTCCCGGTGTCACGCAGGCGAAATATGCGCTGCTGATATTATTATCCTCCGGACATCCGGCAATTGAACTGGCGAAAAAATTTGGTCTGGGAACAAAAACCGTCAGTATTTATCGTAAGAAGGTTATGTATCGTTTGGGGATGGACTCTTCACCGCTATCTCTGTTTCGGGGACTGAAACTAGACGCGCATTTACAGCGCACTGCTTTTGCACATAACCCTGCTGTACCTGACGATAATTGCGCGTTACCGATTGCAGTAGGAATGAATTAAACTATTTTTTATGTGACAATCACTCTCTTGTATTACGTGTAGTTATAAATTTATTTTTTGCTGGGATATTACAGATCTTGTGAGTAATAATCACATTATGCTGGGTTAGCCAAACTCTGAAAAAATTTCGAAACAGGAAAAACATGGGGAGTAAAGCAGCTTATCTTTACGCTTGTTGTAAAGAAATTTAAAGATAGCTGCTTACCATACTGACCAACAACAGATATAGGGTGGCTTTCTACTACAACTGTCGTATTTATTTTCTGAACGCTGCTGTTAACCTTGCGCCTCTGGTACGATTTCATTACGCCTGTCGCGCCATGTTGCGTAAATAAATACCGCAATAAACACGATGGCAAATAATACCACGATGGTCGGCGCTGGCGCGCTATCAAGATAAAAAGACAGATAGACGCCCGCAAAAGCGGTAATAACTGACAGACTCACCGCTAATCCCAGCGCGCGCGCAAAGCGTCGCGTCAGCAAAATGGCAATTGCGCCGGGGGCGATAAGCAATGAAATCGACAGAATAATGCCCACCGATTTCAGCGTGGCGACGATAGTCAGCGCAATCATACATAGCAGGCCATAATGCAGTAGCGTCGTATTCAGCCCGCTGGCTTTCGCCTGGTGCGGGTCAAAAGCGTGTAGCAGGAGATCTTTCCATTTCAGCCCTATGATTAACGCAATACCCAGTGCAATAACCGACGTTTGTACGATATCCCCCAGCGATACGCCCAGCATATCCCCAAACAGGATGTGATCCAGATGCACTTCCGATTGAATAGAAACATAGAGCACCAGACCTGCGCCAAACATCCCGGAAAAGACGATGCCCATCACCGTATCACGTTTGATGCGGCTGTTATCGTCCAGATAACCGGTGGCGATAGCGCAAAATAATCCGGCAATGAAAGCGCCAATCGCCAGGGGAATCCCCACAATATATGCCAGCACGACCCCGGGGAATACCGCATGACTCATTGCGTCGCCCATTAACGCCCAGCCTTTTAACACTAAAAACACGGACAGCAAGGCGCAGGGAATCGCCACAATGACCGAAACCATAAGGGCGTTCACCATAAAATCAAACTGAAAGGGTTCCAGTAACGTTGCTAAGAACATGTCGGCTCCTTCTGCAGGCGGGCGCGTCGACGGTTGGCTAACAGACCGTGTTTCGGGGCGAAAATAAAGGCCGTGATGAACAGTAAGGTTTGCATGACGACAATAATTCCGCCAGTGGCGCCATCCAGCCAGTAGCTAAGCCATGCGCCCAGAAAACTGGTCAGGCTGCCAATCACGACGGCAATCATGAGCAGACGTGGAAAACGGTCGGTGAGTAACCAGGCCGTCGCGCCCGGCGTGACGACGAGACAGATCACCAGGAACGCCCCAACGGTTTGCAGGGCCGCCACGGTAGAGACGGACAATAGAGTGAAAAACAACAATTTTAGTCGACCCGGATTAAGCCCGATAGAACGCGCATGGGTCTCATCGAAAAAGACGACCATCAGATCTTTCCACTTTAACAGCAGAATCGTCAGCGAGACTGCGCCGATAATCGCCAGTTGCGTAATATCCGCTGGCGCGATCGCCAGCACGTTGCCGAGAATAATCGTCTGGATATTCACCGACATCGGATTGAGCGACACCATAAAAAGGCCGACGCCAAAAAAAGAGGAGAAGATAAGCCCGATAATCGCGTCTTCTTTCAGGCGTGAGCGTTGGTTAAGAAAGAGCATACTGCCTGCCGCCAGTCCGCCGGAAAGAAACGCGCCGAGCGAGAAGGGCAGCCCTAACATCCAGGCGCCAGCGACGCCAGGCACAATAGAGTGAGATAGCGCATCGCCAATGAGCGACCAGCCTTTGAGCATCAAATAGCAGGAGAGAAACGCGCAAAGACCGCCCACCATCGCGGAGACCCACATCGCGTTGAGCATATACTGGTAGCCAAACGGCTCAACAAGCCAGTTCATGACGATTTTCCTCCGCTGGCCACGCGTCGGGAAATAAAGGGGCGCTCGTCATCGGTGATGATGTGCTCTTCACCTCCGCTTAGCGCGATATGACGTAGAACGCCGCTAAACGCCAGTTCCAGATTCGCGGCGGTAAACGTGGTTTCGGTAGGGCCGCTGGCCAGTACGGTTCCTTTAATCATTACCGTATAGTCGCAAAATTCGGTGACGGAGCCGAGATTATGCGTTGAGACCAGCATCGTGCGGCCTTCATCGCGCAGTTCCCGCAGTAGATCGATGATTCGCGCTTCGGTTTTTACATCCACGCCGGTAAAAGGTTCATCCAGCAGGATTACCTGTCCATCCTGAGCGATGGCCCTGGCAAGAAACACACGTTTTTTCTGCCCGCCGGACAGCTCGCCAATCTGCCTGTGACGATATTCCTGCATATCCACCCGCGCCAGCGCGGCGTCAACACAGGCGTGATCATGCGCTGTGGGACGGCGTAGCCAGCCCATATGACCGTAGCGTCCCATCATCACCACATCTTCTACCAGTACCGGAAATGACCAGTCCACTTCTTCCGATTGTGGAACATAAGCAATGAGGTTTTTTTTCAGCGCCTGGTTGACTGACTGTTGCAGGATAGTGATATCGCCCCGCGCAAGATGCACAAAGCCCATTAACGCTTTAAATAACGTAGACTTACCGGAACCATTTACGCCTACCAGCGCGGCGATTGAACCGCCAGGCACCTGAAAAGTAGCGTCCCGTAGGGCGGTATGACCGTTGCGATACGTCACCGTGACTTGATCAACGGTAATCGCAGATTGACTCATTGTTGACTCCTCAGTCCGTCGTTAATGCCGTTGACGATGGTTTCGGTCGTGACGCGCAGCAGATCCAGATAGGTTGGCACAGGGCCGTCAGCGGCGCTCAGAGAATCGACATACAGTACGCCGCCATAATGCGCGCCGGATTCACGCGCGACCTGGCGGGCGGGTTTATCGGAAACCGTACTCTCGCTAAAGATGGCGGGAATATGGTGCTTTTTAATGGTATCAATCACTTTACGCACCTGTTTTGGCGTCCCCTGTTGATCGGCGTTAATTGGCCAGAGATAAAGCTCTTTCATGTCGTTATCGCGCGCCAGGTAAGAGAACGCGCCTTCACTGGTGACCAGCCAGCGCTGATCGGCGGGAATTTTTTCCAGCTCGGCACGCAACGGATCGGCCATCTGGCGAATTTTCGCTTTATAGCGTTCGGCATTTTGCTTATAGATCTGCGCATTATCCGGATCGTACTTCACCAGGGCGTCGCGAATGTTATCGACATAAATCAGCGCGTTTTCTGCCGACATCCAGGCGTGCGGGTTCGGTTTACCGTTATACGGGCCTTCGGTAATGCCCATCGGTTTGACGCCGGTGGAGACGACGACTTCCGGTACACCGGAAAGGTGCTGATAAAAGCGGGCGAACCATCGCTCCAGGTTCAGACCATTCGCGAGGATAAGCTGTGCCCCCTGCGCTCGTTTAATATCGCCGGGCGTTGGCTGATACTCATGGATTTCAGCGCCGGGCTTGGTAATCGAGCTGACTTCCGCTGCGTCGCCCGCCACGTTTTTCGCCATGTCGGCAATAACGGTAAACGTGGTGATGACTTTAAATTTCTCTTTTGCATAGGCTGGCGATAGCGCGAGTATCGCGACAATACCGGCAATCAGGAGTGTTTTTAGACGATGTAGATTCGTCATAGTATCCCTCGCAACAATGTGGTTAATTAATCATCGAATATAGCCTTTGCTATGTTATATAGCACAAGGCATGAATAAATGAAAATAATTCTTATTTGCGTAATGGCGACGATATGCAGTGATAGTGCTAAAGAGGGATAAGGTGTAAAATAAATGCATCTTAATGTTCGGAGAGAGCACGATGCCTGGTAAACGTATCGCTCGTGAAAAACTGACGATCAAAAAAATGATCGCGCTGTATGAAAGCCAGTGTCCACAGGCGTCAGCGGTGCAGGGGCATTACGACGCGCTGTTCGCCTACGCGCAAAAACGTCTTGATAAATGCGTATTTGGCGAGGAAAAACCCGCCTGTAAGCAGTGCCCGGTGCACTGCTATCAGCCGGCTAAACGCGAGGAGATGAAGCAGATTATGCGTTGGGCAGGTCCGCGAATGCTTTGGCGGCATCCTGTCCTGACCGTGCGGCACCTTATCGACGATAAGCGCCCCGTTCCAGAATTGCCGGAAAAATATCAGCGCAAGAAGTGAAGGGGAAGCGCCAGGCCTACGGCGCGCATCATCTCCAGGCCGGATCAGATCCGGCAACCCGTTACGCTAACGCGTCTTTATCAATACCCAATCGCTTCATACGCGACAGCAGGGGGGTTCGTTTAAGCCCCAGACGCTGCGCCGCGCCTTTTGGTCCAGCCACTACGCCATTGGTCTCTTTCAGCACGCGTATAATAAGCTGATATTCATCTTCGCCTTCTTTGGCGCTTTCAGTCGCAACAGGCGAGGTATCGGGCGTTACGGCAGTCATATCCGGCAGCGACAGTTGTAGCACATTGCCGCGCGTCAGCAGCACGGCGCGCTCGACGACATTCTCCAGTTCGCGAACGTTCCCCGGCCATTCCATACCGCTGAGCGTGCGCAGCGTTTCGGCGGGAATGCTGTCGATATTACGCCCCATTCGGCGGGCGATTTTGAAGGTAAACGCTTTGACCAGCAGTGGAATATCTTCCGGACGTTCGCGTAACGGAGGAAGCTGAATCGGAAAAACATTCAGCCGATAGTAGAGATCGTTATGGAATTCGCGATCGGCGACCATTTTTTTCAGATCGCGGTTAGTCGCGGCGATCAGCCGCACGTCGGTCTGGATCAGTTTATTGCTGCCGAGACGTTCAAACTCTTGCTCCTGAAGGACGCGCAGCAGCTTAGGCTGTAGCTCCAGCGGCATGTCGCCCACTTCATCCAGAAACAGCGAGCTTTTATCCGCCAGCTCGAAACGGCCAATCCGCTGCGCGCTGGCGCCGGTAAACGCGCCGCGCTCATGACCAAACAGATCGCTTTCCAGCAGCCCCGCCGGCATCGCGGCGCAGTTCATCTTTACCATTCTGCGCCCGCTACGTCCGCTCAGGTTGTGAATGGCGCGGGCAATCAACTCTTTACTGGTTCCCGTTTCGCCCAGAATCAGCACGGTACTGTCGCTCTGCGCCACCATCTCAACCTGCTTTAGCACGTTGTACATCGCTTCGCTGCGCCCGATGATCTCGCCAAACTCGCTGTCGACGTTATTAAGCTGCTCCGTGAGCGCCAGATTTTCGTCGACCAGGCGTTCCTTCAGACGGTGGATTTCCTGATAGGCCAGCGCATTATCCACGGCAATGGCTACCCGTTCGGCAATCTGACGTAGCAGCTTGAGGTTGGCGGTGGTAAACACTTTTTCTTCGCACTGGGCCAGTTTGAGCACGCCAAGCATCGTCTTGCCGGACATCAACGGCAGCAGGCAAAGCGTCTGGATCTGATTGCCCCAGGTATCGAACAGCATTCGTTCGTAGGGGGCAAGCGGATCGCGTTCGTTGAGGTTGATAAGCAGCATCTCTTTACTTTTAAAGACGCGCTCCGTGAGCGTGCCGGCTTCGTCGACTTCGCTCTGTTCGTGCGCCGGATGATGCTCATCAAGGTAGTGAGTGGAGTAGATATTCAGCTTATTTTTGCGATGGCTGCGCAACACGATGCTGATCGCGTCGATATTGAAATAGTGGTGGATCTCTTTTGCGACTTCGCTTACCAGCTCATTAATATCCAGACGCGACAGGACGGCGTTGGTAATCGCAACCAGAATACGGAAGTTATCGCGTTCGCGGCACAACAGATCATAATCGACATTATTGTTTACCCGGTTTTGAATTTGCTCGGCGACCACGCCGACAATTTGGGTAAACGTATGCAGACGGTCATATTCCTTTTCACTCCAGGGGCGATCTTCCTGACGGATGAATTCGCAGCCGCCGAAAATACGGCCCTCCGCGGCTAAAGGAAGCAGACAGTAATGACCAAATTCAGGGTAGAGGCCGCTCGCGGCAAGCTGCGGCCAGGTTTCGGTAAACTCATGGAAATTACAGTGCAATGCATCGGGGCGAGAAAGGATGCGACGTACCGGGCCGTGCGCCAGTACGGTTTCATCTTCATATTCAACAGGACGGCCATTTTCTCGCGTCGCATAATATTGTGCGCGTTGCGACTGCGCCTGCCATAGCACAATGCCGGCGCTGTCGGCGAGCGCTGAACGCTTTACCAGTTGCGAAAGCGCTTCACTGAGCGACGCCAAATCGGGCTGCTGCAATAAGGTACGAGTGATATCGAACAAGCCTTGCTGTCCAAGATCGCTCATGGGTGTATACGACATGTTGCTTTTCCAGGAAAATACCGCAAAACGGTGCGAAAACGGTAAATGAATTATAGGTATAAGTCGTAAGTTATTGCCGGATGGCTGACCGCAAACTCGCTGGTCACACACTCCGTAGGCCTGATAAGCAAAGCGCCATCAGGCGTTAATGCAGCGTTAATGCCGGATCTCGCCGCAAATGCGTCTTATCCGGCCTACAGTATGCTGCCAACAGGCTGCTAGCATATACGAGGTAATGGTTCGGCGTGTGGCAAATCAAGGGTTCGCTTCACGCCATAGAGTCCGGCTAAGCGAACGCCTTTGCGTTCCACGACTTCGCCAATCAGCGCCGCATCACGTCCCAGCGGATGCGCGCGTAATGCCGCCAACGCCCGATCTGCGGCCTGCCGTTCAACGGCAATCACCAGTTTTCCTTCGTTGGCAAAGTTCAGGGCATCCAGCCCCAACAGCTCGCAGACGCCGCGCACGGCAGGTTTGAGCGGCAGTGCGGATTCGGACAATTCAATACCGTAACCGCAGGACGCCGCAAACTCATGGGCGACCGCATTCACGCCGCCGCGCGTGGCGTCACGCAATGCCTTCACTCCGTCAATATGACGCAACGTCTGAATAAGCGGCGTTAATACTGCGCAGTCGCTCGCCAGCTCGCCATCCAGTCCCAGTTGCTCACGCAGGTTGAGGATAGTGGCGCCGTGATCGCCAAGCGTACCGCTGACTAACAGCACATCGCCAACGCTCAGCGTTTGCGCGCCCCAGTGAATATCGGCGGGAATCGCCCCCATGCCGGCAGTGTTGATAAACAATTTATCCGCCGCGCCGCGCTGCACAACTTTGGTGTCGCCGGTTACAATGGCGATACCCGCTTCCCGTGCGGTCGCCGCCATGCTATTGACCACGCTTTTTAACGTCTCCATCGGCAGCCCTTCTTCAAGGATAAAGCCGCAGGAGAGATAGCGGGGGATCGCGCCGCTCACCGCAACGTCGTTCGCCGTACCGCAAATCGCCAGTTTGCCGATATTGCCGCCGGGGAAAAAGAGCGGATCGATCACATAGCTATCGGTAGAAAACGCCAGACGGTCGCCCTCCGCCGTCAGTTGCGCCAGCTCCAGACGCGCCTGATCTTCTTGTTCCGCCAGCCACGGGTTGGCAAAGGCCTCCATAAACAGGCTATTAATCAACTGTTGCATAGCCTGGCCGCCGCTGCCGTGGGCGAGTTGTATATTGTTCAAACTTCACACTCCTGCTGACGATACTGATACCAGGCGGCGCATGCGCCTTCGGAAGAGACCATCAGCGCGCCGAACGCGGTCTCTGGATTACATGTTTTACCAAATAGCGGGCACTGATGCGGCTTGCATCTGCCGGTCAGCACTTCGCCGCAGCGGGCGCGCGGATCGTCATAGACCTGCTGTGGCGCTGGGCGGAAATGCGCTTCGGCGTCAAAGCGCTGATACTCCGGCGTCAGGTGGACGCCGGAGGATTCAATCACGCCCAGGCCGCGCCACTCGCTGTCGCCATTAACGCAGAACACATCGGCGATGGCCTGCTGCGCCAGCATGTTTCCGGCATCCGGCACCACGCGACGGTATTGGTTTTCAACCTGGCTTAGGGCCGCTATTTTCTGCTCAACCAGCATGACCACGCCTTGCAGTAGATCAAGCGGTTCGAATCCAGCCACCACCAGCGGGCGATGAAAATCGGCGGCGATAAACTGGTACGCCTCGGTGCCGATGACCATGCTGACGTGGCCTGGCGCAAGAAAGGCGTCAATGCCGTTGTCCGGCTGCTCCAGTAGGCTACGCAGCGTCGGGATCAGTGTAATGTGCTGGCAGAAAAAGTAGAAGTTTCGCACGTCACGCTGTTTTGCCTGCTGTAGCGTGATGGCGGTGGTCGGCATGGTGGTTTCAAAGCCCAGCCCGAAAAATACCACTTTGCGGGTCGGGTTATCCTGCGCCAGCTTCAGCGCGTCCATCGGAGAATAAACAATACGCACATCCGCGCCGCGCGCTTTAGCCTGCAACAGAGAACCCTGTTTCCCCGGCACGCGCATGGCATCGCCAAAGGTGCAGAAAATCACCTCCGGATGGCTGGCGATTTCCACGCAACTGTCGATGCGTCCCATTGGCAGCACGCAGACCGGACAACCGGGGCCGTGAATAAACTCCACGTTTTCGGGCAGTAACTGATCGAGACCAAATTTAAAAATCGCGTGGGTATGACCCCCGCAGACTTCCATAATGCGCAGCGGTCGTTCAGCAGTGTAAGGAAGAAGGGCGGCGCGTTCACGCAGGTGTTCAATGAGCTGCATTACCTGTTCCGGCGCACGGTACTCGTCAACAAAACGCATTATCTCTCCTCACCATACAGCAGTGCGCCGACGTCCGGCTCAACATCAAACATATTTTGTAGCGCGTCGAGCGTGTCGCGCGCTTCCGCTTCGTTAATGACGCTCATGGCGAATCCGACATGAACCAGCACCCACTGACCCAGACGCGGCTGACCGTTTTCATCACAACTGCCGACTAATGTGAGATCGACGTCGCGCTGAATGCCGCAGACGTCAACTTTTGCCTGATTGCCGTCAATGGCGCGGATTTGACCCGGAACGCCTATGCACATCGCTGCGCCTCCAGCCAGGCCAGCCACTGATCCATGCCTTCGCCGCTGGTGGCGGAAATCAGGATAATTTCAATCTCCGGGTTCACTTCACGCGCGCTGGCGATGCACTTCTCAACGTCAAAATTGAGGTAGGGCAGCAGATCGACTTTATTGAGCAGCATGAGCGACGCCGCGGCAAACATATGGGGATACTTCAGCGGCTTATCTTCACCTTCGGTCACGGAAAGCACTGCGACTTTATGCTTTTCGCCCAGATCGAAGCTGGCCGGGCAGACAAGATTTCCGACGTTTTCGATAAACAGAATACCGTGGTCATCCAGCGGCAGGCGCGGCGCGGCGTCGGCGATCATTTGCGCGTCAAGATGGCAGCCTTTACCGGTGTTGACCTGAATGGCGGGCGTGCCGGTAGCGCGGATGCGGGCGGCGTCGTTCACTGTCTGCTGGTCGCCTTCAATCACCGCGCACGGTACACGGTCTTTCAATTTCATCAGCGTTTCGGTCAGCAGAGTGGTTTTACCGGACCCGGGGCTGGACACCAGGTTGAGCACCAGTTGCTGGCGGGCGGCGAAACGGGCGCGGTTGCGCTCAGCCAGACGATTATTTTTGTCCAGCACGTCGATTTCAACCTCCAGCATCCGCCGCTGACTCATACCAGGCGCGTGGGTTCCGGCTTCGCCGTGGCCGTAATGCAGATCGCCTTCTGCGGTCTGACTTGGGGTAAAGTCAGGCGTTTTAATGCCGGTAATATTCAGCGCCGGGCGAGCCGCTGGGGCAAAGGGCGCGCTACGAAACGCTGAGTGCGGATTATGTTCATCGCCTTCTATATAAAGGTTGCCTTCAGCGCAACCGCAAGTCGTACACATCGCTTACTCCTGATCTTCTTCTTGTTACAGGCTTTCTGCCGGATGGCGACGCGAGCGTCTTATCCGGCATTAATCTTCAGTTTCATCAATCTCTATGCGCCGAATTTGTAAGCCGTCATCGGCCACAATTCGCAGCGTATCGCTATGACATTGCGGACAACGACGTACACGGTGGGTTAACAACGTGACATATTGTTGACAATGCTCACACCAGCATTCGGCTTCCTGTTCTTCGAGGTGCAGTTTACAACCTTCTGCTATCGTGCCGCGGCATACCAGATCAAAACAAAAGGAAAGAGCGCTGGTTTCCACGCAAGAAAATGCGCCAATTTTGATCCAGACGGCTGTCACACGTTTTGCACCGTATGCTGAAGCCTGTTGTTCAATCAATTCCAGTGCCCGTTGGCAGAGGGTGATTTCGTGCATATCGCCTCCCGTAGTGGTTGCCCCTGTAAAGCAATATTTATGCCAATATTTGTATCCCCTGGCAGGTTAATGTCGACGATGACGAAATGACATGTCGTCACCGCGTCGAAACGGCAGTAACTGTGCGCGTCTTCCATTAAAAACAATAAGTTAAAAATTGGCATGGAAAATGCTTAACGCAGGCATCTCTGTTAAACGGGTAACCTGACATGACTATTTGGGAAATAAGCGAAAAGGCCGATTACATCGCGCAACGGCATCGTCGCCTACAGGACCAGTGGCATATTTACTGCAACTCGCTGGTTCAGGGGATCACCCTCTCGAAAGCGCGCCTGCATCACGCAATGAGCTGCGCGCCGGAAAGGGATCTTTGCTTTGTCCTGTTTGAGCACTTTCGTATTTACGTTGCGTTGGCGGATGGTTTTAACAGCCACACCATTGAGTACTACGTTGAAACCAAAGATGGCGAAGATAAGCAATTGATTGCACAGGCGCAGCTCGATATCGACGGCAAGGTTGACGAACGGGTTAACAACCGCGATCGCGAGCAGGTGCTGGAGCACTATCTGGAAAAAATCGCCAGCGTTTACGACAGCCTCTATACCGCTGTAGAAACCAACTCGCCGGTTAATTTGCGCCAATTGGTAAAGGGACACAGCCCGGCTGTATAAGCCTGAGGCGTTGCCCGCTTTGATTCGCGATGTGGCGTTGCGCCATGTCATGAATGTTTTGGGGATGGGCGTGTCGATAAGTGTCGAAAATGACATTTCAACGGCATGTTTTCGTCAAAAATGACAATCACCTGAGGAATGCCTGGTGAATCGTTTTGTAATTGCTGACTCCACTCTCTGTATCGGCTGCCACACCTGTGAGGCCGCCTGTTCAGAGACGCATCGCCAGCATGGCCTGCAGTCAATGCCGCGCCTGAAAGTGATGCTGAATGAAAAAGAATCTGCGCCGCAGCTCTGTCACCACTGTGAAGATGCGCCATGCGCCACGGTATGCCCGGTTAACGCGATTAATCGCGTTGACGGCGCTGTCCAGCTTAATGAAAGCCTGTGCGTGAGCTGCAAACTGTGCGGTATTGCCTGTCCGTTTGGCGCTATTGAGTTTTCCGGCAGCCGTCCGCTGCATATTCCGGCGAACGCCAATACGCCGAAAGCGCCGCCCGCGCCGCCAGCGCCTGCGCGCGTCAGTACGTTGCTCGACTGGGTGCCGGGCGTGCGCGCTATCGCGGTGAAATGCGACCTGTGCAGCTTTGACGAGCAAGGCCCGGCCTGTGTGCGGATGTGCCCGACTAAAGCGCTACACCTGGTGGAGAACACGGATATCGCCCGCGCCAGCAAACGTAAACGTGAGCTGACGTTTAATACCGATTTTGGCGATCTCACCTTGTTTCAGCAGGCTCAGAGTGGGGATGCATAATGAGTTCACTTTCACTGATTACTAGCGGCGTCGCGTGGTTTGCCGCCGCCGCCGTTCTGGCGTTTCTGTTTTCGTTTCATAAAGCGCTGAGCGGCTGGATTGCCGGTATCGGCGGCGCGGTCGGCAGCCTGTGTACGGCAGGCGCGGGGTTCACCGCGCTGACCAGCGCCGTTACGGTTAGCGGCGTGATGCCGTTTACCGGTCACATGCTGCAAATTACGCCGCTGAATGCTATCTGGCTGATTACGCTGGGGCTGTGCGGTCTGTTCGTCAGCCTGTTCAATATCGACTGGCATCGCCATCCACAGGTAAAAGCCAACGGACTGTTGATCAACCTGCTGATGGCGGCAGCCGTCTGCGCTGTGGTCGCCAGTAATCTGGGGACGATGGTGGTGATGGCTGAAATCATGGCGCTCTGCGCCGTGTTCCTTACCGGCGGTAGCAAAGAGGGCAAACTGTGGTTTGCGCTGGGCCGTCTCGGTACGCTGCTGCTGGCAATCGCCTGCTGGCTGGTGTGGCAGCGCTACGGCACGCTGGATCTGGGGCTGCTGGATCAACGCGCTCAGCAACTGCCGCTGGGCTCCGATATCTGGCTGCTCGGCGTTATCGGTTTTGGTCTGCTGGCCGGGATTATCCCGCTACACGGTTGGGTGCCGCAGGCGCACGCCAACGCCAGCGCTCCCGCCGCCGCGCTGTTCTCGACCGTGGTGATGAAAATCGGGCTGCTGGGCATTCTCTCGCTATCTCTGCTTGGCGGCAATGCGCCACTGTGGTGGGGCGTGGCGCTGTTGGTGCTTGGGATGATCACCGCCTTTGTCGGCGGTCTGTACGCGCTGATGGAGCATAACATTCAGCGCCTGCTGGCCTATCACACGCTGGAAAATATCGGCATCATTTTGCTCGGTCTGGGCGCAGGCGTTACCGGGATTGCTCTCAATCAGCCGGTACTGATCGCGCTGGGTCTGACCGGCGGGCTCTATCATCTGCTGAACCATAGCCTGTTCAAAAGCGTGCTGTTACTGGGCGCGGGCAGCATCTGGTTCCGTACCGGTCATCGCGACATCGAAAAACTGGGCGGTATTGGTAAACGGATGCCGGTTATTTCTATCGCCATGCTGGTCGGTCTGATGGCGATGGCGGCGCTGCCGCCGCTGAACGGCTTTGCCGGCGAGTGGGTGATTTACCAGTCCTTCTTCAAACTGGGCAACAGCGGCGCGTTTGTTGGTCGTCTGTTAGGACCGCTGCTGGCGGTTGGCCTGGCGATTACCGGCGCGCTGGCGGTGATGTGTATGGCGAAAGTTTACGGCGTGACGTTCCTTGGCGCGCCGCGCACGAAGGAAGCTGAAAATGCCAGCTGCGCGCCGATCCTGATGGGCGTCAGCGTGGTGGCATTGGCGGTTTGCTGCGTACTGGGCGGGGTTGCCGCGCCGTGGCTGCTGCCGATGATTTCCACTGCGGTACCGTTGCCGCTGGAAACCGCGCACACCACCGTATCGCAGCCGATGATCACGCTGCTGTTGGTCGCCTGTCCGCTACTGCCATTCATCATTATGGCGATGTTCAAAGGCAACCGTCTGCCGTCGCGTTCTCGCGGCGCGGCCTGGGTGTGCGGCTACGACCATGAGCAGTCGATGGTGATTACCGCGCACGGTTTCGCCATGCCGGTGAAAGAGGCCTTTGCCCCGGTACTCAAACTGCGTAAATGGCTGAACCCGGTATCGCTGGTGCCGGGCTGGCAGAACGCGGCGGCCGCGGGGCTGTTCCGTCGTCTGGCGCTGATTGAGCTGGCGGTGCTGGTGGTGATTGTGGTTTCACGAGGAGCCTGAAAATGAGTGTGTTTTATCCGTTAATTCAGGCGCTGGTGCTATTTGCCGTTGCGCCATTGCTGTCCGGTATTACTCGCGTGGCGCGCGCCCGTCTACACAATCGCCGTGGGCCGGGCGTGTTGCAGGAGTACCGCGACATTATCAAACTGCTCGGTCGTCAGAGTATTGCGCCCGCTGATTCCGGCTGGGTTTTTCGCCTGACGCCGTTTGTGATGGTCGGCGTGATGCTGACTATCGCCACCGCGCTGCCGGTCGTCACCGTTGGATCTCCGTTGCCGCAACTGGGTGATTTAATCACCCTGATTTATCTGTTCGCGATTGCGCGCTTCTTCTTCTCTATTGCAGGCCTGGATACCGGCAGTCCGTTCACTGCGATCGGCGCCAGCCGTGAAGCGATGCTCGGCGTGCTGGTGGAGCCGATTCTGCTGCTGGGTCTGTGGGTAGCCGCGCAGGTGGCGGGTTCAACTCATATCAGCAATATCGCCGATACCATTTATCACTGGCCTGTCGCGCGCAGTATTCCGCTGATTCTGGCGCTGTGCGCCTGCGCCTTTGCCACCTTTATCGAAATGGGCAAGCTGCCGTTCGACCTGGCGGAAGCGGAGCAGGAGTTGCAGGAAGGGCCGTTGACCGAATACAGCGGTAGCGGCTTTGCGGTGCTGAAATGGGGCATCAGCCTGAAACAACTGGTGGTGCTGCAAATGTTCGTCGGCGTGTTTTTGCCGTGGGGACAGATGGAAACCTTCAGCGCAGGCGGACTGTTACTGGCGCTGGTGATTGCCGTCGTCAAGCTGATTGTCGGCGTACTGGTGATCGCCCTGTTTGAAAACAGCATGGCGCGACTGCGTTTTTGCGCCACTTCACGCGTGACCTGGGCCGGTTTTGGGTTTGCGTTTTTAGCCTTCGTCTCCTTGCTGGCGGCGTGATTTAAGAGAGTTTGAGCATGTTTGAAGAAAAATTAGGTCAACAATACCTTGCGGCGCTGCACCAGGCGTTTCCGGGCGTCGTGATGGACGAAGCCTGGCAGACCAAAGATCAGCTGACTATTACGGTAAAAGTGAACTATCTGCCGGAAGTGGTGGAGTTTCTTTACTACCAGCAGGGTGGGTGGCTGTCGGTGCTGTTCGGTAATGACGAACGCCAGTTGTGCGGCCACTATGCCGTTTATTACGTGCTGTCGATGGAGCAGGGCACCAAGTGCTGGATTACCGTCCGTGTTGAAGTGGATGCCAATAAGCTGGAATTCCCATCCGTTACGCCGCGCGTGCCGGCTGCCGTGTGGGGTGAGCGCGAAGTACGCGACATGTACGGTTTAATCCCGGTCGGTCTGCCGGACGAGCGCCGTCTGGTGCTGCCGGACGACTGGCCGGATGAACTCTATCCGCTGCGTAAAGACAGCATGGATTATCGTCAGCGCCCGGCGCCGACCACCGATGCGGAAACCTACGAGTTCATTAACGAGCTGGGTGACAAGAAAAATAACGTGGTGCCGATTGGCCCGCTGCATGTCACTTCCGATGAACCGGGCCACTTCCGTCTGTTCGTCGATGGCGAAAACATTATCGATGCCGACTACCGCCTGTTCTACGTCCACCGTGGTATGGAAAAACTGGCGGAAACCCGCATGGGTTATAACGAAGTCACCTTCCTGTCGGATCGCGTGTGTGGAATCTGCGGTTTCGCGCACAGCACTGCCTACACCACTTCCGTGGAAAACGCGATGGGCATTCAGGTGCCGGAGCGTGCGCAGATGATCCGCGCCATTCTGCTGGAAGTGGAGCGTCTGCACTCGCACCTGCTGAACCTAGGCCTCGCCTGCCACTTTACCGGCTTTGACTCCGGCTTTATGCAGTTCTTCCGCGTGCGTGAAACCTCCATGAAGATGGCGGAAATACTGACCGGGGCGCGCAAAACTTACGGTCTGAACCTGATCGGCGGGATTCGCCGCGATCTGCTCAAAGAGGACATGATCCAGACCCGTCAACTGGCGCAGCAGATGCGTCGTGACGTGCAGGAGCTGGTGGACATGCTGCTGAGCACGCCGAATATGGAACAGCGTACCGTGGGTATCGGCCGTCTGGACCCGGAAATTGCCCGCGACTTCAGTAATGTCGGCCCGATGGTGCGCGCCAGCGGTCACGCCCGCGACACCCGCGCCGACCACCCGTTTGTCGGCTACGGTCTGCTGCCGATGGAAGTACATAGCGAGCAGGGCTGCGACGTGATTTCTCGTCTGAAAGTCCGTATCAACGAAGTCTACACCTCGCTGAATATGATCGATTTCGGTCTGGATAATCTACCGGGCGGCCCGCTGATGGTGGAAGGCTTTACCTATATTCCGCACCGTTTTGCGCTCGGCTTCGCTGAAGCGCCGCGTGGTGACGATATCCACTGGAGCATGACCGGCGACAACCAGAAGCTTTACCGCTGGCGCTGCCGTGCGGCAACCTACGCCAACTGGCCGACCCTGCGTTATATGCTGCGTGGCAACACCGTCTCCGACGCGCCGCTGATCATCGGTAGCCTCGATCCTTGCTACTCCTGTACCGACCGGATGACCGTGGTCGATGTACGTAAGAAGAAGAGCAAAGTCGTGCCGTACAAAGAACTTGAGCGCTACAGCATTGAGCGTAAAAACTCGCCGCTGAAATAAGGAATCGCCATGTTTACCTTTATCAAAAAAGTTATCAAAACCGGCACGGCGACCTCGTCTTATCCGCTGGAGCCGATTGCGGTTGATAAAAACTTCCGCGGCAAGCCGGAACATAATCCGCAGCAGTGCATCGGCTGCGCCGCCTGCGTTAATGCCTGCCCGTCGAACGCGCTGACGGTGGAAACCGATCTTGCGACCAATGAGCTGGCGTGGCAGTTCAATCTTGGCCGCTGCATCTTCTGCGGTCGCTGCGAAGAGGTGTGCCCGACGGCGGCGATCAAACTGTCGCAAGAGTACGAACTGGCAGTGTGGAAGAAAGAAGACTTCCTGCAACAGTCCCGCTTCGCGCTGTGCAACTGCCGCGTGTGCAATCGTCCTTTCGCGGTACAGAAAGAGATCGACTACGCCATTGCGCTGCTTGCGCACAACGGCGACAGCCGAGCAGAAAACCACCGCGAAAGCTTTGAGACCTGCCCGGACTGTAAGCGTCAGAAATGCCTGGTGCCGTCCGACCGTATTGAACTGACTCGCCATATGAAAGAGGTCAGCTAATGAGCAATTTATTAGGCCCGCGTGACGCCAACGGCATTCCGGTACCGATGACGGTGGATGAATCCATCGCCAGCATGAAGGCGTCTCTACTGAAAAATATTAAGCGTTCGGCATACGTTTACCGCGTGGACTGCGGCGGCTGTAACGGCTGTGAAATCGAAATCTTTGCGACGCTTTCGCCGCTGTTTGATGCCGAGCGTTTCGGCATCAAAGTAGTACCGTCGCCGCGTCATGCCGATATTCTGCTGTTTACCGGCGCGGTGACCCGCGCCATGCGCTCTCCGGCGCTGCGCGCCTGGCAGTCGGCGCCGGACCCGAAAATTTGTATCTCTTACGGCGCCTGCGGCAACAGCGGCGGCATCTTCCATGATCTGTACTGCGTCTGGGGCGGTACCGACAAAATCGTCCCGGTGGATGTGTACATTCCAGGCTGCCCGCCAACGCCTGCCGCCACGCTGTATGGCTTTGCAATGGCGCTTGGCCTGCTGGAGCAGAAAATCCACGCCCGCGCGCCGGGTGAGCTGGACGATCAGCCCGCAGAGATCCTGCATCCGGATATGGTGCAGCCGCTGCGCGTGAAGGTGGATCGCGCGGCGTGCCGGCTGGCGGGTTATCGCTATGGTCGTCAGATCGCCGATGATTACCTGACACAGTTGGGGCAGGGCGAGCAGCAAGTGGCGCGTTGGCTGGAAGCGGAAAACGATCCGCGTTTAACCGAAATTGTCATCCATCTCAATCATGTTGTTGAAGAGGCGCGTATCCGATGAGCGAACAGGTGGTGTTCAGTCAACTGAGCCGTAAGTTTATTGATGAGAACGATGCGACGCCCGCCGAGGCGCAGCAGGTTGTCTATTACAGCCTGGCGATTGGTCACCACCTGGGGGTTATCGATTGCCTGGAGGCCGCGCTCACCTGCCCATGGGATGAGTATCTGGCGTGGATCGCCACCCTGGAAGCCGGTAGCGATGCCCGGCGTAAAATGGAAGGCGTGCCGAAGTATGGCGAGATCGTCATCGATTTCAACCATGTGCAAATGCTGGCGCGCGCGTTTGATGAGGCGCGCGCCGCGCAGACCCCGCAGCAGCAAGAATGGAGCAAACTGATGCTCAGTATGCTGCATGACATTCATCAGGAAAGCGCCATCTACCTGATGGTGAGGAGGCTTCGTGACTGACGTTTTACTCTGTGTCGGCAACAGCATGATGGGCGACGACGGCGCAGGCCCATTACTGGCGGAAATGTGCGCGGCGCAGCCGAAGGGCAACTGGGTTGTCATCGATGGCGGCAGCGCGCCGGAAAACGACATTGTGGCGATTCGCGAACTGCGCCCGCAGCGTCTGTTGATTGTCGACGCCACCGATATGGGACTTAATCCGGGCGAGATCCGCATCATCGATCCGGATGATATCGCCGAAATGTTTATGATGACCACCCACAATATGCCGCTGAACTACCTTATCGATCTGCTGAAAGAGGATGTCGGCGAGGTGATTTTTGTTGGTATCCAGCCGGATATCGTCGGGTTTTATTATCCGATGACTCAACCGATTAAGGACGCGGTAAACATCGTCTATCAGCGCCTGGAAGGCTGGCAGGGAAACGGCGGATTTGCCGCGCTGGACGCGCCGGAGGCGTAAAATGCGTACTCATTCTGGATGGATTTGTGTTACCCGGCATAGGCGGTAAGAAGAACGTGAAGATTATCGTATGGAGCGGACTGCTATTTCTCTGCCTCGCCGCACGCGCACTGGCTACCGGTGTTGTCGGTTACCTGCCGATGAGCGACGGTGAATATGCGCAAAAGCGTGCGCTGAAGCCGCTTTTGATCCTGCCTTATTCTGTATCGCCCGACCAGACCTGGCATTTTCGCCAGGTCGGAGTCAGTAGCGTGACGCTACTGCCGGAGCCGAAAAAAGATAACGAATGGCGGATTAGCGGAAAAGACAGAGCCGGTAATTCGTGGGTTGTCCCGGTGGGAAGGCTGATTAATTTGGCGGGTAATGCGCAATTTTATCGCGCTGACCTCGATCGTAACGGCATTCAGGACTTGGTTATCTGGTTGGGCAATCCTGGGTTGGGCCTGGCGCCGAGCGCGCAATACATCATTTTCACCTTTCTCAAGAATGGCCGCCCCTGCGTCTTTGAACCGTGGGGGTTTTATACCGCCACCGATACTGGCGTCGATGATTTGCTTGATTTACAGGGCAATGGTCGCACGCAACTGTTGGATATGCAGTTTGACTCAGGCTACTGGATAACCAATTTATATCAGGTGAAGGACGCCCGCTGGCAGCGCGTACACGGCTGGTTTGGCCGGTTGAGTTATCCGGCGCTGACCCGCTTTAATCACTATCCTGGCCGTAAATTAATTATCAAACCTATTGCCGGAAGGAATCCGCAAACGGACGATCTTTCCCTTACGCAGCGCTGTTTAATACGCGGTAACGTATTGCCAGGCGTTAATCAGGATTGATGCCAGTTTCTGTGCAGAGTTGGCTGGCTATCACTGCAAATCTTGACCACCACTGGCGACATTACGTGTCATCGACACTTGTGACGATGACACGTAAATGCTCACGAAAATAGAAAGAATATTCTTAAATAACAATGAAATAAAAATTGGCACGATTCGTGTATATATCGGCACATCATCTGTTATTGCTGGAGAATTTGATGAACCGTTTCATCATTGCAGACGCGAGTAAGTGCATTGGTTGCCGTACCTGTGAAGTGGCTTGCGTCGTATCCCATCAGGAAAATCAGGATTGCGCATCGCTGACCCCTGAAACCTTTTTACCTCGTATCCATGTTATCAAAGGCGTGAACGTTTCCACGGCAACGCTGTGTCGCCAGTGTGAAGATGCGCCGTGCGCCAACGTTTGCCCGAATGGTGCCATCAGCCGTGACAAAGGCTTTGTTCATGTGATGCAGGAACGCTGCATTGGCTGTAAAACTTGCGTAGTGGCATGTCCTTACGGCGCCATGGAAGTGGTGGTTCGTCCGGTGGTTCGCAATAGCGGCGCGGGGCTAAACGTGCGTGCCGAAAAAGCCGAAGCCAACAAGTGCGATCTGTGTCACCACCGTGAAGCCGGTCCGGCCTGTATGGCCGCTTGCCCAACGCACGCCCTCATCTGCGTGGACCGCAATAAGCTTGAACAGCTGAGCGCGGAAAAACGCCGTCGTGCGGCGCTGGATTCAACGGCATCGCTGCTTTTCTGATTTCTGCGATTGCGCGTAGAATACGCCACAAAGCATTGCCGGATGGCGGCATCAATGCCTTATCCGGTCTACGGTCCGTGCGGTTGTAGGCCTGATAAGCGTCGCGCCATCAGGCATCCGGGTTCGATGATGGCGGGAAAATAAGATGGCGATAGACACACCTTCCGGCGTACAGCTACGCATTCGGGGCAAAGTACAGGGCGTCGGTTTTCGTCCTTTTGTCTGGCAGCTGGCGCAGCAGTTGCAATTACACGGCGACGTGTGTAATGACGGCGACGGCGTCGTCGTTCGGCTGCTGGAAGATCCGTCGCAATTTATTGCCGCGCTCTATCAGGATTGCCCGCCGCTGGCGCGCATTGACAGCGTTGAACACGCGTCGTTGGTATGGGAGCGCGCACCGACGGATTTCACCATTCGTCAGAGCGCAGGCGGTTCGATGAACACGCAAATCGTGCCGGATGCGGCGACCTGCCCGGCATGTCTTGCCGAGATGAATACCCCAGGCGAGCGGCGCTACCGTTATCCTTTCATCAATTGCACCCACTGCGGACCACGCTTCACCATTATTCGCGCTATGCCCTATGACCGGCCATTTACGGTGATGGCGGCGTTTCCCTTGTGTCCGGAATGCGACAGCGAATACCGCGATCCGTACGATCGCCGTTTTCATGCCCAGCCCGTTGCCTGTCCGTCATGCGGGCCGCATCTTGAGTGGCGGAGCCAACATGAACGAGCGGAAAAAGAGGCGGCTTTGCAGGCGGCGGTCGCCCAACTGAACGCCGGAGGCATTATTGCCGTTAAAGGGCTGGGTGGTTTTCATCTGGCCTGCGACGCGCGCAACGATAACGCAGTGGCGATGCTGCGGGCGCGTAAACATCGTCCGGCGAAACCATTGGCGGTGATGTTGCCCACGGCGCAAACGCTGCCGACCGCGGCGCGTTCGCTGCTGACCACGCCAGCGGCCCCGATTGTACTGGTGGATAAGCAGTATGTACCTTCGCTGAGTGAGGGCATCGCGCCAGGACTTACGGAAGTGGGCGTGATGCTGCCAGCCAACCCATTGCAACATCTCTTGTTGCAGGCACTCAATTACCCGCTGGTGATGACATCCGGCAACCTGAGCGGCAAACCGCCCGCCATCACCAACGAACAGGCGCTGGACGATTTACACGATATTGCCGATGGTTTTCTGTTGCACAATCGCGACATTGTACAGCGCATGGACGACTCTGTCGTGCGCGACAGCGGCGAAATGCTGCGTCGTTCGCGGGGATACGTGCCGGACGCGATTGCGTTGCCGCCCGGATTTCGCGATGTGCCGCCGATACTTTGTCTGGGCGCGGATCTGAAAAACACGTTCTGTCTGGTACGCGGCGAACAGGCGGTTGTCAGCCAACATTTAGGCGATCTCAGCGATGACGGTATCCAGGCGCAGTGGCGCGAGGCATTGCGTTTGATCCAGTCAATCTACGATTTTACGCCAGAGCGTATCGTCTGTGATGCGCATCCGGGCTATGTTTCCAGTCAGTGGGCCAGTGAGATGCGTCTGCCGACAGAGACGGTGTTACACCATCATGCCCATGCGGCGGCTTGCCTGGCCGAGCATGGTTGGCCGCTGGACGGCGGAGAGGTGATTGCCCTGACGGTAGACGGTATCGGCATGGGTGAGAATGGCGCGCTATGGGGCGGAGAATGTTTGCGGGTCAATTATCGCGAATGCGAACATTTAGGCGGTTTACCCGCCGTGGCGCTGCCGGGAGGCGATCTGGCTGCCAAACAGCCGTGGCGTAATCTGTTAGCGCAGTGCCTGCGCTTTGTGCCGGACTGGCAGAATTACCCGGAGACAGCGGGGCTGCAACAGCAAAACTGGAGTGTCCTGGCGCGCGCCATTGAGCGCGGCGTCAATGCCCCGTTGGCCTCTTCCTGCGGGCGGTTGTTTGACGCGGTGGCTGCCGCGCTTCGCTGCGCGCCAGCATCGCTTAGCTATGAGGGCGAGGCCGCCTGCGCGCTGGAGGCGCTGGCCTCTCAATGCGCTAACGTTGAGTATCCGGTAACGATGCCGCTTAACGGCGCTCAACTGGACGTCGCTGTTTTCTGGCGGCAATGGTTGAACTGGCAGGCCACGCCCGCGCAACGCGCCTGGGCTTTTCATGATGCGCTGGCGTGCGGGTTTGCCACGCTAATGCGCCAACAGGCTACGGCGCGGGGGATAACCACTCTGGTCTTCAGCGGCGGGGTGATACACAACCGCTTACTGCGCGCGCGTCTTGCCTTTTATCTTTCTGATTTTAAATTGTTATTTCCGCAGCGGTTACCGGCGGGCGACGGCGGACTGTCGTTTGGACAGGGCGTGATTGCCGCAGCGCGAGCGTTAAGGGAAGTGTAGGGCGCCGGATGGCGGCTGCGCCTTATCCGGCGTGTAAACAGATGCTCACTCGTAGGCCGGATAAGACGCGAAGCGGCGCTATCCGGCATCACAGGCTTATACCGACAACGTTTTCAGCAGTGCAAAGGCCTCTTTCATGCGGTCTTCACTCACCACAAAGGCGCGTAGCTGGCCTTCTCCACTCATGCCTTTGGCAATCATACCGTCAGATTCTGCGGTAATCTGCCAGCTTAAATCGCGGCGCTGAGTTTCTCCCGCCAGATGCAGCGGCAGTTCCGGCGTTTTGACTTTGACCAGCATCGCCGGTAGCTTCAGCGGCGCGTTGCCGCCGAGCAGATTTTTCGCCAGGTACATCGCGCTTAACTGGATCGGTTGCAGGAAGGGCAGCACCTGACCATTGATTTCCGCGCAATCGCCGATCGCATAAATATCCGGGTGACTGGTCTGTAGATAGCTATCCACGCAGACGCCGCGGTTGACGGCTACCCCGGCGCGGCGCGCCAGAGCGGTCTCCGGGCGTAAGCCGGTGGCGGCAATCACCGCATCGACCTCAATACTATGCTGGCTTACCAGCGTAGCGCGGATACCGGCTTCGGTTTTCTCCAGTTTTTGCAACTGCGATTTCAGCAGCAGATGCACCCCCATATCGGTCAGGTGATGCTGTAAGCGACTGCTCACTTCCGGTGGCATCAGTGAGGCGAGAAGGCTGGCGGCGTTATCCATCAGCGTTACCGTTTTCCCGGCGCGGCAGAAATCCATTGCTAATTCACTGCCAATGAGACCGCCGCCGACAATCAGCACTCGCTGCGCGTCGCGCAGTGGTGTCTCACAGGCGCGGTACTCCTGCTGGCTATTCAAAGTAAGCATTAACTCACGTCCTGCAATCGGCGGCACAAAGGCTGTCGCCCCGGTCGTCAGTACCAGCTTGTCGTACTGCCACTGCTTATCCTGACTTTTCACCACATGGGCATCGGCATCAATGTCAGTAACCCAGGTATGCGGGAACAGTCGTAGATTAAACTGTTCAGCAAATTCCCCCGCTAACTGGCGGGTGAGATCATCGGCGCGCTGCGACTGGCTGATAACGTGGCTGAGATCGGGCTTGTTGTACTCATCCATGCTGTCCGCCGCAATCAGAGTTAACGGCACATGCGCATCTTGTTTACGGATATTTTTGACGAGCTGGCGGGCGGCGAAGCCCGACCCAATAATGATGATCCCCCGACTCATTTTGCCTCCGTCGCCAGTACGTCGAACACGTCTTTACCTAATGAACATTCCGGGCACAGGAAGTTATCCGGCACGTCGCTCCACGGCGTACCCGGCGCGACATCCTGCAACGGCTCGCCCAGCGCAGGGTCGTAAATCCACTGGCATACGCTGCATTGCATTTTGGGGCCGAGGTCTGCGGCGGTGCAGGTTGTGGTTTCTTCGACTGGCGCGGTTTTCTGTGTGGTTTCCGGCAGCGGAGCAAGCGCCCACTGACGGGCGATGTCGCGACCATGCTGACGGCACAACTCCAGCGCATCCAGATCCGGACGCCATTTCGCTTTCAGACTCAGGGACATTTCAAAACCGGCATCCTGTAAGCGCGTGGACAGTCGATCCACCGCGCCGCCGCTCCAGCCATGAGAACCGAAGGCGCTGGCGCGTTTGTTGCGAAAGCGCAGGCCGGTCATCTCTTCCACCAGACCAGCGATTTTCGGCATCATCACGTTGTTCATGGTAGAAGTGCCGACCAGCACGCCTTTCGAACGGAAGACGTTGGTCAATATTTCATTTTTATCGCTGCGGGCGACGTTAAAGATTTTGACCGCCACGTTGGGGTCCACTTCATTGATACCCTGTGCGATGGCATCCGCCATCATGCGAGTATTGTTCGACATGGTATCGTAGAAAATAGTGATACGATCTTCCTGATAATCTGCCGCCCATTTCAGATACAGCTCCACGATTTGCGTTGGGTTGTCGCGCCATACCACGCCGTGTGAGGTGGCAATCATATCCACCGGCAGGTTGAAGCCGAGGATTTCGGTAATTTTTGGCGTTACCAGACGGCTGAACGGCGTCAGGATATTGGCGTAGTAGCGCTGGCATTGTTCAAACAGTTCAGTTTGGTCCACTTCATCATTGAACAGGTGCTCGTCGCAGTAGTGCTGACCAAAGGCGTCGTTGCTGAATAACACCGCGTCGCCGGTCATATAGGTCATCATGCTGTCCGGCCAGTGCAGCATCGGCGTTTCCACGAAGATCAACTGCTTGCCGTCGCCGATATCCAGCGTATCGCCGGTTTTCACCACCTTAAAATTCCATTCCGGGTGATGGTGATGGCCGTTGATAGAGTCAATGGCGTTGGCGGTACAGTAGATAGGCGTGTCCGGGATCTGCGCCATCAGTTCGGTCAGCGCGCCTGCATGGTCTTCTTCGGCATGGTTAATGATGATGTAGTCGATGTCCGCGAGGTCGATTTCACTGCGCAGATTTTGCACAAACTCACGGCTAAACTTATGATCGACGGTATCGATCAGCACATTCTTTTCTTCACGAATGAGATAGCTGTTATAGCTGCTGCCACGCAGCGTTTTGTATTCAGTGCCGTGAAAATCACGTACTTCCCAGTCGCGTTGGCCAACCCAATGAATATTATTTTTAACCAGAATAGACATAACCACCTCAATTCATTCAACGTTTGCAAAAAGTTGTTTTGCTTATTGCAGGTAGTGTGCCAACTTTACATCTTATTGATTTATATGAAATTATAATAATTTTGTATTTTTGGTATAGTCAAAAAGACTATAAATGATGCTGTCAATATGACACTATAGATTGTCAAAATGACAATGAGGTAACCATGAGTTTTTCCGTGGAGGTATTGGCGGGCATCGCCATTGAGTTACAACGCGGCATTGGGCATCAGGATCGTTTTCAGCGGCTGATTACTACGCTGCGTCAGGTGCTGGCGTGCGACGCCTCGGCGCTGCTGCGTTATGAATCACGACAATTTATTCCACTGGCGATTGATGGCCTGGCGCAGGACGTCCTCGGCAGACGTTTTACCCTGGAAGGGCATCCGCGCCTGGAAGCCATCGCCCGCGCGGGGGACGTGGTGCGTTTTCCGGCTGATAGCGATTTACCCGATCCATATGACGGGTTAATTCCCGGACAGGAAAGCCTGAAAGTCCACGCCTGTGTTGGTCTGCCGCTGTTTGCCGGACAGAACCTCATCGGTGCGCTGACCCTTGATGCTATGACGCCGGAGCAGTTCGAGGTATTTAGCGATGAAGAACTACGGCTTGTCGCCGCGCTGGCCGCCGGGGCATTGAGTAATGCGCTGTTAATTGAACAACTGGAAAGCCAGAACATGCTGCCGGGGTCGTCAGGCGTGTTTGAACCGATAAAAGAGACGCACATGATCGGTCTGTCGCCGGCGATGACGCAGTTGAAAAAAGAGATCGAGATTGTGGCGGGCTCCGATCTTAACGTGCTGATCGGCGGTGAAACGGGGACCGGTAAAGAGCTGGTGGCGAAAGCTATTCACCAGGGCTCCCCCAGAGCGGTCAATCCGCTGGTCTATCTCAACTGCGCCGCGCTGCCGGAAAGCGTGGCGGAGAGCGAGTTGTTTGGTCATGTAAAAGGGGCTTTTACCGGGGCTATCAGTAATCGTAGCGGTAAGTTTGAAATGGCGGATAACGGTACGCTGTTTCTGGATGAGATTGGCGAACTGTCGCTGGCGCTACAGGCCAAGCTACTTCGCGTGTTGCAGTATGGCGATATTCAGCGCGTCGGCGACGATCGTAGCCTGCGCGTGGATGTGCGGGTGTTGGCGGCGACCAACCGTGACCTGCGTGAAGAGGTGCTGGCGGGGCGTTTTCGCGCCGACCTGTTCCATCGCCTGAGCGTTTTCCCGCTCTTTGTGCCGCCGCTGCGCGAGCGCGGCGATGATGTGGTGTTGCTGGCGGGCTATTTTTGCGAGCAGTGCCGACTGCGGCTGGGGCTGTCCCGCGTGGTACTGAGTCCCGGCGCGCGCCGCCATTTGCTCAACTATGGCTGGCCGGGCAACGTCCGGGAGCTGGAACATGCCATTCACCGTGCGGTTGTACTGGCGAGAGCGACCCGGGCAGGGGATGAGGTGGTACTGGAGGAGCAGCATTTTGCCTTGTCAGAGGACGTTTTACCCGCGCCGTCTGCGGAAAGCTTTCTGGCGTTGCCGGCCTGCCGCAATTTGCGCGAATCGACGGAGAACTTCCAGCGAGAGATGATTCGCCAGGCGCTGGCGCAAAATAATCACAACTGGGCGGCCAGTGCGCGGGCGCTGGAAACCGACGTCGCCAACCTGCATCGGCTGGCGAAGCGTCTGGGACTGAAGGATTAGATAATCCCCGCCTGGTAGAAATCCTGCAGGTTAATGGCGCCGGTGAGTTTGCCGTTTTCATCGACCACTGGCGCGGCGGTAATTTTGCGTTTCATCAGGAGCTCTTTGGCGTCAATGGCGCGGCTTTGCGCCTGGAGCGTAATACCGTTGGGCGTCATGGCTTCGCTTACTGGCGTGGTGAGCGCGCCGCCGCCTACCAGCCAGCGACGCAGGTCGCCGTCGGTAAAGACGCCTTTCACAACATGTTGCTCATCGCAAACCGCCACCAGCCCCAGCCCGGTACGGCTAAGTTCCAGCATGGCATCCATCACGCTGGTGGCGAGCATCACCTGCGGTATTGCATCGCCCTGGCGCATCAGGTGATGCACATTATTGAGCAAACGCGCGCCCAGTGCGCCAGCCGGATGCGAACGGGCGAAATCTTCTTCGTTAAAACCGCGCGCCTGCATGACCGCCATCGCCAGCGCATCGCCCATCATCAGCGTATTGACGGTACTGGATGTCGGCGCCAGATGCATCGGACAGGCTTCACGCTCGACGGAAATATCCAGAACGGCTTTTGCCGCTCGCCCCAGCGGAGAGTGAGGTTTACCGGTCATCGCCAGCAGCGCGACGGATTTATCTTCCAGACGCGGGATGATGAGGTCGAGTTCTTTTGCGCCGCCGGAATAGGAGATAAATAACATCACGTCGCGGCTTTCAATCATCCCCAGATCGCCATGCAGTGCTTCCGCCGGATGAACAAAAAAAGCGGGAGTACCGGTACTGGCAAGCGTCGCGGCGATTTTTTTACCAATATGACCTGATTTACCAATACCGGAAACGATCACTTTGCCTTCACAGTGAATAATGATATTGGCGGCGCGGACAAAATCATCGCCCAGACGCTCCGGCAGACGGCTGGCTTCCTGTAGCTCCAGCATTAAGGTCTGACGGCCCGCGTTTAGTAGTGCATCACTCATTGCTTTCTCCGGTTATGATTACTTCAATCCCTTTTGCTTCCAGCGCCTGACGAAATGCCGGATCGATCCCCGCGTCCGTGATCAGTTTGTCGACGGTTTCCAGACTGCACACCACATTGGGGCTTTTACGACCAAATTTTGAGGAGTCCGCCATCAGAATCACCTCGCGTGCTGCATTGCACATTGCGTTACTGACGGTGTAAACCTCATTGAACGTGGTCACACCGACATTCAGGTCAATACCGTCAGTTCCCATGAAAAGTTTATCAAAGCTGAATTGCTCAAAGGCGTTTTCCGCCAGTTGACCGTGAAACGACGCCGATTTTTTACGGAAGGTGCCGCCGGGCATCAGGATAGTTTGTTCGTTGTCCAGTTCCGATAGCGCGTTAACAATATGGAGGCTGTTGGTCATCACCGTGATGTTGCTAAAACGCGAAAGCAACGGCACCATCTGTAACACGGTACTTCCGGCGTCCAGAATAATGGAATCGCCATCATGGATATATTTCACAGCGGCTGCGGCTATCAGCGCTTTTTTGTGGGTGTTGATAAGCGTTTTGTGATCAATAGGCGGATCGGACTCTTCTTTATTCAACACCACGCCGCCATAGGTGCGGATGACGGTTCCGGCATTTTCCAGAATGACCAGATCTTTACGGATAGTGGTGCCTGTCGTGTCAAAGTACTGGGCCAGTTCTTCAACCGAGCATTTTCCCTGTTTTTGCAGGTGCTCCAGAATCGCGGCCTGACGCTGACGAGGTTTCATAGGCGTGATTACCCTGACTTATGTATTTACCCGTAATACTTCACGCTGCATGTGCGTTGGCTTTCCTCGCTCACCCCGGTCACGTATTGATGTACGTTCCAGGGGATTCGCTGCGTCGCCGCCTTCCTGCAACTCGAATTATTTAGGGTATAGGTTGCAAAATGATAATTTCGCAAGCTATTCGCATTCACAACGAAATTACCCATGTTTCAGTTTAAGCGCCAATGATAGTGCATTCTGCGCGAGCGAATCATGGGGAAAGATCACATCAGGCTGTAATTCATGCAAATGTTTTCCTTGCATTGCGGCAATTTTAACCGGTCTGGCGAATACCGTAAGGCCTTTCATCAATAAAGTGTCCGTCACCCGCTGCTGTTCGTCCAGCGCCACGGCAACCACCACCCGGGGCTTAAAACGCCCGCCGGAGCGCCCGACGCCGACCCGTCCCTGTTGGCTAAGTTTATCGAAAGCCCGATTAAAGCGGGAAATCTGCCAGCCGCCCAGCGCCAGTTGTGCACACCAGGCGATAACGGCGACGGTAATCAGAGTGGAAACCATAATGTGCTCCTGTTGTTTTGCCTGATGGCGGCGTAACCGTCTTATCCGGCCTACGGCGCCATCCGGCAATTCACGGTCAGAACATCACTTGACCGCCGGTTACGTTGATCGACTGCCCGGTGCAATAAGACGCTTTCGGGCTGGCATAAAATAGCAGCATGTTCAGCACATCCTGATAATCACACCCGCGTTTGAGCGGTACTTTATCAATGTAATACTGTTCCACCTCGTCGGGCTTAATGCACAGTTTAGTGGCGTATTGCGGCAGCAATGACTGGAACATCGGCGATTTCAACAGGTTGCCGAGCATCAGCGAGTGTACGGTAATGCCGTATTCCGCCAGGTCCAGCGCCAGAGACTGGGTTAACCCCACGCCGCCGAATTTCGCCGCGCTGTAGCCGGAGTTGTGTTTACTGCCCACTTTGCCGGATTTAGAGTTAATCTGAATAATGCGCCCCTGAATGCCGTCGCGGATCATCAGGCGGGAAAACTCACGGGCGCAGAGGAAATAGCCCACCAGATTCACCTGTAGCGAGCGGTCAAAATCGCCCAACTGGAAATCGCTGATAAACGCCGCTTTGGCGATACCCGCGCTGTAAACCAGCAGATCGACGCGCCCGAAAATCTCGTCTACGCCGCGGGACAGCGCCAGCACGCTCTGCTCGCTGGTGGCGTCGGCGCCAAAACCGTAGGCCATACCTTCGCCAAAATCGGCGTTAATTTCCTGGGCGACATTCGCGGCTTTATCGCTTTGAATATCAACGACCGCCACGCGGTATCCTTCTTCTGCAAGCCCACGGCAAAGGAATGCCCCCAGGGTCTGGCCTCCGCCAATGACAACGGCAACTTGATTCATGTTTTTTCTCCTTAAGCGACAAACGTCAAAATACAGCCCGGCGCGATATCGTCCGGTACAGGCCCCGCAACGTGTACGGTGCCGGGAAATTCCGCTTCGCGCAGACCATCAAAGCGCAAGGTGATATGCCCCAGTTCACGCAGGTTTTGCTCGGCTACGCTGCCGACCGCCGTGACCGGATAGCAATGTTGGCCCAGTTCACACCGCGCGCCAGGCTGCAGCGCGCCGGTCAGTTCGCCATGACAATGGATGAAGCAAAATTCTTCGATATCCGCCGGCGCGCCTTCCCGAAACGTAATCAGCATCTTTTCGCCGAGCGCCTCCATCGCGCTCTGGCCGATGCGGGTGATGGTGGTTTGATAAATCACGCTCATGTCTGAACCTCTTATTGATAGATAAAGCCGGAAACAAACCAGGCGATAAGTACCGTGGGCGCGCCGGTCAGGAAGCGTCCGACCAGCACAGAAGGTACGCCGACGCGAACGGTGTCTTGTTTCGCTTCCGCCAGTGACAGGCCGACCGGGATAAAGTCGCAGGCCGCCTGCGCGTTAATCGCGAACAGGGCGGGCAGCGCCAGATGCGGGGGGATATTGCCCAGACCTATCTGAACGCCGATCAGAACGCCAATAACCTGAGCGATAACCGCGCCTGGGCCGAGAAAGGGCGACAGCAGCGGGAAAGAGCAGATCAATGCCAGCGTCACCAGCCCCAGTGGATGGCTGGCTAATGGCGCCAGGCCGTGGGCGATCCAGTCGCCAAGACCTGAGGCCATAATGATGCCGATTAGCGCCGAAACGAACGCCATAAACGGCAGAATTGTTTTCAGGACCGTATCAATGGTGTCGCGACCGGACTGGAACAGTACCGCCACGGCAGAACCCATTCCCATACCGACTTTTGCCAGCAGCCCGTCGCTCTGCTCGGTGATTTTTTTGCTGGTGTCGTAGTCACGTCCTAATGTCGTTTTGGCAGGCTGGGGTCTGGCAGATGTTTCGCCGACTAGAGTAATGTTTTCTTCTTTTACGCCGGAGACATAAATATCTTCAACAATATACTGCGCCAGTGGGCCGGACTTACCCGTCGAGTGAATATTAATGGTTGGAATCCGGCGTTTCGGGTAGATACCGCAGCGCAGCGTACCGCCGCAGTCGATAATGGCCGCGCCGATCTCCGCTTCCGGCGGTTCGCCTTCTTTAAAGCCGTCCACCGCTTGCCAGCCTGTTAGTTGCGCCAGTTTGTCGACGATCGCCGGGCGCGTACCGGCTGTGATATAGACGATCTTTTTGCCTGGCGTAACGTCCAGTTCAAGCGGGCCGCCCCAGCCGCCGGCACCTTTCTCAATGCGAACCCGTGTCATGATACCGCTCCTGTCAGATGAACTTTCTGCTCAAGTTGAATCCCCATTTTTTTCTCAAAAATAGCGGTGGTGAGATCGGTGACCCAACCGCGGAAGAAGTTCGTCACCAGACCTACCAGCAGATAGCTCACCGCGAGCGGGCCGAGAGGAAGCCCTAACGTGGTGAGTCCGCTGGCGATACCCAGATAAACAAACAGTTCGCCGGGATTGATATGCGGAAACAGACCGTTCATGGAGTGACAGCTATAGGAGGCCGCCGCGTAATAGCTCGGCTTGTACTTCTCCGGCATAAAGCGTCCCAGACTCAGGGTCATCGGATTACAAAAAACAAACGTCCCGATAAACGGTAAAAGCAGGTAGCGGGATAGCGGATTTCCGGCGCAGCGTTGGGCAAAACGCTCAATACGCTGCTGGCCGATAAAATTGATGAGCGCATTCATGATAACCAGCAGGCTTATCAGTAGCGGAAGAATACCTGTCACCATACCGGTAAACACCTCACCGCCTTTCTGGAATAACCCGATGAACCACTCCGCACCATGTGTAATGGTTTCGATCATTGTTCTCTCCTGTAGGGTTTTTAGTTTTCTTGCTAACTTCCTGCTCATTGTAATCATGTTGAAAGGTATAAAAGTGTTATTTTGATCTCAAAATAAAAGAAAAATATTTTAACTTGAAAGATTGAGGGAGTGGAGGAGCAGATACAAACTGGAGAGAGGGGAAAGGTGATTTATTCTCTTGTGCCGCTTCCTTGTGCGGCGGGGGGATGCTTTACCATACTTCTCCCTGGCTGAATTTGTTTAATGGATGTCTCATGTTCAAGCGTCGTTATGTAGCGTTACTTCCACTTTGCGTATTGCTTGCTGCCTGTAGCAGCACGCCAAAATCTTCCGAGACTCAAGCGACGACGGGCACGCCTTCCGGCGGCTTCCTGCTTGAGCCGCAGCATAACGTCATGCAAATGGGCGGCGACTTCGCCAACAACCCTAATGCGCAGCAGTTCATTGATAAAATGGTCAGTAAACACGGTTTCGACCGTCAGCAGCTGCAAGAGATCCTCTCGCAGTCTAAAAGACTGGATTACGTTCTGCGTCTGATGGACAGACAAGCGCCGACCACTCAGCCGCCCGCCGGACCAAATGGCGCCTGGTTGCGCTACCGCAAACAATTTATTACGCCGGATAACGTGCAAAACGGCGTCGCGTTCTGGAATCAGTATGAAGACGCGCTGAACCGCGCCTGGCAGGTATACGGCGTACCGCCGGAAATCATTGTGGGCATCATCGGCGTGGAAACCCGCTGGGGACGTATCATGGGGAAAACACGGATTCTGGACGCGCTGGCGACGCTGTCATTTAACTATCCGCGCCGGGCGGAATATTTCTCCGGCGAGCTGGAAACCTTCCTGCTCATGGCGCGCGATGAGCAAGACGATCCGCTCAATCTGAAAGGTTCCTTTGCCGGCGCGATGGGCTACGGCCAGTTTATGCCGTCTTCCTATAAAGAATATGCGGTCGATTTCAATGGCGATGGGCACATTAACTTGTGGGATCCGGTAGATGCCATCGGCAGCGTGGCGAACTATTTCAAGGCGCATGGTTGGGTGAAAGGCGATATGGTTGCGGTGCCGGCGAGTGGTCAGGCGCCTGGGTTGGCGAATGGTTTCAAAACAAAATACAGCATCTCTCAGCTTGCCGCCGCAGGCTTAACGCCGCAGCAATCGTTGGGCAATCATCAGGAAGCCAGCCTGCTGCGTCTGGATATCGGTACGGGATACCAGTACTGGTACGGCCTGCCGAACTTCTACACCATTACCCGATATAACCACAGCACGCATTATGCGATGGCGGTTTGGCAACTGGGGCAGGCGGTAGCGCTGGCGCGGGTGCGCTAATTTACGCTTAGGGAGGGGAGCCCCCCTCCGCTATTACTATGGCTTTTTGGGCTTGCAAGTGGGATATCTTTTTTGATAGTGCCAGACTATAACCCAGACATCCCAGGCCTAAGATAATTTGACCGCCGTCATACGGTTCAAAATAGCCTGACGACAATATATTCAGTACTCCCATTCCTAATGAACATACTCCACCCACAATTAACCACAGCCGTAGTTGACAGGTTTGTTTCAGTTTGTGCTGTGCGCTTTCCGTTTTTTTGAGTGACATCCTTGCTTTCTCTCCGTGCGTGTAAATTTAGCGACATAGTACTGCTATTTAGTCATGTGCTACCTCTTTCATTCTGCATAAATAACCTGCTGGCATTTTTTCGGAATCCGACTCGTAAAATCGACAGCTCGTCCCCATCTCTGGTGAGAAAGTGCTATCTTGTGCGGCAGGATTTCTAACTGACAGAGGTCATGATGACTGACAGTGAACTGATGCGGCTTAGCGAACAGGTCGGGCTGGCGTTAAAAGCGCGCGGGGCGACCGTAACGACAGCGGAGTCCTGTACCGGCGGCTGGCTGGCGAAAGCCATTACCGACATCGCCGGAAGTTCCGCCTGGTTTGAACGCGGCTTTGTCACCTATAGTAATGAAGCCAAAGCGCAGATGATTGGCGTGCGTGAAGAGACGCTGGCGCAGCATGGCGCGGTCAGCGAATCCGTAGTGGTCGAAATGGCGATCGGGGCGCTGAAGGCCGCTCGCGCCGATTTTGCTGTCGCTATTAGCGGGATTGCCGGGCCGGATGGCGGCAGTGAAGAAAAGCCGGTTGGTACGGTGTGGTTTGCTTTCGCCAGCGTCAGTGGAGAAGGGATTACGCGTCGGGAATGCTTCAGCGGCGACCGTGAATCGGTGCGTCGACAGGCGACGACATACGCGCTACAAACCCTGTGGCAACAATTTCTACAAAACACTTGATACTGTATGAGCATACAGTATAATTGCTTCAACAGTACGAATTCACTATCCGGTTCAATACCAAGTTGCATGACAGGAGTAATAATGGCTATCGACGAAAACAAACAGAAAGCGTTGGCGGCAGCACTGGGCCAAATTGAAAAGCAATTTGGTAAAGGCTCCATCATGCGTCTGGGTGAAGACCGTTCTATGGATGTGGAAACTATCTCCACCGGTTCGCTTTCACTGGATATCGCACTCGGTGCGGGCGGTCTGCCGATGGGGCGTATCGTCGAAATTTACGGGCCGGAATCTTCCGGTAAAACGACCCTGACGCTGCAGGTGATTGCCGCTGCGCAGCGTGAAGGTAAAACCTGTGCGTTTATCGATGCGGAACACGCGCTTGACCCTGTTTACGCACGCAAGCTGGGCGTCGATATCGATAACCTGCTCTGTTCTCAGCCGGATACCGGCGAGCAGGCGCTGGAAATCTGTGACGCGCTGGCGCGTTCAGGCGCGGTGGACGTCATTGTGGTCGACTCCGTAGCGGCGCTAACGCCGAAAGCGGAAATCGAAGGCGAAATCGGCGACTCTCACATGGGCCTCGCGGCGCGTATGATGAGCCAGGCGATGCGTAAGCTGGCGGGGAACCTGAAACAGTCCAATACGCTGCTGATCTTCATCAACCAGATCCGTATGAAAATTGGCGTGATGTTTGGTAACCCGGAAACCACCACCGGCGGTAACGCGCTGAAATTCTACGCCTCCGTTCGTCTTGATATCCGTCGTATTGGCGCGGTGAAAGAAGGCGATAATGTCGTGGGTAGCGAAACGCGTGTGAAAGTGGTGAAAAACAAAATCGCCGCGCCGTTTAAGCAGGCCGAGTTCCAGATCCTCTACGGCGAAGGCATCAACTTCTATGGCGAACTGGTTGACCTGGGCGTGAAAGAGAAGCTGATCGAGAAAGCGGGCGCATGGTACAGCTACAACGGCGAGAAGATTGGCCAGGGTAAAGCGAACGCGACTACCTGGCTGAAAGAGAACCCGGCAACAGCGAAAGAGATCGAGAAAAGAGTGCGTGAATTACTGTTGAGTAATCAGAATGCCACGCCCGATTTCGCCGTTGACGATAGCGAAGGCGTTGCAGAAACCAACGAAGATTTTTAATCATCAGGTGATGGTGGGTCGGACAAAACGAAGCCGCCATTCAGCAAAACGTTAAATTACCATCAAGGGCTGCATTTATGCGGCCCTTTTGGCATTTACCCCTGTTAAGGTTTTTTATGAGTGAACCCACATCGCGCCGTCCCGCTTATGCTCGTCTCCTTGATCGTGCGGTACGTATTCTTGCTGTCCGCGATCACAGCGAGCAGGAACTACGGCGTAAACTCTCCGCGCCGGTGATGGGCAAAAATGGGCCGGAAGAGATTGATGCGACGGCAGACGATTATGAACGCGTGATCGCCTGGTGCCACGAACACCACTATCTTGATGACGAGCGCTTCGTGATGCGCTTTATCGCCAGTCGTAGCCGCAAAGGCTATGGCCCGGCGCGTATTCGCCAGGAGTTGAATCAGAAAGGCATTTCCCGTGAATCGACTGAAAAAGCGATGCGAGAATGTGAAATTGACTGGAGTGAAATGGCACGTGAACAGGCCGTTCGCAAATATGGCGAGCCGCTCCCTTCAAACTTTTCAGAAAAGGTTAAGGTACAGCGCTTTTTGCTCTATCGCGGGTATCTGATGGACGATATCCAGCAAATATGGCGAAATTTTGCAGATTGAGCGCATACGGGATTTTACTTCCCGGTAAAGAAAACTTATCTTATTCCCACTTTTTCCGTCTGGACGCGGGTTGCTTAACGGCGAACAGCGTCTGCGACGAATATTCCTTAAATACACAAAATCATTCAAGCCGCATTAAAGCGGCAAGTGAGCCTCGGGAACGCGTGACCGGGAAACTCGCAGCCAACGCAGAGGCGGCCTGAAGGATGGAGTGTAGCTTGATTTCAGGATAATTATGAGCAAGAGCACCGCTGAGATCCGTCAGGCGTTTCTCGACTTTTTCCATAGTAAAGGGCATCAGGTAGTTGCCAGCAGTTCCCTGGTGCCTAACAATGACCCCACTCTGTTGTTTACCAATGCCGGGATGAACCAGTTCAAGGATGTTTTCCTTGGGCTCGATAAACGTAATTATTCCCGTGCAACCACTTCCCAGCGTTGCGTACGCGCGGGGGGTAAACACAACGATCTGGAAAACGTCGGATACACTGCACGTCACCATACTTTCTTCGAAATGCTGGGCAACTTCAGCTTCGGCGATTATTTCAAACACGACGCCATTCAGTTCGCATGGGAATTACTGACCGGCGAAAACTGGTTTGCTCTGCCAAAAGAGCGCTTATGGGTCACCGTCTATGAAACCGACGACGAAGCCTATGAGATCTGGGAAAAAGAAGTCGGCATCCCGCGCGAGCGTATCATCCGTATCGGTGACAATAAAGGCGCGCCATACGCATCGGATAACTTCTGGCAGATGGGCGACACCGGTCCCTGCGGTCCGTGCACCGAAATCTTCTACGATCATGGCGACCACATCTGGGGCGGCCCTCCGGGAAGCCCGGAAGAAGACGGCGATCGCTATATTGAAATCTGGAACATCGTCTTTATGCAGTTCAACCGTCAGGCTGACGGGACGATGGAACCATTGCCGAAACCGTCTGTAGATACCGGTATGGGGCTGGAGCGTATTGCCGCGGTACTGCAACACGTTAACTCTAACTATGACATCGACCTGTTCCGCACGTTGATTGAAGCGGTAGCGAAAGTCACCGGCTCCACCGATTTGGGTAATAAATCGCTGCGCGTTATCGCCGACCACATCCGTTCTTGCGCATTCCTGGTTGCCGATGGCGTGCTGCCGTCGAATGAAAACCGTGGCTATGTGCTGCGTCGCATTATTCGTCGCGCGGTTCGTCACGGCAACATGCTGGGCGCAAAAGAGACCTTCTTCTACAAGCTGGTTGGGCCGCTGATTGAGGTAATGGGCTCCGCAGGCGAAGAGTTGAAACGTCAGCAGGCGCAGGTCGAGCAGGTTCTGAAAACGGAAGAAGAGCAGTTCGCTCGTACGCTGGAGCGCGGTCTGGCGCTGCTGGATGAAGAACTGGCGAAATTGCAGGGCGACACCCTGGACGGCGAAACCGCTTTCCGTCTGTATGATACTTATGGTTTCCCGGTCGATCTAACGGCGGACGTCTGCCGTGAGCGCAACATCAAAGTCGACGAAGCCGGTTTTGAAGCCGCCATGGAAGAGCAACGCCGTCGCGCGCGCGAAGCTAGCGGTTTTGGCGCGGACTACAACGCGATGATCCGCGTTGACAGCGCTTCTGAATTTAAAGGTTATGACCATCTGGAACTGAACGGCAAAGTGACTGCGCTGTTTGTCGATGGTAAAGCGGTTGAAGCGATTAACGCGGGACAGGAAGCTGTTGTCGTGCTGGATCAGACCCCATTCTATGCGGAATCAGGCGGTCAGGTTGGCGATAAAGGCGAGCTGAAAGGCGCTGGATTTACTTTCGCTGTGGACGACACGCAAAAATATGGTCAGGCGATTGGTCACCTCGGCAAATTGTCTGCGGGCGCTCTGAAAGTGGGCGATGCGGTACAGGCTGACGTAGATGAAGCGCGCCGCGCACGTATCCGTCTGAACCACTCCGCCACGCACCTGATGCACGCGGCGTTGCGCCAGGTGCTTGGGACACACGTTGCGCAGAAAGGTTCGCTGGTTAGCGATAAAGTGCTGCGCTTCGACTTCTCGCACAATGAAGCGATGAAGCCGTCGGAGATTCGTGAGGTTGAAGATTTGGTGAATGCGCAAATTCGCCGCAACCTGCCGATTGAAACGAACATCATGGATCTCGACGCGGCGAAGGCGAAAGGGGCCATGGCGCTGTTTGGCGAGAAATACGACGAACGTGTACGCGTTCTGAGCATGGGCGATTTCTCTACCGAACTGTGCGGCGGTACTCACGCCAGTCGTACCGGTGATATCGGTCTATTCCGTATTATCTCTGAGTCCGGCACCGCAGCGGGCATTCGTCGTATTGAGGCGGTAACCGGTGAAGGCGCTATGGCCACCGTTCACGCGCAAAGCGATCGCTTAAACGATATTGCGCATCTGCTGAAGGGCGACAGCCAGAATCTGGGCGACAAAGTGCGTGCCGTGCTGGAACGTACGCGTCAGCTGGAAAAAGAGTTGCAGCAGTTGAAGGACCAGGCCGCAGCGCAGGAGAGTGCAAATCTTTCCAGTAAAGCGGTCGATCTCAACGGCGTGAAGCTCCTGGTCAGCGAGCTTGCTGGTATTGAGCCGAAAATGCTGCGAACCATGGTTGATGATCTGAAAAATCAACTGGGGTCTACCGTTATCGTACTGGCAACGGTTGTTGAAGGTAAGGTTTCTCTGATTGCGGGCGTGTCGAAGGATGTGACCGACCGGGTTAAAGCAGGGGAATTGATTGGTATGGTCGCTCAGCAGGTGGGCGGTAAGGGTGGCGGTCGTCCGGACATGGCGCAAGCCGGTGGTACGGATGCGGCAGCTCTGCCTGCAGCGTTAGCCAGTGTACAAGGCTGGGTCAGCGCAAAATTGCAATAATTATAAGCGTTCGTTGGCGCCGCAGCTCGTGCTGCGGCGTTTACGTCAACGCTATCGACAACGATAAAGTCAGGTTGAAGTTTTGTATATCGGCTAAACTTAGGTTTAACAGAATGTAATGCCATGACTGCTTACACCTAAGGTGTTTGTCATCGCTTACTTTTTGGCGTTATATGATGGATAATGCCGGGATACAGAGAGACCCGACTCTTTTAATCTTTCAAGGAGCAAAGAATGCTGATTCTGACTCGTCGAGTTGGTGAGACCCTCATGATTGGCGATGAGGTCACCGTGACAGTTTTAGGGGTGAAGGGCAACCAGGTGCGTATTGGCGTGAACGCCCCGAAAGAAGTTTCTGTCCATCGTGAAGAGATCTACCAGCGTATCCAGGCTGAAAAATCCCAGCAGTCCAGTTACTAAGGTTTTCGCGTCTCACTTTTCGGGTGAGACGCAGCCTCTCTTCTCGCTCGCCCGCGTTGTCCCCTCATGACTTTTTTCAACCTCACTGTTGATATGGTGCGCTTTTGGCGGCCAGCGTGTCATCAAATTATCTGTTGATAAAACACTCTTTTTGGCTTTTTTATAGACTAATTGAGCGTGAAGTGTGCAAACGATAAAAGCTCTGGAAAAATTGTTTGACTTATAAGTCCCAGAAAGTAATATGTGCGCCACGCAGCGACGATGAGCAGAACAAGTTCTTCGAAGCACTCGTAAGAGGCGTGTGGTGAGGTGGCCGAGAGGCTGAAGGCGCTCCCCTGCTAAGGGAGTATGCGGTCAAAAGCTGCATCCGGGGTTCGAATCCCCGCCTCACCGCCATTTGCATCCGTAGCTTCAGCTGGATAGAGTACTCGGCTACGAACCGAGCGGTCGGAGGTTCGAATCCTCCCGGATGCACCATCTCTTACTTGATACGGCTTTCACCGCGGTATCAAAATCTGCAGTAAAGTAAGTTTCCCGATGCATCCGTAGCTCAGCTGGATAGAGTACTCGGCTACGAACCGAGCGGTCGGAGGTTCGAATCCTCCCGGATGCACCATCTCTTACTTGATACGGCTTTCACCGCGGTATCAATATCGGCAGTAAAGCAAGTTTTCCGATGCATCCGTAGCTCAGCTGGATAGAGTACTCGGCTACGAACCGAGCGGTCGGAGGTTCGAATCCTCCCGGATGCACCATATTCTCCGTACTTTCAGCGATGAAGATACGGATAAGATAGCGGTAATCACCGCTGGCACCAGGAAGGATAACGTTGCGTTAGCAACGGCCCGAAGGGCGAGCCGTAAGGCGAGTAATCCTNTAGCGGTAATCACCGCTGGCACCAGGAAGGATAACGTTGCGTTAGCAACGGCCCGAAGGGCGAGCCGTAAGGCGAGTAATCCTCCCGGATACACCATCTCTTAATTGATACGGCTTTCACCGCGGTATCAATATCAGCAGTAAAGCAAGTTTCCCAATGCATCCGTAGCTCAGCTGGATAGAGTACTCGGCTACGAACCGAGCGGTCGGAGGTTCGAATCCTCCCGGATGCACCATATTCTCCATACTTTCAGCGATAAAGATGCGGATAAGATAGCGGTAATCACCGCAGGCACCAGGAAGGATAACGTTGCGTCAGCAACGGCCCGAAGGGCGAGCCGTAAGGCGAGTAATCCTCCCGGATGCACCATATTCTCCATACTTTCAGCGATGAAGATGCAGATAAGATAGCGGTAATCACCGCTGGCATCAGAAGGATAACGTTGCATCAGCAACGGCCCGAAGGGCGAGTAATCCTCCCGGATACGTTACTGCCCTGCAATCGCTTTTCCCCCTTATCCTGAATATACCTCTTCATCTCTATTAGCGACAAAATCAACCAATTGCGATAAAGTACTGTCTGGTTATTCGGTTTGCGAGAACACGATGTACGCACGTTATGCTGGTTTGATTTTTGATATGGACGGTACTCTCCTGGATACCGAACCCACGCATCGCAAAGCGTGGCGTGAGGTTTTGGGGCGCTATGGTCTTCGTTTTGATGAACAGGCAATGGTCGCGCTTAACGGTTCGCCAACCTGGCTTATCGCCCAGTCAATCATTGAGCTTAACCATGCCGATCTTGATCCCCTGTCACTGGCGCGTGAGAAAACCGACGCGGTAAAAAGCATCCTGCTGGACTGCGTAGAACCGCTGCCGCTGGTTGAGGTGGTCAAAGCGTGGCATGGGCGGCGTCCCATGTCGGTCGGTACCGGTAGCGAAAGCGCTATCGCGGAAGCCTTGTTAGCGCATCTGGGGCTGCGTCGTTATTTTGATGCGGTTGTGGCGGCAGATCACGTACAGCATCACAAACCTGCGCCTGACACCTTCCTATTGTGCGCCCAGCGGATGGGCGTCATGCCGACGCAGTGCGTGGTATTTGAAGATGCCGATTTTGGTTTACAGGCGGCGCGGGCGGCGGGAATGGATGCCGTGGATGTCCGACTATTGTGAGTGACGGACTGTCGCTCCTGTCTCTGTTTGCCAGTAGTTTTCTCAGCGCGACGCTGTTACCCGGTAATTCTGAGGTGGTTTTGGTTGCTATGCTGGTCTCCGGCGTCAGTCATCCCTGGGTCTTAGTCTTAACAGCAACAATGGGTAATAGCCTTGGAGGGGTAACTAACGTTATTCTTGGGCGTTTCTTTCCGCTGCGCAAAACGTCGCGTTGGCAGGAAAAAGCGACTGGCTGGCTAAAGCGTTATGGCGCAGCCACACTATTATTAAGCTGGATGCCGGTCATCGGTGATTTGTTGTGCCTGTTAGCGGGATGGATGCGCATCCCGTGGGGGCGGACGATCTTTTTTTTGTGTCTTGGTAAGGCGCTGCGCTATGTTGCGCTCGCAGCGGCGACGGTTCAGGGCATGATGTGGTGGTAATAATTGTAGGTTTGGCATGTATGGCCGCCATTACAGTTATGCTTATTAAAACGATTTGGACAGGCGGGAGGTCAATTTGATCCCGGACGTATCACAGGCTCTGGCCTGGCTGGAAAAACATCCTCAGGCGTTAAAGGGGATACAGCGCGGGTTAGAGCGCGAAACGCTGCGTGTCAATGCTGATGGCACGCTGGCGACAACAGTTCATCCTGAAGCGTTAGGTTCAGCGCTGACCCATAAATGGATTACCACAGATTTTGCGGAAGCCCTACTGGAGTTTATTACGCCAGTCGATGGCGATATCCAGCATATGCTCACCTTTATGCGCGATCTCCATCGGTATACGGCCAGGAAACTGGGCGATGAGCGGATGTGGCCATTAAGTATGCCCTGCTATATTGCGGAAGGGCAGGACATAGAGCTGGCGCAGTACGGCACATCAAATACCGGGCGCTTTAAGACGCTCTATCGCGAAGGGCTGAAAAATCGTTATGGCGCTTTGATGCAAACCATTTCCGGCGTACATTACAATTTTTCATTACCGATGGCGTTCTGGCAGGCGAAATGCGGCGTTACGGAAGGCGAAGCGGCAAAAGAAAAAATTTCTGCCGGCTATTTTCGTCTGATTCGCAACTATTACCGTTTTGGCTGGGTCATCCCCTATCTGTTTGGCGCGTCTCCGGCCATTTGTTCCTCTTTCCTGCAAGGGAAGCCAACCACATTACCGTTTGAAAAAACGGACTGCGGCATGTACTACCTGCCATATGCGACGTCGCTGCGTTTGAGTGATTTGGGCTATACCAATAAGTCGCAAAGCAATCTGGGTATTACGTTTAACGATCTACATGAATACGTTGCAGGTCTGAAACGGGCGATTAAAACGCCGTCAGAAGAGTACGCGCGGATTGGTGTGGAAAAAGACGGTAAGCGGCTACAGATTAACAGCAACGTTCTGCAAATTGAAAATGAGCTGTACGCGCCCATTCGTCCCAAGCGCGTGACGCGCAGCGGCGAATCGCCTTCAGATGCGCTTCTGCGTGGTGGTATTGAGTACATCGAAGTTCGTTCTCTCGATATTAATCCGTTCTCACCGATCGGCGTAGACGAGCAACAGGTGCGCTTCCTCGATCTGTTTATGGTCTGGTGCGTATTGGCCGATGCGCCGGAAATGAGTAGCGATGAGCTGTTATGTACGCGTACTAACTGGAATCGCGTTATTCTGGAAGGGCGTAAGCCGGGCCTTACCCTGGGGATTGGCTGTGAAACCGCGCAGTTCCCGCTGCCTAAAGTAGGGAAAGATCTCTTCCGCGATCTGAAACGCGTGGCGCAAACGCTGGACAGTATCCACGGGGGAGAGGAGTATCAAAAGGTGTGTGATGAGTTGGTCGCCTGCTTTGATAATCCTGAACTGACATTCTCTGCCCGAATCTTACGGTCTATGATTGATGAAGGCATTGGCGGCACTGGGAAAGCGTTCGGTGAGGCTTACCGTAATCTGTTACGCGAAGAGCCGCTGGAGATTTTACAGGAAGAAGAGTTTATTGCTGAACGTGACGCTTCAGTACGTCGTCAGCAGGAGATTGAGGCGGCGGATACCGAGCCGTTTGCCGCGTGGCTTGCGAAACACGCCTGACCCAAAAGAAAAAGGCCACTCACGGAGTGGCCAAAATTTCATCGCTGAAAACAGGGATGATGATAACAAATGCGCGTCTTTCATATACTCAGACTCGCCCCGGAACAAAGAGTTCAGTTTATTTTTAAAAAATTATCGGAGGTGACTAAATGCCATTATTAGATAGCTTCGCAGTCGATCATACCCGGATGCAAGCGCCGGCGGTCCGGGTTGCAAAAACGATGAACACCCCGCATGGCGACGCAATCACCGTGTTTGATCTGCGTTTTTGCATTCCGAACAAAGAAGTGATGCCGGAAAAAGGGATTCATACGCTTGAGCATCTGTTTGCTGGCTTTATGCGCGACCACCTCAACGGTAACGGCGTTGAGATTATCGATATCTCGCCGATGGGCTGCCGCACCGGCTTTTACATGAGCCTGATTGGCACGCCGGACGAGCAGCGTGTTGCCGACGCTTGGAAAGCGGCGATGGCGGATGTGCTGAAAGTGCAGGATCAAAACCAGATCCCGGAGCTGAACGTTTACCAGTGCGGTACGTATCAGATGCACTCGCTCAGTGAAGCGCAGGACATTGCCCGTCATATTCTGGAGCGTGATGTGCGCGTGAACAGCAATAAAGAGCTGGCGCTGCCGAAAGAAAAACTGCAGGAATTGCATATTTAGTCTTATTGGTAAGCGGTTCCAGTATTTAAATTAACCCCGGTTTATGGCCGGGGTTTTTTATTGCTTAATATAATTTGCGTTTATTATATTTGCGGCGAGAATACATTTTAAATTAAGTAATGCCTGGCCTGTTAAATAATAAAATGTGATCTGGTAAACAGAAAAGGCGGATAACTCACGATGCCAGAGTGTATTGATCACATAAACTAAAAATCATAAATAATTAATAGAAAAACATAATGGAATGCGCCAGATATCCAGGTAATAACAAGACTCTACTAATAGCCGGTCGATGGGGTTTTTAGCAAATCTTATCTGGTATACATCAAACTTAAGGGATAAAAAATGAAGGCTAAATATTTGGCGCTGATGATCGGTGCTTGCTTTTCTCATAACCTTTGGGCAGCGAATGATATCACTATTGAGCAGCGTCTGGCTGAACTGGAGCAACGTGTTGTTAATGCTGAAAAACGGGCATCCGATGCCGAGGCGCAAATTCGCTCGCTGAAACAGCAGCAGGTCGCCGCTACACCGACGGTGAATGTCCAGTCCGCCGAGCCCATTGCAGCAGATAAAACGCCGCCGAAGCTGACCTTATCCGGATTCAGCGATATTAAGTTCTATGGCGATGTCGAATTTAATATGGATGCGGCAAGCCGTTCCGGTAGCCTGACCTCGATGAGAACGTCAGCGAATAAAGATTGGGCATCAGGAACCAATGAACGCTGGGATATTAACGGGCGCCTGTTGCTGGGCTTTGATGGCTACCAGCGGCTGGACAACGGTAATTTTGCCGGATTCTCTGTACAGCCTCTGGCGGATCTGACCGGGAAAATGAACCTTGATGATGCCGTTTTCTTCTTTGGTCGTGAGAATGACTGGAAAATTAAGGTTGGTCGTTTTGAAGCCTACGATATGTTCCCGCTGAATCAGGATACATTTATTGAATATTCGGGGAATACAGCGAACGATCTTTACAGTGACGGTTACGGCTATATCTATATGATGAAAGAAGGACGGGGACGTAGCGACAGTGGGGGTAACTTCCTGCTGAGCAAAACCATCGACAACTGGTATTTCGAAGTTAACACATTGCTGGAAAATGGCAGTACGTTATATACCGAGAAGCAGTACCACGGAATGGATTTAACCAACGATAAAAACGTGGCTTACGTCCGTCCGGTTATTGCCTGGCAAAACGGGCGTTTTTCAACGGCGATAGCGATGGAAAGTAACGTCGTTAACAACGCCTATGGCTATTATGAGAATGGGAAGTGGATCGATCAGTCAGATCGTACGGGCTATGGTTTTACCATGACCTGGAATGGTCAAAAAACTGACCCGGAAGATGGCGCAGTTATTAACCTGAATACCGCTTATATGGATGCGACCGATGAGACAGATTTTACCGCTGGGGTGAATGCGCTGTGGCATCGATTTGAACTGGGTTATATCTATGCGCATAACAAAATCGAAGCCTTTAATGCTACCAATATCGATGCCGTTTGTGAGGACGATTGCTGGATCACCGATCCCGGCAATTATGACATCCACACTATTCATGCCTCATATTTATTCCCCAACGTGATGGATATGAAAAACTTTAACATCTACCTCGGCGCCTATGCTTCATGGGTAGAGGCCAATCCGAATAATGGCGATAACAGTGAAGATGCGCGTTACGGCGGGCGTCTGAGATTCAAATATTTCTTCTGATTGTTGGTCTACTAAAAAAGGGATCCGTAGATCCCTTTTATCAGATAGTTAGTGCGCGCCACCGCCGCCGCCGCCCGCACCGAAGGGCGGTTTGGCGAACCACACCAGGCCGAGCAGCACCAGGAAGATCCCCGCCGACATCCAGAAGATTTCGTTGGCGGAAATAATCAGCCCCTGATTCGTGATTTGCTGGGCTATCCAGCCTGACGCCTGTTGGTGCGTCATCCCTAAGCCTTCCAGTTTATCGTACATAGCCTGAGCGTTTGGATTATACGCCGTAACCGACTCGGTGAGCTGCGCATGGTGTAGCGACTCACGATCGGTCCACATAGTGGTGGTAATCGAGGTGCCAATGGAGCCCGCCAGCGTTCGCGTGAAGTTCGACAGGCTTGATGCCGCCGCCAGCCGTTCGGGCGGTAACCCGGAGAGCGTAATGGTGGTCAGCGGCATAAAGAAGCAGGCGACGGCAAATCCTTGAATAAACTGCGGCCATGCGGAAGCGCCGAAATCCATACCCGGTTCGAACGTCCAGGCGCGCCAGTAAAAACAGACGGCGTACATAATGAAGCTGAATGTGACCAGCCTGCGCATATCCAGTTTATGCGCGAAGCGTCCGATAATCGGCGACAAAATTACCGGAATAATACCGACTGGCGCCGACGCCAGACCTGCCCACGTTGCGGTATAGCCGTACACCTCTTGCAAAAGCTGCGGCAATAGAACAATGGCGCCGAAATAGAGCATATAGGCAAGGCTGATGCACAGGCAGCCAATAGTGAAGTTACGCGATTTAAAAAGAGAAAGATCGACGATAGGGTGATCGTCGGTCAGTTCCCAGACGATCAGGAAACTGATGGCGATGACGGCGACCACGGTCAGGATGATAATTTCCTGCGAGGAGAACCAGTCCAGCTCTTTACCGCGGTCGAGCATAATTTGCAGGCTGCTGATGCCAATCACCAGTAACGCCAGCCCGACGGCGTCAATACGTCGCCGTTCGGTATGAGTTTCACGTCCGCGCAGCGTGTGTAACGTCATCAGGACGACGGCGATGCCAATCGGCACGTTGATGAAGAAAATCCATCCCCAGTGGTAATTATCACTGATGTAGCCCCCCAGAATCGGGCCGCAAATCGGCGCGACAATGACGGTCATTGACCAGAGCGCCAGCGCAATGGAGCGCTTTGCAGGCGGATAGTTATTCAGCAACAGGCTTTGCGAGAGCGGAATCAGCGGCCCGGCGACCACGCCCTGCACCACGCGGAAGAAGATCAGCATGTTCAGGCTGCTGGATACGCCACAGGCCCAGGAGGCCGCGGCAAAGGCGACCGTCGACCACATGAACAGTTTGACTTCGCCAAAACGCTTCGCCAGCCAGCCGGTTAAGGGAATCGAGATAGCGTTCGCCACCCCGAAAGAGGTGATAACCCATGTCCCCTGGCTTAGGGAAGAACCCAGGTTCCCGGCGATGGTCGGAATCGCCACGTTGGCAATGGTGGAGTCCAGCACCTGCATGAATGTCGCCAGCGACAGCGCGATCGTCATGATGATGAGCTGCGCGCCTTCCAGCGGTTTTTGCTGTTGCATCACACGCACCTCAGGATTAACCCGCGTTAGCCTGTACGATGTCGTCGATCAGTTTATTGACCGGCGCGAGATTAATTTCGCGTGCGTTACTTTCGGCAACCGGCGTCGTTCGTACCTGGCTGGCCAGTACCTGACCGTCGCGATTAGCGGTATCCACGGTGACCAGCGTCGATAAACCAATGCGCAGCGGATGTTGTTCTAACTGGCGGGCGTCCAGTTCGACGCGTACCGGCAGACGTTGAACCACTTTAATCCAGTTACCCGTCGCATTTTGCGCGGGCAGCAGGGAGAAGGCGCTACCTGTCCCCATATCCAGACCGACGACTTTACCGGTGTATTTTACGTCGTCGCCATAAATGTCAGTAATAATCGTCACTGGCTGCCCAATGCGCATATTCGCTAATTGGGTCTCTTTAAAGTTAGCGTCCACCCACAGATCGGTTGCAGGCACCACGGCCATCAGCGGCGTGGTGGGGCTGATCTGCGCGCCAGGCTGGACGGCGCGGCGGGAGACATAACCGGTCATTGGACTGACGATGCGAGTACGCTCCAGCGCCAGCCAGGCGTTACGCACTTCGGTCGCCGCTTGTTGAACCGCAGGCTGATCTTCCAGATTACTGTTAAGTATCATTGCCTGGTTGGCATTGTACTGTTGAATGGCGACATCAAGCTGTGCCTGCGCGCTGGCGACGGCATCGCGGGCGTGTTGCAGCTCTTCCCGGCCAATAAGATTGGCATTACCCAGCGGCACACGACGGTTAAGGTCGCTCTGCGCTTGCGCCAGGGCGGTTTTTTGCACGTCGATATTCGCCTGCAACTGCTTACTGTTAATCATCAACTGGTGCGTCTGGCGCACGCTGGAGGCCAGCGCCGTTTTGGCTCTTTCAAACGCTTGTTTGGCGTCAGTCTGATCGAGCGTGACCAGAACATCGCCCTCTTTTACAAAGTCGGTGTTATCAGCCCAGACTTTCGTCACGCTGCCTGACACCTGCGCCATGATTTGAACCTGGTTCCCTGCCACGTAAGCATCATCTGTCTCTTCAATATGACGCAATACTAAAAACCAATAAATTCCATATGCCACGGCAATAATAACAAAGAGCAAGGTAAGAAGTAGCAGCGCTGTTTTGCGTTTGCCTTTCTTCTTAGCCGGTTGCTGCGGGGGTTGGATCTCCGCATTTGCGCTCATGTTGTTCTCCACGATCTTATTATTCACATCGGCTGAGCCGACCTGTTGTCAGAAAGGCCAGCAGTAACGCGTGCCGGCCTGTCCGCTTTCCTGTTATTAATCTGGATTTTTGAGCGGGTCGGCGCTTTAGCGCAGCGCCTCAAGAACAGTGCCTTCCTGCTCCATTTGATCAAGACGCGTCAGGAGTTTACGAGTGATGTGCTCAAGTTGATCTTTTTCGGCTGTGCTAAGTGATGACCAGAGTTGATGCAGACAATGATGCTGAGGCGGAAGCACTTCTTGCAAAAATGCCTGGCCTTTCTCCGTTAATTGCAGATGCAGGCAACGGCGGTCGTTATCGCTCTCACGACGCTCAATCCAGCCGCGTTTTTCCAGCTCATCTGCAATGCGTGTCGCATTGGTGCGAGATGAACCCAGCGCGCAGCTTAATTCAGACGGCTGAATACTGTGGTTTTCCTGAGACTCCAGCGTAATCAACGCCATAAACAACGTCTCGTTAATCCCTTGAGCCTTCAGCATTTTATTGCGGTTTTCCAGGAGCTTGCCTTGCATGTGCATACAAAGACGAGTCAAAAGAATTTCCTGGTAAGGAAAGTCTTCGTGACGGCTGGCGCGAAATTTTAGCATTTGTTCAATGGGCGTAAACGAACTATCCATTTGGGCATGACCTCATTAATTTCAGCCGATATAGTAACGACAGTGACAAATAAAGTAAATGTATTATTAATACAAAATCATTCTTTCAGGCTATAAAGCAACCAATGATACGCAGACTGAGACGTCAGCGGGAACATTGGGCCCGGTAAAGCGCCGCCTGCGGCAAATCCAGGAATGACGAGAAAAGCGTGAGTGCCTGCATGAAAAAATCAGGAGAGAACGATAAGCGGGAGGGGCGAAAGCCGGGTAAACGGCCTTACAACCCGATGCAAAAGCCACCGGAATATCACGAATAGCTATCGGTGAACGACCTTCGAATCCTTGAACGGGCGCTATTGGCCTGGGAGCAGATGGGGATGCAGGGCTTTCCATAGAATTATATTATTCTTCACCGGTATAAAAATAACCATGATAAATGAATAGCATAACCTTAACAGACTGGGGAGCTCCTTAACACCCTAAGGAGCTTAAACAAAGGTAAACGCTCACTATCCGCTTAATTTACGGCTTCCTGTCGGTGAAAACCTCGCCACCAGACCAGTAAATTAAGTAAGGCTACCGTGACACCCGCCAGACAAACGCCGGCCCAGCCGGCATGTTGCCAGGCGGAGGCGGAAATCAGCGACCCCGCGGCGCCACCGATAAAGTAGCTGGTCATATAGCCGGCGGTGAGCCGGTTACGCGCATCCGGATGCAAACGATAGATGACCGTCTGATTGGTGATATGTACCCCCTGAACGGTGAGGTCCAGTACCAGAATACCAATAATCAGCGCCAGTACCGAGGTGCGCCCAAGCCAGATAGCCAGCCAGGAGAGTAACAGCAGCAGTAAGCCGAACGTGGTGGTGAGGTGAGATTTACCTTTATCGGCAAATCCGCCAGCCGGACGCGCGCCTAAAGCGCCGGCGGCCCCCGCCAGGCCAAACAGGCCAATCATCCCCTCGGAATAGCTAAACGGCGGCGCGGCGAGCAAAAAGGCCATTGACGTCCAGAGGATGCTGAAATTAGCAAAGGTCAGACAGCCCAGCAGCGCGCGGGTACGCAGCAGCTTATCGTGAATAAACAGGCTGAATACAGAACCCAACAGTTGCGGGTAGTTAAGATGGGTGTCGGATTTGAGCTTTGGCAGTCCGCGCCACAACGCGACGGCCATCAGCGCCATCAGCGCCGACGCTACCCAAAATACGGTGCGCCAACCGCCGAGGTTTGCCAGCAGTCCGGCGACCGTTCGCGCCAGCAGGATCCCCAGCAACAGGCCGCTCATAATGGTGCCGACCACTTTACCGCGGGTGGCGGGCGTCGCAAGCGTGGCGGCCAGCGGAACCAGAATCTGCGCCACCACGGAGAACAGTCCGGTTAAGGCCGTTCCGAGTATCATCATGCTAAGCGACTGACTGCTGGCAGTGATCAGCATTCCGCCAGCCGCCAGCAACGTCATGGAGACAATCAGCGTTCGGCGTTCAAACATGTCGCCGAGCGGCACCAGAAACAACAGGCCAGCGGCATAGCCCAACTGCGCGGCGGTAACGATAAACCCTGCGGAGCTGGCGGAAAGCGAAAAGTGATGCGCGATGGTATCAAGCAGCGGCTGGGCATAGTAGTTGCTGGCGACCGCCAGACCCGTGGCCACAGACATTAAAACGATCAGCGCCGGGCTAAGCCCATGAGTGGGTTTCGTCATTATGGTAATCGTGATTTAGATAATTATTTCCTGGGAAAACAATCATAGCGGATGTTGATGAATAAAGGGGAACAGTGACGTGATGAATCGTGCGCTTTGAGGAGAGATTGCGTTGGCCGGATAGCGGCGCATGAACTGCGCCTTATCCGGCATAAAAAACGATATTATTTCTGCGCGGCCAGCGCTTCTTTCACCCAGCCGTCAAACTGCTGCTGGTGGGCGTTGATCCAGCCGTCTACGTGGCCCTGAACATCGGCTTCAGACGATTTACCGGCATGCATCATGGCGTTCTGCGCGTTGATATCCGCCAGCGGCAGCTTCATGATGGCGAACAGTTTCGCCGCCGCCGGATTTTTCTCCGCCCATGCCTTATTGGCGACAATATGCATAGTATTGACCGGGAACCCATAGTTCGCGCCGTTCGGCAGTTTAGTATCAATATTTTTCTGTTCGCCCGGCAGGGAGGAGAACGGCACCTGTAGCCAGACGACATCTTTACCCGGCTTCATTACGTCGCTCACCCAGTACGGGGTCCAGGTGTAATACAGCACCGGCTTGCCTTCTTTAAAACGGGTAATGGTATCAGCCATCATCGCCGCATAGTTACCGTGGCTGACCTCAACGGTTTTTTGCAGATCAAACGCTTTATTCTGGTGATTGATTACGGCTTCGCAGCCCCAGCCCGGCGAGCAGCCCATCATGTCCGCTTTTCCGTCGCCATTGGTATCGAAGATTTTGGCGATTTTCGGATCTTTTAGTTGAGCGATATTAGTGATGTTGTACTGCTCGGCGGTTTTTTTATCGATCAGATAGCCCTGCGCAGCGCCGGAGACGAAGACGCCCTCGCGGTAAAACTTTTTGTCTCCGCCTGCTGCGGCATACATATCATCATGCAGCGGCTGCCAGTTCACGGCGGTAAACGTCGCATCGCCAGAGGCGATGGAGGTATAGCCTACGTTGTAATCGACTTCACTCGGCTTATTTACGGTATAACCCAACTTTTCCAGCGCCCGGCTGACCAGTAACGTCTGGAAGGACTCTTCAGAAATCGTGCTTTGGATAGGTTGGACGGTAATGCCTTTGCCAGGCAGGTCGGCAGCGAAAGCGCTGGCGGTGACAAGGGTGGCAAACGCTGAGGCAAATATCACAGTATGTCGCATCGTTGTTCCTTTAATTATGGTAGGGAGTTGTAAGCCCGGTAAGCGCAATGTCACCGGGCGTCAGGAGAGTTACTTAACGAAAGGGCGGGTGATTAGCCCAACAGGACCGGTGGTATACCAGCGACGGTTACCGCGGCTACGCGAGTCGCGCCCGACGGCCTGCGTCAGACGGTCCAGAATGATGGCGAGAATCACAATGCCGACGCCGCCGACGGTTGCCAGCCCCATATCAAGACGACCAATGCCGCGTAGTACCATCTGGCCAAGCCCACCGACCGCAATCATCGAGGCGATGACGACCATTGAGAGAGCCAGCATCAGCGTCTGATTAACGCCTGCCATAATGGTGGGCATCGCCAGCGGTAGTTGCACTTTGAACAACATTTGGCGCGGGCTGGCGCCGAACGAGCGCGACGCTTCAATTAAGTCGGCAGGCACCTGGTTAATGCCCAGGATCGTCAGGCGTATAATCGGCGGTAGAGCAAAAATAATCGTCACCACCACGCCCGGCACGTTACCGATGCCGAATAACATGACAATCGGCACCAGATAGACAAACGCGGGCGTGGTCTGCATCGCATCCAGCAGCGGACGAACTATTTTGGCCGCGCGCGGGCTGCGCGCCAGCCAGATTCCCATCGGTAATCCGATCACGACGCAGAACAACAGGGCGGTCAGCACCAGCGCCAGGGTAATCATCGCCTGCGACCAGGCGCCGATCGCGCCGATGGCGATCAGCGATATCAGCGCCGCGATCCCCATGCCCACACCGGAAACCTGCCAGGCAATCAGCGCAAAGAGAATAATCGCCACAGGGGCGGGCATTCCCAGCAGCAGTTGCTGAAAGCCGTTAAGGATGTAATCCACCGGCACACGAATCCCCTGAAAAAGGGGACGGAAATGGGTGACGACCCAGTCGATTCCCTCTGTGACCCAGCTATCCAGCGGGATAAGCGTCTTATGGAACGGGTCCAGAAGAGAAAAGTGTTCAGGGGCTGGCGCGGGCGCGCTGTTCAACCAGTCGGTACTGCCGCCGTCCGTGGCTACGCCTGCCGGTGTTCCCCAGGCATCAGCCGTTTGCGTCGTCGTATCGGCCACCTGTGCGGTATCCCACGGATTCGTTTGATCAGCCATTGTTACCCCCCTCGCGATCTAAAGCCTGTAGCAACATACGTTTTGAAATAATGCCAACATACTGGTGTTCTTCATCGACAACCGGCACCGCGCAGGGCGCCTGGCCGACGTGAGAGAGCAACTCGCTGAGTGGGGTTTGCGCATCAACGACTAAAGGGTCGTCGATAAGCGCCGCTTCAATCCCTTGCGCCTGGCTTAATGCCGCTTTTAATGAGTCGATGGACACGACGCCCACGAATTTATTGCCACGCTCAATGACGTAACCATATTCACGGTCTTCATCCTGTAATAATTTCAGTGCCGAACGGGGACCAAAACCTGGCGTTTTACGAATTAAGCCGACCGGACTGCGACGGGCAATATCTTTGGCGCTAAAGACCTGACTAATATCCACGCCACGGAAGAACGTGCGGACATAATCATTTGCCGGATTATTCAGGATCTCATCCGGCGTACCAACCTGTACGACCTCGCCATTTTGCATAATGGCAATCCTGTCGCCAATACGCATAGCCTCATCAAGATCGTGGGAAATAAAGACAATGGTGCGCTGATGTTTCGCCTGTAATTTCACCAGCTCATCCTGCATTTCGGTACGAATTAATGGATCGAGGGCGGAAAACGCTTCATCCATTAATAAGATATCAGGGTTGATTGCCAGCGCGCGGGCAAGCCCAACACGCTGACGCATCCCACCGGAAAGTTCATCCGGATAGGCGTGAGCGTAATTCTCAAGCCCCACCTGACGCAAGGCGTCCAGCGCTTTTCGCGACGCTCTTGCGCCGCGATGCCCGCTAATTCCATACCGAATGCCGTATTATCCAGCACGGTCATATGCGGCATGAGCGCAAATGACTGGAAGACCATCGCAATCTTTTTCCTGCGCACCTCGCGAAGCTCAGCGTCTGATATTTTGGCAATATCAACACCGTCAATCAGTACCTGCCCGCGGGTGGGTTCAATCAGGCGATTGAGAAGGCGTACCATTGTGGATTTACCCGAGCCGGATAATCCCATGATGACAAATATCTCGCCTTCTTCAATGGCCAGACTGGCGTCTTTAACGCCAAGCGATAGCCCCGTTTTTTCCAGTATTTGCTCTTTCGATAGTCCCTTTTCAATATATTTGAAGGCACGCTGCGGATGCTCTCCAAATATTTTATACAGATTCTTCACTTCTAATTTAATTGCCATGCAATAGAATGATTCCTGTTATTTACTTATGTCGATATGTTACCTGATAGAAATAGTTACCTTTTTCTACCCTAACATACTCAGAATCTGAGACAACCCTGAATTTGCTTCTGGCATGAATATTGCGAGGTGCTATCGGCTGTGATTTCCCATGATATAAGGGCTGAACGCGAATGGGGAGGGAGAGATATTTTTTGAGACAACCAGCAAAAATCCACCTGAATTGGAGGAATCCAGGTGAATAATGTCACTCGTATTGAGTGTAGGACATGTTGTAATATTTGCGCGATTTAACCCGGTATTGCTTGAAATAAAGGCATGGAAAATGTAACGTTATTTCCCATGCCCGCAAGGTTAAAAATTCCAGTCTTCGTCTTCGGTTTCGACCGTTTTCCCCATCACATAAGATGAACCTGAGCCGGAAAAGAAATCATGGTTTTCGTCGGCATTCGGCGAGAGCGCGGCAAGGATTGCGGGATTCACGTCTGCCATCTCCGGCGGAAATAACGCCTCATAACCCAGGTTCATTAAGGCTTTATTGGCGTTGTAGCACAAGAAGGCTTTGACGTCGTTAACCCAGCCGGTTTCCGCATATAACGCTTCTGTGTAGCAGATTTCGTTGTCGTACAGTTCCATCAATAAATCCAGCGCGAAAAGCTTTAACTCTTCACGCTCGATTGCCGATAGTTTTTGTAGCGCTATCTGATGCTTATAGCCAATATAATAACCGTGAACCGCTTCATCGCGAATGATTAAACGAATCAGGTCGGCAGTGTTCGTGAGCTTACCGCGGCTGGAGAAATACATCGGCAACCAGAAGCCGGAATAGAACAGAAAAGACTCTAAAAAGACGCTGGCAATCTTTTTCTTTAGCGGTTCATCGCTGACGTAATGAGCTAAAATAATCTGCGCCTTACGCTGAAGCGGTGGGTTTTCTTCGCTCCAGGCGTAGGCGGCATCAACCTCTTTCGTCTGGCACAGCGTGGAGAAAATAGAACTGTAAGAGCGGGCGTGTACCGCTTCCATAAAGCTGATGTTCGACAGTACGGCCTCTTCATGCGGCGTGATGGCATCTGCCATTAACGACGGCGCGCCTGCGATGTTCTGGATAGTGTCGAGCAGCGTAAGACCCGTAAACACGCGAATGGTGAGCTGCTGTTCGGCGGCGCTCAGCGTCTGCCAGGCCGGAATATCATTCGATAACGGCACTTTTTCCGGCAGCCAGAAGTTACTGGTCAGCCGGTTCCACACCTCCAGATCTTTGTCGTCCTGGATCTTGTTCCAGTTGATGGCGCTAATACGAGATAATTTCATATGGCTTTCCTTATAGCGCGCAGGATACGCAGCCTTCAATTTCAGTACTTTCCAGCGCCAACTGGCGAAGTCGGATGTAATACAGTGACTTAATACCTTTTCGCCAGGCATAGATCTGCGCTTTGTTGATATCGCGGGTCGTGGCGGTATCGGGGAAAAACAGGGTGAGCGACAGTCCTTGATCGACGTGGCGCGTGGCCTCGGCATAGGTATCAATAATTTTTTCCGGACCGATATCGTAAGCATCCTGATACATGTCCAGGTTTTCATTAGTCATAAACGGCGCGGGGTAATACACACGCCCGGTTTTGCCCTCTTTGCGAATCTCAATTTTGGCCACAATCGGATGAATGCTGGAGGTCGCATGATTAATGTAAGAAATCGAACCGGTCGGCGGCACCGCCTGCAAATTTTGGTTATAGATGCCATAGCGCATCACATCGTCGCGCAGCTTTAGCCACATTTCGCGTGTGGGCAGCGTAATGCCGCTGCGGGCAAATAGCGCCCTGACTTTCGCCGTTTTCGGTTGCCAGTCGTCCTGTAAATACTGCGTAAAATAGTCGCCGCTGGCATAGCGCGACTGCGCAAATCCGGCGAAGGTTTTGCCGCGTTCGCGGGCCAGCCGCATTGAAGTATGCACGGCATGCCAGGTAATGGTGTAAAAATAGAAATTGGTGAAATCCAACGCCTCCGGCGAACCGTAGGCAATACCTTCCCTCGCCAGATAGCCATGCAGATTCATCTGGCCCAGACCGATGGCATGAGAGGCGGCATTACCGGCGGCTATTGAGGGCACGCTGCGTATATGGCTCATGTCCGACACCGCCGTCAGGCCGCGAATAGCGGTTTCTACGGTACGGCCAATGTCCGGTGAATCCATGACGTGAGCGATATTCAGCGAGCCGAGATTGCAGGAGATGTCATGCCCGATGTGGGTATAGTCAAGGTTATCGTCGTAACGAGAGGCGCTATTGACCTGTAAAATTTCCGAGCACAGGTTGCTCATATTAATGCGACCAGCAATAGGATTCGCGCGGTTTACCGTATCTTCAAACATGATGTAGAGATACCCGGATTCGAACTGAATTTCCGCCAGTGTTTGAAAAAAGTCACGGGCGTTAATATAGGTTTTGCGCACGTGCGGATCGGCAATTAATTCATCGTACCGTTCGCTAATGGCGATATCGCCAAACGGTTTGCCGTAGCGTCGTTGTATGTCATAGGGCGAAAAGAGCGCCATTTGCGCGTTTTCTTTCGCCAGCCGGAAGGTGATGTCCGGGATCACCACGCCGAGAGAGAGCGTTTTGATCCGGATTTTTTCGTCGGCATTTTCCCGTTTGGTATCCAGAAAACGCAGAATATCCGGATGGTGCGCATGGAGATAAACCGCGCCGGCCCCTTGGCGCGCGCCAAGCTGGTTGGCATACGAAAACGCGTCTTCCAGCATTTTCATCACCGGGATCACGCCGGAAGACTGATTCTCAATGCGTTTGATCGGCGCGCCCGCCTCGCGCAGATTGGAGAGTAAAAATGCGACGCCGCCGCCGCGTTTGGAGAGTTGCAGCGCCGAATTCACCGCTCGCCCGATCGATTCCATATTGTCTTCGATACGGAGCAGGAAGCAGGAGACCAGTTCCCCACGCTGCTGTTTACCGCAATTTAAAAAAGTCGGGGTAGCGGGCTGAAAGCGACCAGAAAGCATTTCATCGGTCAGTTGGGTGGCCAGCGTTTCGTCACCCTGCGCCAGCGTCAACGCCACCATTGTCACCCGATCTTCAAAGTGTTCCAGATAACGTTTGCCGTCGAAGGTTTTCAGCGTGTAACTGGTATAGAACTTCCAGGCGCCAAGAAACGTCTGGAAGCGAAAGCCGCTGGCGTGGGCGTGCTCGAACAGGCGGAAGACGAAGGCGCGGTCGTAACGCGCGAGGACGGCGTCATCGTAATACCCTTCCCGAACCAGCGTCTCCAGACGTTCATGCTGGCTGGCAAACTTCACGGAATGCGGGCGGACGTGGGCGGCAAAGAAGGCGTCGATCGCCTGCTGGTCCTTGTCGAACTGAATATGGCCTGCTTTATCGTAAAGATTCAGCATCGCGTTCAGGGCGTGGTAATCCATGGTTTCCTGCATTACGCGCTCCGGGGTGATTGTTGCCAAAATTCATTTACTCCTTTTCGGACGTTATCGATGTCGCGTTGTGTGCCCATGAGCTCAAAGCGGTACAGCCAGGGGACGCCGCATTTTTGTGCTATCACATCGCCAGCGCATCCCCAGGCATCGCCGAAATTGCGGTTACCGGAGGCGATGACGCCGCGAATGCGCGCCCGGTTGTGTTCATCATTTAAAAAGCGGATCACCTGTCGCGGCACCGCACCGGCCATCCCGCCGCCGCCGTATGACGGCACAACCAGAATGTACGGTTCGTCTACCTGAATTCGCTCCCGTTCATTGAGCGGAATACGCGTGGCGGGCAGCCCCAGACGCTGCATAAAACGGTGCGTATTTTCAGAGCTGCTGGAGAAGTAGACGAGCGCGCTCATGCGTTTGCCGCGTGGGGCGTCGGGGGCAGACGGTTAATCATGTCCGGACGGAAGCCAGACCAGCTCAAATCGCCCGCCATCACCACCGGTAATTGACGAAACCCTTGCGCCCGGAGCGTATCCGCTGCATCCGGCACCAGATCGACGTTCACCATCTCAAATTCAAATCCACGGCTTTCCATCGCCCGCTTTGTGGCGTGGCACTGAACACAGTTATTGCGAGTGTAAATAGTAATGCTCATGATTCGTATTTCCATTTAAAATGAGAAAACGGCGCGATGAAACGCGTCGGATTGTCGTGTGTTGATACACGAAATACTAGATGTAGTTGAATTAAGATTCAACCATACAAGATATGGGAATTTTCGATTGATTTTAACGCCGCTGATGAACGCAGCGGGGTAGGGGCGGCATGGCTAATTTTTGCCGGATGGCGGCGTGAACGCCCGATCCGGCCTGCAGGTTCACGCATAACAGAGTTGGCTGACATCAGCGCTATCCGGCAACAATGCGTCACATTCGCATACCGATCGCCAGACGGTTAAAGCAGTTCATTAAACCAATAGCGAAGGTCAGATCGCTGATTTCACGCGCGCTGAAATGATCGAGCAGCGGCAGGTAAACATTATCTTCGGCGTGGGTTTCAGCAATGTGCGTCACCGATTCCGCCCAGGCTAACGCCGCGCACTCTTGCTCGTTGAAATGGTGGCTTACCCGCCATCCTGCCAGCGCATCTAATTTAGCTTGATTCACGCCAGCCTTACGCAGCGCTTTACTGTGCATCTCCAGGAAAAATGCACAACCATTTATTTGCGAAACACGCAGGTAAATCAGCTCCATCAGAGTGGGGTCAATCGTGCTCTTTTCCAGCGCGTTTTTCGCCTGCACCAGAGCGCTGTAAACCTCCGGGCTCAGTTCATAATAGGGTTGGCGTAACGTCGTCATTATGTTTCTCCTCGTGTTGATGACGAGCACTGTAGCACTATAATGGTCTGTAAAAGAGAGCCATATTTTTACAGAAAAAGCAGACCATATGCCGCGCTATCAGTACATCGCTCGTCAGTTAAAAACGGCCATTGAGCAAGGAGAACTCGCGCCCGGAACGCGTTTGCCTTCCAGTCGGACGTGGGCGCAGGAACTGGGCGTTTCTCGCGCCACGGTGGAAAATGCCTATGGCGAGCTGGTAGCGCAGGGCTGGCTGGAGCGACGTGGCCAGGCAGGCACGTTTGTGAGCAACGCTCTACGGTTTGAGACGGCGCCGCCGATACCCGCTGTTTTTGCCGGAGAAAGTCCGGAACCGAAACCCTTTCAGATGGGGTTACCGGCGCTGGATCTCTTTCCACGCGAGAAGTGGGCGCGAGTAATGGGGCGTCGGTTGCGCACGCAGACACGCTTCGATCTGGCATTAGGCGACGTCTGCGGCGAGGCGATTTTGCGCTAGGCGATAGTCGATTACCTGCGGGTTTCGCGTAGCATTGAATGTCTGCCGGAACAGGTATTTATTACCTCCGGATATGCGGATTCTATGCGGCTAATCCTGCGTACATTGTCTGTGCCGGGAGACAGCATGTGGGTGGAAGATCCCGGCTTTCCGTTAATTCGCCCGGTGATAACGCAGGAGGGGATTACGCTGGCGCCGATTCCGGTCGATGCCGATGGGCTGAATGTCGCAGCGGGGATGCGGGATTGCCCGCAGGGACGCTTTGCATTGGTGACGCCCGCCCATCAAAGTCCGTTGGGGGTGGCGCTGTCGTTAACTCGCCGACGGCAACTTCTGGCATGGGCGGCGAATGTGCAGGCCTGGATTATTGAAGATGACTACGACAGCGAATTTCGTTATCACGGTAAACCGCTTCCGCCGCTCAAGAGTCTGGATGCCCCGCAGCGAGTGATTTACGCCGGAACGTTCAGTAAGTCGCTCTTTCCGGCATTACGTACCGCCTGGCTGGTGGTGCCGATAAAGCAGATTGAGCATTTCCGCCAGCAGGCGTCGCTGATGCCCTGTAGCGTACCGTTGTTATGGCAGCACACGCTGGCTGATTTTATCCGTGATGGCCATTTCTGGCGGCATCTGAAAAAGATGCGTCAACATTATGCTCAGCGACGGTTATGGATTGAAGAGGCGCTGGCAGAACAGGGATTTGTCGTGACATTACAGAAAGGCGGTATTCAATTGGTTATTGAGGTTGAAGGTGATGATAAAGCGCTGGTAGCAAAAGCGAATCAGGCCGGACTGGCGGTACAGGCGCTAAGTCGTTGGCGAGTGGTTTCGTCAGGAAAGGGGGGCATTTTACTGTCGTTTACCAATATTACTTCCGCTGGCATGGCGAAACAGGTAGCATGTCAGCTTCGACAGGCGATACAGTAACCGTTTCGCCGAATGGCGCGACCTGGGCCTGCGGCAATGATGCAGGCCCCATAAAGTATGTCGCCATCCGGCAGCGCACGTCGTTAGCGACGCAGGCTAAGCAGCGCCCCGATAAAAATCCCCACCGCTGCGGCGGTTCCTACGCTACACCAGGGTTTTTCACGCACAAACGTATCCGCGCACCCCATCGCATCACAGGCGGCTTGTTTTACGCGAGTACGACCCTGCATCCGCGCCCGGGTCTCTTTCAGCAACGCCTGTGCTTTACGTCGCGCAGCCTCGGCTTCGTCTTTCGCATCGCTTCCCCAGGATTTAAGGACATCTTCCAGACTGTCGGCTAATCGATTGACATCATTCTGAATATCCTGAACACCATCATCGACGTCGTTTCGGTTCGGTTTGTTAAGCATATGATCCTCCATTGATTTCGATGTAGCTTTCAGTGTAGTTCATATTTTTACCTGCTGAGGCTTGTTACGGCGATATCATGCGTTTCTGGACTTTTCTGAAAGCGTTGATAACGCGCTATCGGGTAAGGTAAGCCCGCAGTAAAAGAGAATGAGGATAAAACATGTATTTACGACCTGACGAGGTGGCGCGGGTACTGGAAAAGGCAGGGTTTACCGTCGATGTGGTGACGAATAAGACGTATGGTTATCGACGCGGCGAGAATTATGTTTATGTTAACCGCGAGGCGCGTATGGGGCGTACCGCGCTGATCATTCACCCCAGATTAAAAGACCGTAGCTCATCACTGGCTGACCCGGCTTCGGATATTAAAACCTGCGATCACTACCAAAATTTTCCGCTCTATTTAGGCGGCGAGACCCACGAACATTACGGTATTCCCCACGGCTTTAGCTCCCGAATAGCGTTAGAACGTTATCTGAATGGGCTTTTTGGCGACGAAAAAAGCGACTAAAAGCGCGACTGGCAAAGCCAGTCGCGACGTTAACTTATGCCTTAGCCTGATGATAGCTGCTCACTTTAAACAGGCGACGACAATAATTCAGGAAGTAGCCATAAACCGCGCCCATTAACATTGAAACAACAATGTTTGAACTCACGGCGGCCACTATCTGATGCCAGCCGGCGCCGACGGTCAGCAAGATGATAATATAAACGGGTGACTGAAAGGTGACATAAGCCAATACATCCGCCAGGTTTTTGGCCCATCCCGCCGGGCTTGCCTTACGCGCGACGCGCATAATCAGATCGCGGTAAACGCCGTATGGCCATGCAATCAAAATGTTGACAGGTATCGCCACCAGCCTGGAAGAAAGCGACTGCTCAAAGCTCATTCCGGAGAGGAATATCTCGATCAACATGTTCACAACAGAACAGTGAACAACCATCGCAAACGTGTCTGCTACGGCATGACGCAAGCGTGACTGTGGAGAGAACATGTTAATGCTCCTTGTAGCGTATCGATCAGAATGAGGTGATAGTTGGTAGTGAAATTATAAAGCGCTTTTGTCTTTTCATAGAGTATATCCCTATATAATAACTATCAACTAGCGTAATATTTTTATTTATAGGCTTTTTGTCGATAAAATACTCTGTGATTGTGTGTTTTTTTGCTCGCGGCGAGATTTTCGTTGTTGTTAGTCATTAATTACTTTTAAATCAATACATTATAATGCATTGTTTTTCTGGCGATTTTCAGCCACATTCCAAATGTTGTCAGATGCGATGTATTCTCGGCTAACGGCACGCGCTCTGCTTTTCTCAGCATAATTATAGCTATTACAGGGTGATTTTTAGCATAAAGCTCTGATGATAATTTTTGAATGATTAATCTATTATTGTGCTGAAATATTCACTTCTGTATAAGGTCAGCCACCGTGAGGGTCACCGCGGTTACTGAGATACGCAATACGCTATAAACAGCCGAACGGGAAACCTACAGATATACCGTAGGCAGAATAACCTGAAACACACAGGGGGTAATGAATATAATCTTCTGGTTAACAGATTAATATAATTAATCGAGTTATGCTGTGTATATCTGTATGAACTTTAGGATCTGGAAATATAATCAATAATCGCATACAATACCGCCTGTAATAGTTTTTGTTTTCTGCGTTAAAAGGTTTTTATTGATATGAATTTGATGTTACAGAACTTAAATAATATCCGCACGCTGCGCGCTATGGCTCGCGAATTCTCCATTGATGTTCTTGAAGAAATGCTCGAAAAATTCAGGGTTGTCACTAAAGAAAGACGCGAAGAAGAAGAATTGCAGCAACGCCAGCTTGCCGAGAAGCAGGAGAAAATTAATGCCTTTCTGGAGCTGATGAAAGCAGACGGTATTAACCCGGAAGAGTTATTTGCCATGGATTCAGCAATGCCGCGTTCTGCTAAAAAGCGCCAACCGCGTCCGGCAAAATATCGTTTTACTGATTTCAATGGCGAAGAAAAAACCTGGACCGGACAAGGTCGTACGCCTAAACCGATTGCCCAGGCGCTGGCGGCGGGGAAATCTCTGGATGATTTCTTAATCTAATCACGGATAACCTTTAACAGATGGCGCTGCGTTTCCTGTCTCTATTAACCGGGATTCAGGGAACGTTGCGCCATGCTCATTTTGATAAATCAGCACACGCCAAAATCGCCCTTTTCGCAATAGGGGGTGACATCTGCCGCTTTGAGGATCAATTTTTCGCCCGGCTCATTACCGACCTGTACCGCGACAATATGATCCTCGTTGACTTCAATCACTTTCAGTTTCGGCCCCCCCCATTCGGGGCTGTACGATATCGCCTGGTGTGAACATCACGTCCTCCCGTTGAACAATGGTATAAACCCGCCTTCAGTCTACTACACACTTACCGACGCGCGGTGAAAGTACCGCTTAATGAGTACGGGTATTCCAGGGCATTTTTTCCAGTAGTCGCGCCATTCCGCAGAAGCCGGTTATGCCTGCCAGCATTAACCCGGCCCCGACAAAACCGCTAATGAGGAAAAAGCCGCCGTGGACCGTATAGCCCAGAATCACCCCAAGCAACGTCAACCCGCCGGCGGCGATTTGCACCTGACGCATCAGCGGCAACGGTTGCGATTTGTCTTCTGTGACGGGCAATCCTGCCGCTTTCCATCCGTCGATACCGCCTTCCAGTAAACTGACTTGAGCAGGGGCGGCAATGGCCTGTAGTTTTGCTGCATTGCTGCTGGTTCGTTTACCTGACTGACAGTGAAAAATAATCTGTTCCGCTCGCAGGTTGGCGGGCAAATCGCCCTGTTCAAGCCGGGAAAGCGGCGCCAGTTGCGCATGTGGAATATGCTCGCGCAGATATTCATCGGCGTCGCGCACATCAATCAGTTTCGCGCCTTGCGCTATCAGCGCTTGCGCCTCACGGGGGGAAACTATCCCAATGGACATCGTGCCTCCTTATGGACAATAGAGATTCTTTAACGTGGCGATAAGCGTATTAACCGCCTCATTTTTAATGAAATAGTGAATGCGCTGGGCATCGCGTTGACTATCAATCAGCCCTTCTTCCCGCATCCGCGCCAGATGCTGCGACGTCGCGGAGGGGCTTAGCCCGGTAATGCGCGCCAGTTCGCCTGCGCTGGTTTTTGGTGAACCGCAAAGCATACATAAAATCAGTAATCTTTTTGGGTGGCTCATCGCTTTGAGCAGGGCCGCTGCCTGTTCTGCGCTGGCCTGAAGTTTTTCAAGCTCTGTCATAGTTATTTAAGTGTTTTCTAAATTTAGTTAATTCTAAAATAAACGTCAACCTGATGCCAGCGTAAAAAGCGTAAAGGAGGGTAAAAGCGCGGCGCGCGACTGGCAGGCTCAGGTAAACTGACTATGCTTAGAGATAAAATCTCTTTTTAAACAATGACTAATTTTGCTTGTATGGAGTGTATATGGGTTTCTGGAGAATTGTATTTACGATTATTTTGCCTCCGCTCGGCGTACTTTTAGGAAAAGGGTTCGGTTGGGCATTTATCCTTAATATCCTGCTGACATTACTCGGATATATTCCGGGGCTTATCCATGCATTTTGGGTTCAGATGCGTCATTAATTACCGGCCACCGGCGGCGCATAAGCGCCGCTTATCAGGATAACCTCATTCCCTCTGCTACACTTTTCTTTGTGTGTATTTTTGACAAGCGAGGTGAATATGGGACTTTTCAATTTTGTAAAAGATGCAGGTGAAAAACTCTGGGACGCGGTAACCGCTAATCATGATAAGGACGATCAGGCGAAAAAAGTCTAGGAACATTTAAATAAAACGGGAATACCCGACGCTGACAAAGTGAATGTGCAAATTGCTGATGGAAAAGCGACAGTGACGGGTGATGGGCTGAGTCAGGAGGCAAAAGAAAAAATTCTGGTTGCCGTGGGGAATATCGCCGGGATTAGCAGCGTTGACGATCAGGTTAAAACCACGACGCCAGCGGCTGAAAGTCAGTTTTATACCGTAAAATCAGGCGACACCCTGAGCGCTATTTCAAAGCAAGTGTATGGTAACGCCAATCTGTATAATAAAATCTTCGAGGCAAATAAACCGATGCTGAAAAGCCCGGAAAAAATATATCCGGGACAAGTGTTGCGTATTCCTGAAGAATAATGGCTATCAGGCCGTGCCTGGCTACATTTTTCCTGCCATCGCCTGGCGAATAATGGGAATCGGCGTCAGCAAATGCTGACGCATTAATTCGCTGGCGCGTGCCGCCTCGCGCGCCAGTATCGCTTCGGTTAGCGTGTGATGCTGGATATGTTTATCTTCCAGCATCTCGACGGACAGAACGGTTTCACGTAACCAAATAAAGCGGTAGCGGGCCGCCAGGTCAAATAAGCGTTCGCGCATCTGTAGCAGATAGTGGGAGCCGCACCCGGCGACAATGGCGGAATGAAACGCCTGGTGGCGCTGATCCCATTCATCGAGCATATGTTCACTGGCATCGCTGGCTTCCAGTTTACTGAGCATATGCGCTCGCGCCAGGATCTCCGCCTCCCACGCATCATCGCCGCGTTCAATCGCCAGGCGCACCAGCATCGCTTCCATATTGGCGCGCGCGTCAAAAATATCGAGGAGTTCCGCCTCTGACATGGATGCCACGCGATAGCCTTTTTGATTCACCACGGTGACCAGCCGTTCCGCCACCAGTTGTGACAGCGCCTCACGCAGCGGCCCTACGCCGAGCGCATAGCGGGCGGTTAATAAACTCATCCGCAGTTTCTCATCCGGCTGATAAGTGCCGCGAATAATGTCATTTTTAAGCCAGCGATAGCCATCTATGGCCGTCGGTTGGGAAAGGGCGGTCATCTTTTACTCCTGAGAAGCTTCCCGGCTGACGCCGGGAATAACTAACGTAGGTTTTGCAGGGGGGCTTTTTGCCACCTTATCAGTTTTTTCCAGCGAGACATAATGGGGACAGTACCTATTATGCCCAGCCCTAACAGCCCCGTTGAAATGACTTCTAGTTGCTGTGCCGGTCGAAATAGCATCACCACCAGAACAAAGCAGATAAAGCCGATAACCAGCCAGGTGAGCCACGGATAAAGCCACATTTTCAACTTAATTTCTCCGCCCTGCGCCAGCAGAATTTTACGCATCCGCAATTGCGAAATCGCAATCACCAGATAGACCAGCAGCGCGATGGCGCCGGAACTGTCGATAAGAAATTTAAACACTTTTGCCGGGGCGTAATAATTGACGATAACGGTTAAAAAGGCCGCGCCGGTAGAGAGGAGAACCGCCACCCAGGGCGTTTTGCTACGGTTAGTTTTTCCCATTATCGCAGGCGCATCGCCGCGGCGGCTAAGGGAATAGAGCATCCGGGAGGCGGTATATAATGCGGAGTTCAGACAACTGGTCACCGACAATAAAATCACGCAGTCCATAATGAATTTTGCGTGCGGAATATGAAGCAGCTCCAGTACCGAACGGTACGAACCTACGCTTTTCAGACCCGGCATATTCCACGGGATCAGCGCCACTACCACAAAAATGGAACACAGGTAAAAGATGGAAATTCACCAGATAACAGAATTGGTGGCGCGTACGATATGTTTATCCGGCGTATCGGATTCCGCGGCAGCAATAGTGACGATTTCCGCGCCCATAAAAGAGAACATGGTGATCAACATGGCGCTTAACACCGCACCGAAGCCGTTAGGCATAAAACCGCCGTGATCCCAGAGCCGGGAAATACCGCTTACCTCGGCATACGGATAAAAACCGCTAATCGCCGCCGCGCCCAGCGCGATAAACGCCAGAATGGCAATTACTTTAGATAGCGCCAGCCAGAATTCGAATTCACCGTAATTTTTGACGCTCAATAAATTGCTTCCGGTTAAGGCAAGCGTAATCACTAATGAAAATAGCCACACCGGAATACCCGGTATCCATGAATTCAGAATAATGGCGGCAATATTGGCCTCCAGCGGAATAACCAGCACCCAAAACCACCAGTATAACCAGCCGATGGTATACCCGGCCCAGGGGCCGATCGCTTTATCCGCATAGGTGGAAAAAGAACCGGTATCCGGTGTGGCGACGGCCATTTCAGCCAGCATTCGCATAATCATGACGACTAAAAGTCCTGCGAACAGATAGGCCAGCAGTACCGCAGGGCCGGCCTCCGCAATCGCCACGCTGGAACCGACAAACAGGCTGGCGCCGATGACGCCGGCGATCGATAACATGGTGACGTGGCGTGATTTCAGCCCGCCCCCTAATGCATGTGATTCTGACAATTGCCCCATCCTAAAACCTCTTTATTGTTATTGCGCTCGTTTACCGGATGGTGCCTGGCTTATTCGGCCTACAATCGAAACGGTTTTTGTAGGCCGGATAAGACAGTTACGTCGCCATCCGACGCTGCTTATTGGACATTACGCTTGTTTCGCCTCATCAAAGCACTGGGCGATAATCTCCAGGCCTTGCCGAATCTGCGAGGCCTCAATAGTGAGTGGAACGAGGATGCGCAAGATGTTGTAGTAAGGACCGCAGGAGAGCAGAATTAACCCTTTCTCGCGGGCGCGGGCCACAATGTCGGCGGTCAGAGTCGCGTTCGGTTTGCCGGGGTCGCCATTTTCGAACAACTCAATGGCGATCATGGCGCCCAGTCCGCGCACGTCGCCAATCTCACGGTGCGTTTCCGCTATCTCCATCAGGCCATCGCGCAGCGTTTTGCCAAGCGTATTCGCCTTTTGCAGTAGATTTTCCTGCTCGAAAATGTCCAGTACCGCCAGCGCGGCGACGCAGGCAATCGGGTTTCCGGCATAGGTGCCGCCCAGACCGCCCGGCGCGATAGCGTCCATCACGTCTGCCCGGCCGGTAACGCCTGCCAGCGGAAAGCCGCCGGCGATCGATTTCGCAAACGTGGTAATATCTGCCGCAACGCCCATCTGTTCCATGGCGAACAGCGTACCGGTCCGGCCCGCGCCGCTTTGCACTTCGTCGGCAATCAACATAATGCCGTGTTGGTCGCATAGCGCGCGCAGTCGCTGCATAAACGCGGGAGAGGCGGCGTAAAATCCGCCTTCGCCCTGTACCGGCTCAATAATAATGGCGGCGATATCTTCCGGCGCGGCATCATTTTTAAAGATGCGTTCAATGCTGGCGATCGCGTCGTCGTCGCTGATGTTGTGTAGCGGGCAAGGATAAAGCGCGCGGTAGACATGGCCTGGCATCAATCCCATACCCGCAGAGTACGGGTGTACTTTCCCGGTCAGAGAGAGCGTGTAGTGGGTACGACCGTGGTAAGCGCCGCTAAACGCGATAGCGCCGCTGCGTTTTGTCGCCGCGCGGGCGATTTTCACCGCGTTTTCAACTGCTTCTGAACCGGTCGTGACCAGCAACGTTTTTTTGGCGAAATCGCCCGGTACCTTCTGGTTCATGCGTTCGCACAGCGCCAGGTACGGTTCATAGGCCAGCACCTGAAAACAGGTATGCGACAATTTCTTCAACTGCGCTTCGACCGCTGAAACAATGCCCGGATGTAAATGACCGGTGTTCAGGACGGCAATGCCGCCCGCGAAATCGAGATACTCACGGCCTTCGACATCCCAGACCCGACAATTTTCCGCCCGCTCGGCGAAAATCGGGTGAATCTGGCCCACGCCGCGAGGAACGGCGTTATGACAGCGCTGCATTAAAGTGTTATTGGTATTCATTAGCGACTCTCCTGTTAAAGGCCGATGCACATATATTTGATTTCTAAATAATCTTCGATGCCGTATTTGGAACCTTCACGGCCTAATCCGGAGGCCTTAATACCGCCGAAAGGCGCGACTTCGTTGGAGATAATGCCGGTATTAATACCGACGATGCCGTATTCCAGCGCTTCGCCGACGCGGAAAACGCGGCTTAAATCGCGTGCATAAAAATAGGCTGCCAGGCCGAACTCGGTATCGTTAGCCTGCCTGATGACATCCGCCTCGTCGCTGAAGCGGAACAGAGGCGCGAGCGGCCCGAATGTCTCTTCTTTGGCGACTTTCGCGTTATCAGGAACATCCGCCAGAATGGTCGGTTGAAAGAAGTTGCCGCCTAATTTGTGCGCTTCACCGCCCGTAATTACGCGGGCGCCTTTTTCCAGCGCGTCGGCGATATGCTCCTGGACTTTAGCCACGGCTTTTTCATCAATCAGCGGCCCGATAGCGACGTCGGCTTGCAGGCCGTCGCCGACCGCGAGCTTATTTACCGCCTGGTTGAGTTTTTCCGCAAAACGATCGTAAACGCCGTCCTGAACATACAATCTATTGGCGCAGACACAGGTCTGCCCGGCGTTGCGAAACTTCGAAGCCAGCGCGCCCTCGACGGCTTTATCCAGATCGGCATCGTCAAAGACGATAAACGGCGCATTGCCGCCCAACTCCAGCGATACTTTTTTAATGTCTTTGGCGCATTGTTCCATTAGCTGGCGGCCAATCTCCGTCGAGCCGGTAAACGACAGTTTGCGTACCAGCGGGTTGCTGGTCAGCTCGCCGCCGATATCGCCTGCCGAACCGGTAACGACGTTAAATACGCCTGCGAGAATTCCGGCGCGCTGGGCCAGTTCCGCCAGCGCCAGCGCGGAAAACGGCGTCTGGCTGGCGGGTTTGAGTACCATTGTGCAGCCTGCGGCCAGCGCGGGGCCGGCTTTACGGGTGATCATTGCCGAGGGAAAGTTCCACGGGGTAATCGCGGCGGTGACGCCGATGGGCTGTTTAATCACCAGCAGCCGTTTATCGGTCTGATGACCTGGAATCGTGTCGCCATAGATACGCTTCCCCTCTTCGGCGAACCATTCAATAAACGAGGCGGCGTAGCTAATTTCGCCTTTCGCTTCCGCCAGCGGTTTGCCCTGTTCCAGCGTCATCAGACGCGCCAAATCGTCCTGATGTTCCATCATCAGATTGAACCAGCGACGCAGGATATTGGCTCGCTCTTTGGCGGTGAGCGCGCGCCAGGCGGGCAGGGCGCGATTGGCGGCGTTGATGGCGTCGCGCGTCTCTTCCGCCCCCATTTTGGGCACATTGCCAAGCGGTTTCCCGTTGGCGGGGTTGCTCACGGGGATGACATCGCCGCCGCGCGCGTCGCGCCAGTCGCCATCGATAAAGGCCTGCTGGCGGAACAGGGTAGAGTCGTTAAGTTGCATAATTGCTTCCTGTCTGAAGGGTTAACGGGTAAATGCGGCGTGTAATGCGTCCACGCTGCGTGCCGCACGCAGCGTACGTCCGGGGTTGCTCTGGCTTGCGCGTAGCGCCTGAACTTTACTGACGATATGCGCGCCGATAGGTATCGCTGATGTCGCCGCCGGGGAGGGTGCGTTACAGGTGTGAATGGAACGCGGCGTCGTGACAAACAGAAAATCATCAATCAGTTTGCCGTCCGGCGAAACCGCCTGCGCCCGCACGCCTGCCGGCCAGGGCTGGAGATCGTTGACGGTCAGGCTGGGGCAATACTTTTGTACTCGCCGCAAATAGCCGCTTTTGCACAGCGAGTTTTTCATCTCGCCCAGTCCGGAAAGCAGATGGTTTTGCAGTACGCGGCGAATGCCGGCGGAGCGGAAAATCTCCAGGGTGTCGGTGAAGGAAACGTCGCGCTTACGGTAGCCTTCGCGTTTAAGCGCCAGCACCGCATTCGGCCCGACCGTGACGCTGCCGTCGATCATGCGGGTAAGGTGGACGCCGAGAAACGGCATTGCCGGATCGGGGATCGGGTAGATCAAATGGTTAACGATCCGGTTGTGTCGCGGGGCCAGACGAAAGTACTCGCCGCGGAAAGGGCAGATAATAAAACCGGGCTCCACGCCCAGCATTTTGACCAGCCGATCCGCCATCAGCCCTGCACAGCCGATAAGCGTAGCGGTTTCGATTTCTCGGCCTTGCGAAGTGCGAATGATAACGCCAGCGGCATGTTCTGTTAGCGCGCTGACCTCGGCATGGTAGATGATCTCGCCGCCTTTGGCCTGAAAGCGGTTCGCCATGGCCGTCGCGACATCGCGATAGCTGACAATCCCGCTGGAAGGGACAAAAATCCCGCCCAGGCCAATGATATTGGGTTCGCGTTCACGCAGCTCCGCCGCGTTTAACCACTCGCGCTCTAAGCCGTTGGCCGCCGTCCGCTCCCATAGCGCGCGCATCCGCGCCATTTCCAGCTCCGAGGTGGCGACCAACATTTTGCCGCAGGTGTCGTAGCGGATGTTGTTTTGATCGCAAAAGGTTTTGGTCGCCTGATTGCCCGCCAGACAAAACCGCGCTTTGAGGCTGCCGGGCGTGTAGTACACCCCGGCATGGATCACGCCGCTGTTATGCCCGGTCTGGTGGCAGGCTGGCGCGGACTCTTTTTCCAGCAACGCGATGCGCGCATCCGGGTAGACATCAATAAGTTGCATGGCGGTCGACATGCCGATAATGCCGCCGCCGATAATCACAAAATCATACATCCGCGTAATTCCTTCGCCGTGGCGCTTATTGGTGAGTTTGATAATGGCTGGCGGCGTAGGCGAAGTAACCGCGCTGGCGCATCAGCTCGCGACGCAAGTCAGGATGCGGCGTAAAACGATCGCGTCCATGTAGCCAGAACAGATTGTTAATCAGCAGGAATTTGCCGACCGGTACCGGCACGGAGAGGATGTTTTGACTGGTTTCCAGCGCGTCTGAAAGCTCGCTGAGCCAGACGCCTTCTTCAAAGTCTTTTGGCTGGACGAACTGGTCGATATAACGCATGACCGGGCGGCCTTGTTGGTCGACATCAAACACCGGGTGCCAGACGTCATGGCTAACATTCTTGCTTGGCGGCGCCGCCCAGCGCATGACGCGACGCGCCAGCGGATGGGTAAAAAACGACTCCAGATGTTCCCAGTCATCAAGGTGCAGCAGCAGCGAATTACCGCCTTCCATATTTTGTTCGTCGATTTTCATCATCAGCACGTAGTCGGTCACCTCCTCAACATAGGTACCGTCATTGTGCAGTTCCATTACGCGGTGGGGCTGGCGCAGATAACTGTCGGAGTTGTCGACGTTTTTGACCACGAAACGCGCGTAATACTGGCCGCTCATCGCATCGTAGTTGGAGCGACCAATAAGATGCGCCACCGCCGTCGCCAGTTTGACCATCTCTTCTGCCTGTGCGACATCATCGATCCCTTCGGCGCTGATCAACAGCGCGCCTTGTGCACGGTTGAGGAGCGTTTTGATCAACAGCGGTTGTAGCTGATTGCCGCACAGATCGTCGAGGATCTTGCCGATTTTGAAACGTAAGAAAGATTTGTATTCCAGCGCCTGCACCGGCCACTGCGCAACCTGATGGAGAAATTGTCTTGTGGTATCCGCCGTAAACGTTAACGCCAGCAGGCGCGGCGACTGCGCCGAAGGGGCAAGGATGAAACCAGTATGGCGTTGGGCTAAATCATCTGTGTTCGCTTTTACGGCAGTCAGTGCATTCATCAGAATCATTCCTCTCGGTAGATGGTCAGGGAGACATGGCGATGCTCATTTCGTAGCCATAAATTAAAAATATCGACATTTTCCAGGAACGCGTATGAAATAACCGCTTTTGTTTAATTATTGTGATCAAAAACAACAAATATTTAACAATGCGAAAGGTGAGGTTAACGGCGCCACGAGCCTGACAACGGCAAGAAGGGGTGTAAAATGAGCGAGTTATGGAAAGAGTGATGCTGGCGGGGTTGCCCGGCCTGGCACATGAGCGCGTAGGCCGGACAAGTACAACGTATTTCAGCAGTCAATTAACTGGCGTCAACCTGCGGTTTACGGCTGTGTTTACGGATCAGACGTAACACTGGCGGTACGACAATGACTATGATCGCCATGATCAGCAGGGCTTTGGCAACGCCGCTTTGCCACAAAATCGCCATATTGCCGTTACTGATGGAGAGTGCGCGACGCAGGTTCTGCTCCAGCATTTCCCCCAGTACGCATCCCAGGATCAGCGGCGACATGGGGAAGTGCATTTTACGTAAAATGTACCCTAACACGCCAAGCGCGACCATCAGCACCAGATCGAAGGTGGGGCTGTGTACCGCATATACCCCTACCGCCGATACGGCAGCGATGGCGGGTACCAGGAACCACAGCGGAATGGTGAGCATACGGGTGAACAGACCGATCAACGGGATATTCATGATCAGCAGCATCACGTTCGCAATCAGCAGCGCAGCGATGAGTCCCCAGACGATATCCGGCTGTTCGGTGAACATCGCCGGGCCTGGCGTGATGTTATACAGCGTCAGCGCCCCCATCATCACTGCCGTAGTGCCGGAACCGGGAACGCCCAGCGTCAGCATCGGGATGAAGGAGCCGCAGGCAGAGGCGTTGTTTGCCGCCTCCGGCGCCGCGACGCCGCGAATATCCCCTTTGCCGAAGCTATCGCTGTTGCCGCTGAGTTTTTTCTCGGTCATATAGGTAATGGCGCTGGCAATGGTCGCCCCGGCGCCGGGCAATACGCCGACAAAAAAGCCGATTACCGAAGAACGCAGGGTGGTGCCGATACACTGCGCGCCTTCTTTCAGGTTGAACAACATTCGACCCGTTTTGCGGACCATTGTTTGCCCGCTGCTGGTATGTTCCAGCATTAAAAGTATTTCTGATACCGAGAACAGGCCGATCACCACGACGATAAACTGTACGCCGTCGGAAAGATGAACGCTGTCAAAGGTAAAGCGATAAACCCCGGTGTTGGCGTCCACGCCGACGGTCGCAAGGCCAAGACCGATCAGAGCTGCCAGAAATGATTTAAGCGGGTTTTGCGCCATCATGCTGCCAAGACAGGCGATAGCAAAAACCATTAAGGCGAAATATTCCGCCGGACCGAAGGCCAGCGACCATTGCGCCAGTAAAGGGGCGAACAGAATGATGCCGCCGATAGCGATTAATGAACCGAAAAATGAGCTGACTGCGGAAATCGACAGCGCTACGCCGCCTTTCCCTTGCTGCGCCATTGGGTAACCGTCCAGCGCCGTCATGATCGCCGCCGCATCGCCGGGGACGTTGAGCAATATGGAGGAGATCCTGCCGCCATACTCACAGCCAATGTACACCGTCGCCAGCAGAATTAGCGCCGACTCCGCAGGCAGATGCAACGCAAAGGCCAGCGGCAGTAAGATTGCCACGCCGTTGATCGGTCCCAGGCCCGGCAGCAGACCGACGATCGTGCCCACGAAGCAGCCAATCAACGCGATAACCAGGTTTTCCGGCGTCATTGCCACCGCAAAGCCCTGAGAAAGACATATCCAGGTATCCATCGTTGCTCCGTTAACTCAGCCAGGCGCCGAGAGGTAAGGTGACATCAAGCAGCCGGTCAAAGGCATACCACAGCAGAATGCCTAATACCGCGCCGGAGATACCCGCCGCCGGAATCGTGGCGCCGAACAGCATCCCGATAACCATGGTGAGAAGCGCGGTGGCGATGGGAAAACCCAGCCATTCGAATCCCCAGGCATACATCAACAGGATGATGATCATGGTAATTAGCTTTTGCAGAACATGGCGGCGCGGCCAGCTCACCGTGTCGGGATGGCGCAATAACAGCGCCAGCGCGCAGAGCGCCATCAGGCCGATAATCCCCAGCGGAAAAGGGCGGGGGCCGACGGGTTCATAGCTGTATTCGCTTTGGATCTGCCAGGCGATGAATAGCCCGGCGATACAGAGCAACAGCCAGATACCCGCAAAGATACGATCGCTCATCATTGCCTCCGCGATTATTTCGCGAGTCCGAAGGCTTTCGCCTGTTCACGGTAATCAGTAACCTGTTTTTTCACGTAGTCATCGAGCTGCTGGCCGGTCATGTCGAACTCAAACAGGCCGCGCAGATCGCGCTGCTTTTTAAACTCGTCGGTTTGCTGGAGCTTCTTGAAGGTATCCACCCACCACTGGTAATCGGCATCGCTGACTTTGGGCCCGACATAGAAGCCGCGAATAATCGGCCACACTAGGTCGTAGCCCTGTTCTTTAGCGGTAGGGACATTGGCAAGCTGGCCCAGCAGACGATTTTCTGAAAAGACGGCAAGGACGCGGATTTTGTCGCCGCCCAGATAAGGCACCATTTCACTGAGATCGCCGGAGACAACCTGAACATGGTTGCCCATTAATGCCGTCACCGGCTCGCCGCCGCCCTCAAAGGCAACGTAGCGCATCTTGTGCGGATCGACGTTCGCCTTTTGCGCCAGCAACGCCGACTTCATCCAGTCCTGGCTGCCAATAGAGGCGCCAGCGCCGATGACCACGCTGTTGGGATCTTTTTCCATCGCCGTCATCAGATCTTTCAGCGTCTTCCACGGGGAATCCGCACGCACGGCGATCATGCCGTAATCAGTGCCCACGCTTGCCAGCCAGCGCACATCATCCACGCCGTAGCGACCAAATTTCCCCTGCGACAGGTTGAGCAGCGAACCGCCGCCAGGTTTGGCTGGCGCGATACATTCCGTTCGCGACGGCGCCTCCTGTGCCAGAACAGAGGTACTCATTAATAAAATGCTTGCAGTAAGGGTACGAAGTAATTGTTTTTTCATTTTTTATCCTCACGCCGGACGTCCGGATTTTTCAGGTTCGGAAGAAGATTTTTGTGATTATGTGAGCCGACATGTAGCAGTTCGGTTGCGTGATTGTTAAAACAATAACCTTTCAATTCCCTTTCAATGCGGCAGAAACTTTACAGGATGTGATATGCGTCTCTTATTGGCGGAAGATAACCGTGAGCTGGCTCACTGGCTGGAGAAAGCGCTGGTGCAAAACGGCTTTGCCGTGGACTGCGTATTTGACGGCCTGGCGGCTGACCATCTTCTGCACAGTGAAATGTATGCGCTGATGGTGCTGGATATCAATATGCCGGGAATGGATGGACTGGAGGTGGTGCAACGGCTGCGTAAACGCGGTCAGACCTTGCCCGTTTTGCTGCTCACGGCGCGAAGCGCGGTGGCGGATCGCGTAAAAGGTCTCAACGTCGGCGCGGATGACTATCTGCCGAAACCCTTTGAACTGGAAGAGCTGGATGCCCGTTTACGGGCCTTGCTCCGACGCAGCGCTGGGCTGGTTCATGAAGTTCAGCAACTGGGTGAATTGATCTTTCATGATGAAGGGTATTTTCTGTTACAGGGACAGCCGTTAGCGCTGACGCCGCGTGAGCAGGCGCTCTTAACCGTATTGATGTACCGACGAACGCGGCCTGTCTCGCGTCAGCAGCTTTTTGAACAGGTGTTCAGCCTGAACGATGAGGTAAGCCCTGAAAGCATCGAACTTTATATTCATCGACTGCGTAAAAAACTTCAGGGAAGCGATGTACGAATTACGACGCTGCGCGGCCTGGGTTATGTGCTGGAGCGCGGCGATGAAGTGGGTTAAGCCGCAATCGTTGTACCTGCAACTCTTACTGTTCCTGGGGTTGCCGCTGATTCTGCTATGGGGGCTGTCGGCGTTTAACAGTTATGTCAATGCGCTACAGGCCGCCACTCAGGCTTATGATCGTACGTTGCTCTCCTCGGCGCGAACGGTATCGGAACGGCTGGTGGTGCGCAATAACCATCTGGAAGTTAACGTGCCCTGGGTGGTGCTGGATAGCTTCGAGCTTAATATGAATGATCGACTCTATTACAAAGTCGTCGACCCTTCCGGGAAGGTCATTTCCGGTTATGACGATCTGCCTGCCATGCCGCCCGCTACGCCCCGTACCCGGCTTTATCCGGCGCTGGCGTGGTTCTATCATACCGAGTATCGCGGCGAGGCGATCCGCGTAGCGCGTTTGCTACAGCCGGTCAACGAAGGCGGCATTATCGGCATGGCGGAGGTTTATGTCGCAGAAACGCTGCAGTCCCGTCGTTATCTGGCGGGCCAACTGCTGTTCTCTTCCTGGATCTCACAGGGGCTGCTGGTGTTGCTGACCCTGGTGCTGGTTGGCTGGTTATTACGCCGGATCCTGCGCCCTATGCGTCAACTTTCGTCATTAATGGTACGCCGCGAACCGGGTCTGTTAACGCCGCTGCCGGAACTGCTGCCGTGGTCGGAAACACGCTTGTTAATCGTGGCGTTTAATCGCTACATTGACAGGCTCCGCGGCATCCTTTCCCGGCAGGAACGCTTTAGCGCCGATGCTTCTCACCAGTTAAAAACGCCGCTGGCGGTGTTAAAAACGCAGGCGGCGGTGGCGTTAGCCAGCCAGCACCCTCATCACTGGTACGAAAGTCTGCAGGCGATGAGCGTAACGCTGGATAGCACCATTCAGCTCACGGAAAGATTGTTGCAACTTTCTGCGGTAAAGCATAAAGAGCAGGGCGAGAGGCGTTTTTCCCCGGTGAATCTGTACGATATCGTACAGAGCGGCTGCTTTACCCGCCTGGCGCAGGCGCGCAGTAAACATATCGACCTGGGCTACGAAGGCGAACAGGAAGCGATGTGGATCGAGGGGGATGAGGTACTGCTTAGCGAGCTGTGCGGAAACTTGCTGGATAATGCGCTGAAATACACGCCTGAGCAAGGCATTGTCACCGCGCGGCTTGAACGGGATGGCGATGCCGTGACGCTGGTTGTCGAAGATAGCGGCCCCGGCATTGATAATGAACACATCCATCTGGCGCTACAGCCGTTCCACCGGCTCGATAACGTAGGAAATGTGGCCGGGGCGGGCATTGGTCTGGCTTTGGTCAATGATATCGCACGCTTGCACCGTACTCATCCCCATTTTTCCCGTAGCGAAGCGTTGGGAGGGTTATACGTTCGGATACGCTTTTTAAGCCTTGTCCCGCAGTAATGCGCACAAATGTGTCAGCGGTAAAGCACGTTTACAAAAAGTCGCATCTTGAGGTGTGACGTTTTAATCAAATGATCATACATTCCCCCTACAAACCGTAGCGTTAATTAAAACTATAGTGGGTGCAGGGGCATGAATAATCATACTAAACGACGGGGAATAGCATTAACCGTCTTTCTTGTCGGGGTTAACATCCTGGCCTAGATTTGGGCGTTCTGTGTTTTTCATCACCATGCAGTCATGCTAAGCGCAGCCATACTGGCGTATAGCTTTGGGCTGCGTCATGCGGTTGATGCCGATCATATCGCAGCCATCGATACCGTCACCCGTAAACTGATGCAGCAGGGTAAAACGCCTTTAGGCGTGGGGGCGTTTTTTTCATTGGGTCATTCGACCATTGTCGTTCTGGCATGTCTGGCGATTGTTGTGACGTCGATGGCATTTCGCGATCGTATTGATGTTTTGCATCAATATGGTTCGTTGATTGGTACGGCTGTTTCCGCTTTTTTTCTGCTGGCGATGGCCCTGCTCAACCTGTTTATTTTGTTCAACGTCTGGCGGCAATTTCGCTCGGTTACCCGCGGCGAGTCAGTGGGGGCGCATGACGAGGCGATACCTGGCGGGCTGATGACGCGTATATTTCAGCGTACGTTTCGTTTGGTCACTTCCAGTTGGCATATGTATTTTGTCGGTTTTCTGTTTGGCTTGGGATTTGATACCGCAACCGAGGTTGGGTTGCTGGGCATTTCCGCTTCAGCAGCTAACCAGGGGCTATCTCTCTGGTCAATGATGATTTTTCCTGTGCTGTTTACCGCCGGGATGGCGCTGGTAGATTCCCTGGATAACTTTGTCATGGTCGGCGCTTACGGTTGGGCTTTCTCGCATCCATTACGTAAGCTTTATTATAATATAACCATTACCGCCGCATCCGTCATTGTCGCGCTGGCGATTGGCGGGCTTGAAGCGCTGGGGTTGATTGATGATGCGTTACAGTTAAGCGGAACATTTTGGCAGACCGTCAGCACGCTTAACGATCATATGGGGAATGTGGGCTTCTGGGTAGTGGGTGCTTTTGTGCTATTCTGGCTGCTCTCGTTGTTGAATTATCGCTGGCGCGGCTATGATAAAATCACCCTCAATACCTGATTGATTTCTGTAAAAATAGCATTTCGGCAGTGGTGTCATATCATTGCCGAAGCATTTTATCTCCTGAGAGTATATTCTTCCCGGTAAGTGCGTTATTTTTCATGCTTGCCTTTCGTTATCAATTTAAGCAATCCGATATAACATACAATACCAAAAATAATAATAACAGTTGTATACCCAAGAATCAGCCAGTCTGCATGTGTCATAATATAATCCAGTTATCAGGTATCCCGTGTTAAGACGATCTTTAAGCCTGTTGTCAGCAAGAACCACTGTACCCGTTCAGTGCTGTTGGCAATAACGTATTGTTTATGCACAAGAGCGTTGTTACAAATAACGTATACATTGAGCATAGACCTCACCCACATTTTTGTAATGCCATAAAGCAAGGCTACACCTTTAATCTACTGACGGTATGCCAGGCCAGAAGAGATAAAATGGTAGTTGTCATCATCATCTGTTCCTGACGCCAGGTTAATGACACACACATATGAAAATGTATAACCGCTGCACGCTTTTTAGCACGTTATCTGTAACATACCGTGTTAATCAATTCCATAAAACCGAGCATAGTGTAAGTGAATTTCGAGTAATTGTCATTATGATTATATGGTGGTTAACTTATTTTTTAAATTCTGATTAAATTTTCGTTTTTTATCATTTTATCAGGGTTTATGAAAAACCTGGGCGTAAAAAACATATTTACGTCCAGGCTTTCTTTTTAGCAAATCGATTTCCCGGTAAAATAGGGGGTCGACCACATGCGCTTATATTCCCATTCAGGCTTTAGTATGCCGATGGAGAAAAGCAATTTTTTTTGTCTTTCCTGGCAGTAATGTCTGGCACGGCTAATATTTAGCCACATTAGTATGCTGCCGGGACTGAGTGGCCTGCATTCATTTTTAATTGCACCATTAGATACGTCAAAGTAGACGTTCATCTGGCTTTCAGATTTCAGTACGATATCAAATGCACAGGGTATCCCTTCAATATAAAGAATATGCCCAAACAGAAGGTGATGCAGTTGACTAAAAAAGTTGGCAAGGTTATCAGCGGGATAGCAGGATGAAGTATTGCCGAAACGAGACCGAAATAACTCGATAAAAATATGAGTCAGTTCATCAGAAGAACAATCAGCAACGCTTTTTACACTTCCGCCTTTTTTAAGAAACCGCTGATATTCATTACGGCGTGTTTTTTCAAACTTAGAAGAGAACGTTTCTTTGACCAGACAATTTTGTTTCTTTCTGGCGAGTTTCCATATGGCATTGCGTATTTGTGGCTGATGCAACGCCGAAAGTCGGTTAGTACGATCGGGCAAGAAGCAGCGTAAATCTGGCGCCATCGGAATAAGTATCTCATCTGAAGATAGCGGGAAGGTTCTGCGCGTCAGGATGCCAATATTCTGATCATTACAGATAAAGTAGGCGCCTTTAATCTTATCATCTTCTTTATAGTGGAAGAATTTAAAATGCCAGTTATGGCGCTTCATAAAATAATCCACAATATCTGGGTGCATATTGATACTACCGCCGTATTGCGTAAACACCTCCCGGTATAGGGTAAAGGAAGACGGCTGCCAGCGGGTTAATATACGCTTAACTTCTTGTATTTTCACTAAAACTCCTGACTTAGCTTACTGAAAATTCTATTTTGTATTATTTTTTTGCTCAACCAAATAAAAATGTGACAAATGTTTAGCTTGTATTTAATGGTTAACATGCTAATCGATGACGTTATGGTGAAGGGAATAAGATTAAGATGTTGATCATAGCATGAATGAAAGCGACGGTTTAATGCCGCGCTTTTCACTCGCAAGCCATTCTGTATTTAACCATCCAGTAGCGATACAGATTTCAAAGAGATCCGCTGAACGGTAGCAGGATCTGCACATCCGCGTATGAAATAGTTCTACCGGGAGAGGCTGTTAACCTCTTGTATTATTGTATCCAGAATATGATAGCGCTTCCGATACTCTGCGCGTTTTTTGCTGGGGATACTTTCAGGCGCTTTACGCATCACCTGTGATGGCAGATGATATAAGGCACCTTTCTTAACGCCGTTTAGCGACTCCCAGAATTCACTATAGCTGGCCACAAAAGTTTTTTTCTTCTGGAATAAGTACCTGAGTTGACGATAAACATGGTTGTTTTCACTTACCGCGTAAATCTCGTCGACATTACAGGCCTGCATCAATGTCGCAAATGCTTCATACAGCATCCGTTTAGGAAAGAGACCGTAACAATCTTTGGTGGCGTTACGTATGACTTGTGGGCCGATATGTTTACTGGGCCCCTGTAACCCGGCAACCAGCGCTATTTGCTTCCCTTCATGGCGGATAAAGGAAAATGATAAACGTGCCAACGGCGTATCATTGAAGCACAGCGTTAATGTCAGTTCACCTTCTCTGTCATAGCCACAGGGACCGCAGTAGATATCTACCAGAGCACCGTTTTTTCCTTCCAGGTGAGCGAGTAAGATTTGTTCCTCGGACAGAAGGATCTTTTTAATTTTACTTTCCGGAAAGGACTGAACGAACTGGTAGTGTTCCAGAATAGCCTTTGCCCGGCAACGTATGCTAAGTCCGGTATACAAATAGGGCCGCTGGATTTTTGCCGGCAACAGTGGACGATGAATAATCAGCGTTCTGGGCTGAGACAGATGGCATAATTCATTGAAGTATTTAATTGTCGTTACGGGGTTAATAAGGCAACGTAATACAAATTTATAGCGAAACTTACGCTCTCCCCAGCGTTTATGGCGATAAGGCGTCTGCGCCATGACTTCTTTTAACATTAATAATGGATTATATCTTTCCATATCACTTTGCTGCATCGTCATACTACGTCCCTACTACTCGATAGACTTATAACCGAGACGGTAGCCTGATTGAGTTAAACGTAAAGGCAACGAAGAAGGCCTGTACAGACGACGTTGTTAAACAGTTTATCAATGGCAGCAATAAAACGCCTGAACGCGCTTTTTAATAGATTTTCTGCTAATGAGTGGGATGAGTCCTGAACGTAGTATTAAAACGAATGCCGTGTTTATTATTTTAAATAATGTTTATACTCTAAATAATTCGAGTTGCAGGAAGGCGGCAAGCGAGCGAATCCCCAGGAGCTTACTAAAGTAAGTGACTGGGGTGAGGGAACGCAGCCGCAGCACATGCAACTTGAAGTATGACGAGTATAAGCCAATATATTTATTTGGCTGGTATTGTGTAAGTCAGACAGCAACGCGTCGTGATGCGTGATTATGTAACCAGACGCAAAGGGGGTATTCACCTTATTTCTAAATGCAAATCTAATGATAAATTTTATCATGTACTGTGTTGCTCTCTCTGGGAGAAAATATATGCAGCGTTCACTCGATAGTCTGGCTGGTATGGCTACATCTGCTTTTGGCGCGGGGACTTCTGCTGCTATGCGGCAAGCTACCTCGCCCAAAACCATTCTGCAACATATCATTAACTTTTTTACCTGTGGTGGGATACGTCGGAGAAATGAAACACAATATCAGGAATTGATAGAGACTATGGCTGAAACATTGAAAAGTTCAATGTCTGACAGAGGTGCTCCGTTGCCAGAAAACATCATCCTGGATGATGTGGATGGGTGTCGTGTCGAATTTAATCTTCCTGGTGAGAATAACGAAGCTGGACAAGTTATTGTACGAGTCAGTAAAGGCGACAATTCTGAGACAAGAGAAATTCCGCTTGCCTCTTTTGAAAAAATATGTCGAGCTTTACTATTCAGATGCGAATTTTCTCTTCCTCAGGATTCTGTAATATTAACTGCCCAGGGAGGCATGAATCTTAAAGGCGCTGTCCTTACCGGAGCAAATCTGACGGCAGAAAATTTATGTGACGCAGACTTAAGCGGCGCAGATTTAGAGGGGGCAATACTGTTTATGGCGGATTGTGACGGTGCAAATTTTAAGGGCGCAAATCTATCGGGAGCATCATTAGGCGACAGTAACTTAACGAACGCCTGTCTGGAAGATAGTATTATGTGTGGCGCTACCCTCGATCGCGCTAATCTTACTGGCGCCAATTTACAACACACAAGTCTGTTAGGCTGTAGCATGGTAGAATGTAATTGTTCCGGTGCGAATATGGATCACGCTAATGTTTCAGGCTCAACCCTTATACGTGCCGATATGAGCGGTGCGACATTAAAGGGTGCTACTATAATGGCTGCTATTATGGAAGGCGCTGTCTTAACTCGGGCAAACCTGCAAAAGGCTAGTTTTACTGCTACGAACCTGGACGGGGCTGATTTGTCTGAGGCTAATTTAAGAAATACCAGTTTTAAAGATTGTACACTAACCGATTTGCGTACCGAAGACGCCACAATGTCTACAAGTACACAAACACTTTTTAACGTATTTTATAGTGAAAATATTTAGCCCTATTTGACGTAAATCTGAAATAAAAGCAATGTAAGAATAACAATCTGCTACTGAATAGTAGCTGAGAGTTAATTATTTACAGTATCTTTTATTATTACAGGAGTATGCGCCGGTAAAAATATCTGAATAACCATTTCTATTTTCTCAAGTAGAACTTCCAACTAAAGCGAATTGTTTGAAAAGGAAAACGTTATGCCTGGATGTATAAGTGCCTGTTCGTGCGTTGCCAGCCCGACGCCTCCCGATCCTAAGGCCCCCCCCTAAGCCTAAGTGGATAGAGTTAAAAGGTTATTGTGTTACATGTACTAGTCAGGAGGATATTCGTCCACCTAAAGAGGGTGAACCAAAGCAAAAAATGACACCCAGCGAGTTAGTGCTGTTACGAGGTCTTTTAAAAGACCTGGGGGTAACACAACATCCCTGGCAAGACCCGACAGTAAAATCCACTAACTGTGGGTTGCCATATTTTCCAGTAGATCCTGGAGAACGAGAAACCGATGTTTGATGGTTTTCTGTCTGCAAAGCGCCTGATAATTATTACCAGGCGCTTTGTATTTTGGCGCCAACATCACTTTCATTGTCATATATCGAATGACTACAATCGTATCCGATCCCGCCATTACCCTGACGGCAAACTGTAAGAACGGTTTGCCGTCGACAGGGAAGCGCCGGTGAACTCTGAACCGCACTATACCATCTTACCTGGGTGTTTATTATCATTAACGCTTTGAAAAATAGTTTTATTTTATCTATTCCTGTTTTGTAAAACCTCCGCTCAGTAGGCGCATTCTGCCACCCTTCCCGGATTTATTGGCAAAGCGGAGCCCGGACAGAGAGTCATATTGCAAAATCCCGTTTCTGTTTTCTTATGACCAGATTTTGCGGTCGAAAGATTGCCTTTTTCTTAATTGAATGATAATTATTATCATTAGCATATGATAATAATTACTATATAGCCGTAACCTGGCAAGGATGTGAGCTTGAGGGCAACAGCGCTACTTTAGACATTATTTAGGGAATGGGTATGAGAGTTAAGAAGTTCATCTGGTTAATAACCGTGGTTTCTACAGGGATTAATAGTCCATTATCAGCAGCAGAATCTACAGACGACAACGGCGAAACGATAGTGGTTGAATCCACTGCCGAGCAAGTATTAAAGCAACAGCCGGGCGTTTCGATTATTACTCGTGACGATATTCAGAAGAATCCTCCCGTTAACGATCTTGCCGATATTATTCGTAAGATGCCTGGGGTTAATCTTACCAGCAATAGCGCCTCGGGGACGCGCGGAAATAACCGACAAATTGATATTCGTGGTATGGGGCCGGAAAATACCTTAGTGCTGATTGACGGCGTGCCGGTGACGTCGCGAAATTCGGTTCGCTATAGCTGGCGCGGAGAACGCGACACCCGTGGCGATACGAACTGGGTGCCGCCGGAGATGGTAGAACGTATTGAAATGATCCGTGGGCCCGCCGCCGCGCGCTATGGCTCCGGTGCCGCAGGCGGGGTGGTGAACATCATCACCAAACGCCCCACTAACGACTGGCATGGCTCGCTGTCGCTTTATACCAACTACCCGGAAAGCAGCAAAGAAGGTGACACCCGGCGGGGTAACTTTAGCCTTAGCGGCCCGTTGGCTGGTGATACGTTGACGATGCGCCTGTACGGTAATCTCAACAGAACCGATGCCGACAGCTGGGATATTAACTCCTCCGCCGGTACCAAAAATGCCGCCGGACGGGAGGGGGTCACCAATAAAGATATTAATAGCGTCTTCTCATGGAAAATGACCCCGCAGCAAATCCTTGATTTTGAAGCGGGATACAGTCGGCAGGGGAATATCTATGCCGGCGATACGCAAAACAGTAATTCAAACGCGGTTACCAAAAGTCTGGCGCAGTCCGGGCGGGAGACCAATCGCCTGTACCGGCAGAATTACGGTCTAACTCATAACGGCATCTGGGGCTGGGGGCAAAGCCGCCTGGGGTTCTACTATGAAAAAACCGATAATACCCGCATGAATGAGGGACTCTCCGGCGGCGGCGAGGGGCGTATTACCAACGACCAGACGTTCACCACTAACCGCCTGACCTCGTATCGCACCAGCGGCGAGGTGAATGTCCCGGTGATATGGCTATTTGAGCAAACGCTCACCGTCGGCGCGGAGTGGAACCGCGATGAGCTGAACGATCCTTCCTCTACCAGTCTGACGGTTAAGGATAGCAATATCGCCGGGATTCCCGGTTCGGCGGCTAACCGTAGCAGTAAAAATAAATCGGAAATCAGTGCGCTGTACGTTGAAGATAATATCGAACCCATGGCCGGTACCAATATTATTCCGGGTCTGCGTTTTGACTATTTGAGCGAATCCGGGAGTAATTTTAGTCCCAGTCTTAACCTTTCCCAGGAGTTAGGTGAATTCGTCAAGGTGAAAGCCGGTATTGCCCGGGCCTTTAAGGCACCGAACTTGTATCAAACCAGTGAGGGGTATTTACTCTATTCGAAAGGCAACGGTTGTCCAAAAGATATTACGTCGGGCGGCTGTTACCTGGTTGGTAATAAGAACCTCGATCCTGAAATTAGTATCAATAAAGAGATTGGGCTGGAATTTACCGTAGACGATTATCACGCAAGCGTAACGTATTTCCGTAACGATTATCAGAATAAGATTGTCGCAGGTGATCAGATTATTGGCAGAAGCGCATCTGGCGCTTATGTATTGCAGTGGCAGAACGGCGGTAAAGCGCTGATTGAAGGTATTGAAGCCAGCATGGCTGTTCCGCTGATGCCGGACCGTCTGAACTGGAATACCAATGCGACTTATATGATCACTTCTGAGCAAAAAGATACCGGTAATCCCTTATCGATAATCCCGAAATATACGGTGAATACCTTCCTCGACTGGACTATCACCAACGCGCTCTCCGCTAACGTCAACTGGACGTTATACGGCAAGCAAAAACCGCGAACACATGCGGAGTCGCGTAGTGAAGAGACCAAAGGATTGTCCGGGAAAGCGCTGGGGGCTTACTCACTGGTCGGCGCTAACGTTAACTACGATATCAATAAGAACCTGCGTCTTAATGTCGGTATCAGCAATATCTTCGATAAACAGATCTATCGCTCCGCCGAAGGGGCAAATACCTATAACGAACCGGGTCGGGCTTATTATGCCGGTGTGACGGCCTCGTTTTGATGGGTTATGCCCGCCGCTGGCGGGCATATTCTGGCGACGGGTTAATGGCAGCGTGGTTCTTAGCTTGCCGGTTCGCGACTGATACCCAGCAATGCACTACGAAAAGAGGCGTTAAACATGGGCCCGTGGCCCAGGCCCGGGTAATGCTGCAGGGCCGCGTTAACGCCGTTGTTCTCAAGCGTTCTCACGGTCTCCTGAACTTTTTGCAGGAGCTCGGCCATCTGGCGTTGCCTGCTATCCCCATTCGACGCTGAACCTTCCATTATGATGAGTTTTTTATGGCAGAACGGCGACGGCTTCACTGCCGTAAGGCGATTCAACAGGGCAAAGTTATCCCTGCTGAGTGACGGGCTGGCGCTGTAATAGATATGAAAGAAGGATGACGACAGCCAGGAGTCCAAAACGAACAGGCCGCCATAAGAATGTCCCCATATCCCGCGCCGTTCGGGGTTGATGGTTATTCCTTGTTCCACCTGCGGCGCGATATGTCTCTCCAGTAGCTGGCGGAACGCTGGCCCGCCGCCGGTCTTACGATGAAAACGCGGGTTATTTTCACTGTCATCGCGATCGATTCCCGGCGCCGGCGTATAGTCATAAGCTCTGCCGTTAAGATCAAACGGCAGGTTAGTCTGATAGCCAATCGCCACAATCACCGGCGGCGAGTGGTCTGCCAGTTGTTTGAGCAGCGTCTCCGGCAGCCTGTCCATCACTGCGTTGCCGTCCAGCATATATAAGACAGGATAACCCGACGGCGGGGCGGCTTTATTGGGAATAGCGGTCCATACCCGGTAATGTCTTGCGCCATCGGCAGATTGAAAGTCATTGACCCTAAAATGGTAATATCCCGAACCTTTATCAGCCATATTCGGCCCTAATGGCTGCATATCCGGCTGCGCATAACTCAGCGCGCTAAAACAAAAACTCACTAAAAATAGCGCCACGCGATAGCACTTGTTGTGGTACTGGCGACCATACATCGGATGTTATTCCTTTTTGGCAGGTGAAGTTTTATCGGGGCAGTAGACGTAATCCGTCAATCAGCGCGCCGCGCCACCAGGCATAATCGTGACCGCCGGTGTACACGCAGCAATGGCTTTCAACACCGGCGGCGCGCAATTTTTCATGCAACTGTTTGACCTGCGGGACCGTCGAACCTTCCAGCGATCCCACGCACAGATGCGTACGTACGGCTGGCGAGGGCGCGGATAACACATGTTCGCTGACCCATGAGCGCTCTTCTGCGCTGAAATGGGGCGGGCGATTGCGGTTGTCCGGCGTCCACCACATTGAGGGGGAGTGGCTCAGCACCAGGCCGAAGCTCTCTGGCGCGTGGCGGGCCGCCATCAGCGCGGTCACGCCGCCGAGGCTTTGCCCTGCCAGCACCGTTTGTGTACGGTCCGCCCACTGTCGTTCCGGGTATTTGGCGCGAAGGGTTGGCAGCAGGCGTTCGGCAATGTCGAGCACCAGCTCGCGGCGACCGCCGAGGATTGCGACGCGTTCACGCGCATTGATATTATCAACGCCGAGTACGGCCACCGGCGCGATGCGTCCGCTGCGGATGGCGGCGTCAATGGCGGCGCTTACCCCAAGATGGTCGAACCAGATCTCGCCATCCGTGAGTACCAGCAAGCCCAGCGGTTGTTCGACAGGAACGTCAGGAAGATACAGCCGCACACGGCGACGTTGTCCGGCGAGCCGATGTTCTGAGGTGAAAAGCTGCCCGGCGTAAGCGCGACAGCCTGACCACTCCTCCTGTGCCGGGGCATGATCCAACGCCAGAACGGACTCCTGCGCATTGCCCCGAACATTTATTCCCGGCGTGCTGTTCAGTGGGTCCGCCTTCCCGACAAGGGAGGCGAAACGGCTTCCAAGCTGCAACACCGTCTCGTCCGGGGTTTTCGGTGGTATTTCGACCATCGTATAGGAACCGCAGTAGGACGCCGGTAAGCGAAGCGTCAGATGCCAGATATCCGTTGTGGGCAGTTGCGTCATCATACCTTTCGCCACGTTATCTTTATCGGTGACACGGTTCAGGCGAACATAAACCCCCCGCAGAGGAGAGGCGGCACGCCACAGGAAGGTGACTTCCCGTTCATCGTCTGCGCCGTTAATGGCTGTCACCAGCGGCAGCGCGAGCGAGTTTGCTTCTCGCCAGAAGTGAGAAGCGTCAACCTGGCTTCCGGCGGCGAGTTGACGGCGAAGGCGCGTAGCGGTCTGTATAGCGACAGGAGCGACGGGCGGGCTCAGTCTCATTCTTTGTATTCCATCTCGTTTATATTTCGGTCAGTATCAATAGCTAAAGCGGCTGTTACAGGAACAGCCGCTTGCGGGCTTTCTTTTGCGTAAATCGTGGCGATAAAAACTATCCTACGACCTCTCCTTGCGTATCGCGTGTCTGGCCGACGCTGGCCCGCCACAGACGAGCATACAGGCCATGAGCCGCTATCAACTGCTCATGGCTGCCATATTCAGCGATACATCCTTTATCGATTACGACAATAACATCGCAGCGGCGAGCGGTGGTCAGTCGGTGCGCGACGATAAGCGCGATGCGTTTCTCGGTATGCGTCACTCCGGTAAGCGAGGTTATTAAGCGCTCCTCGGCGCTGCGGTCGATACGTGCTGTCGCCTCGTCGAGCAGCAGAATGTGCGCCTGTGCCAGTTGGGCGCGCGCGAGGGCAATCAACTGACGCTGGCCCGCGGACAGATCCGTGCCGCCGTTATTGACCGGAGTACGAAACCCCAGCGGCAGATGTTGCACAGTTTCAAAGAGTCCCGCCTGTCGCGCCGCGATCTCCACCTCCGTGTCGCTGCTGTCTGGCCGCGAATAGCGGATATTTTCGGCAATATCGCCGCTAAATAATGCGACATCCTGGGTGACCAGCCCCGTCTGGCGACGATAATCACTAAGCGACGCGGCATCAATTAGGCGCTCACCGACACGGATTTGCCCGCTGCCGGGAGAGTAGAGCCCGGCCAGCAGCTTGATCAGCGTCGATTTGCCGGCGCCGCTACGTCCGACCACCGCGACTACCGTTCCTGGCGGAATGGTGAGCGAGAGATTATCAAGCACAGGTTGCGTTTTTTCGGGATAGCGGAATGTCAATGCCTCCAGACGTAGCGCGCCGCCAGTGCCAGGCGTTATGGAGGACGGTTCAATATTCTCCGTTTCCTCAGTCGCCAATAGCGCATTGATATGTTTGCCGCTGGCGGTCGCCTGCTGCCAGGAATCAACAATGCCTGACAACTGCTGTACCGGGCCATAAAATTGTCCCAATAGCAGGAAGAACGCCGCCAGTATCCCGGGCGTCATTTCGCCTTCGGCGACCCGGGTCGCTCCGATTAAAAGCACGGCGGCATAGGCAGCCTCGGTGCAGAAGGTCAGGAACGGAAAATAGACAGCAAGGTATTTTTGCGCCCGCACGCGGGTGGCGCGGAAGTTGTCTGATAACGCCCGTAGCCTGGCGGCTTCCTGCTTCTGTTGACCGTGTGACTGCACTACCCGCATACCGGAGACCTTTTCCTGAAGCGTACTGTTCACCTTACCAATTTCCAGCCGTGCCTGGGCGTAAGCAGGCGAGCTCAAACGGCGGTAAATCCACGTCGCCAGTATCACTACAGGTACGGCGCTTAATGCCGTTAACGCAAGAATGGGGTCAAGCCAGAACATTGCCGCGGCGATAGCGACCATCGTCACGATGCTGGTGGCCGCGCTGGCAAGACCGTTTTGCAGAAATCGGGCGAGTGAATCAACGTCGACGGTCATGCGAGTAAGACGCGAGTCGATGTGCTTCTCGTGCCAGGGAAGACTCAGGCGTAGCAGGTGGCTGAAGCTGCGTAAGCGTACCGTATGCTGTACCGACTCTGCCGCGCGGGCGGCGAAGATCGTTTGCAGCGCATAGCAGCACCAACCGATCGCCACCAGGCACAGCGCGAGCAGGGCGCATATGCCAATAGTCGACATATCCCCTGCGGCAACGCCTGAGTCAATACCGCGCTGCAAAAGCACCAGCACGCCAACGCCTGCGGCGGAATCAAGCGCGATAAGCAGGGCGGCGATGACGAACATCCAGGCTACTGGCGTCAGCAGCGATGAGACTTGACTCCCGTGGCCTGCCAGCGCCATCTGTACGGCGCGTTCCGGAACGCGCGTCATCCGGTCGACAAAACCTTTTCCGGCGGTTGTCTGGCGCTCATGCGCGTCGTCGGATTTTACCGCCTGCGTTGTTGGCCATAGCGTACGTTGTTCTGCCGGGGCAAGGGCGAGAAAATCCCCCTCGCCGCTCATCAGCGAGCGAAACGTCGGACACCTTGCATCCAGCTCCGCCTGGGTACCGATATCCACGACGCGGCCTTTATCCAGCACGACGATCCGATCGGCTAACTGCAGTGTTGAACGGCGGCGTGCAATCACCAGCAGCATATGCTCATTATCGGCATAACGACCAAGAGCCGTGTTAATTTCCGCTTCAGTACCGGCATCGACCGCCGAGGTGGTGTCATCGAGAATCAGCAGTTCCGGCGCGGTAATCAGTGCCCGGGCTAGCGCAATACGCTGGCGTTGGCCGCCGGAGAGGTTGCTTCCGCGTTCGGTCAGTCGGGTGTTGAACCCCTGCGGTAGCGCATTGATGAACCCGCTGGCGCCTGCGGCATCGGCGGCGCGTCGAATGTCGTCCTGAGTCGCTTGCGGGTGCCCATAGGCGATGTTTTCCGCCACCGTACCGGCAAACAGAAACGCGTCTTCAAAAACTACGCCAACGCGACGACGAAGCGCCGTCAGTTTCAGGTCGCGAATATTCTGTTGACCCGTAGTGGTGTTGAGCCATACTCCGCCGGAGGTGGGATCGTAAAAGCGCGCCAGCAACATCAGCAATGTTGATTTCCCGGAGCCGGATGCGCCAACCACCGCCACGGTTTCACCGGCGTGAATGGAAAACGAGATCTCATTGAGGATACGGTTACCGTTGTCGTAGTGGAAACTCATCTTCTCCACGTCCAGCCCGATAATCTGACCCTCAACCGACTCAGTACCGTCTTCCATGCGAGAACGCGTGTCGATAAGCGCGAAGACGCGCTCTACCGACGCCTGTGTGCGCTGTGCGATAACCAAAAACGATGCCAGTACGCGGGTAGGGCCGGTCAACATAGCGAGAAAACTCGCGAACGCTACGAAGGTTCCCAGATCGATGCGCCCGTTCATCACCGACCAGCCGCCATAGCACAGCAGGACGATCTGCCCTATCACCGGTAGCGCCAGCATGGTTGCGCCCGGCATCGCCTGCGAGATAGCGGCACCGATCCGTACCCGCACCATCTGCCGCGACTGACCATCGAGCCAACGCGTTTCGCGTAACTCCGCCACGCAGGACTTCACCACTGAGATCTGTTCCAATACTTCGCGCATATGTTCCGTCATGTGCGCCAGCCGGTCTGAGGCAAGCCCCGTTTGCGCGAAAACACGGCGACGGGCGCGCAGGGCGGTAATAGCAAGGGCGGCCAGTACGCAAATCACGATAAGCGTCATGGATGGCGACATCCATAGCATCACCGCGATACCGGCCACATAGTAAGTGAGCACCGCCAGCGGCACCGGACACATCTGTAGCAAGGTGTGTACCTGTTGAAGATCGCTGTTGGTACGCGAAATGACCTGCCCGGTACGCAAGGCGTCCTGGCCTGCGCCGTCCAGTTTTTGAATACTGTCGAACGCACGGCTACGTAACGTATGCTGAACCCACAACGAGAGTTCTCCGGCATAGCCGCGGCGCACGTAATTCCCGATAAAATCAAAAAGGGCAATTAACAGCAGGCCGCAGGCAAGTAACGGCAGGCGGGTCGTATCGCCTGCTATCGCGTCATTGACGGCCTGACGCGTTATTAGCGGCGTCAGCGCAGCCAGTAAAATGGTCGATACTGATGCTACGATGACAATGATGCTCAGTGTTTTACGTTCCCAACACACGCGGGCAAGGCGAACTATCCAGGCACGAGCGGGCATGGGGGAATGAGTCGCGGGCATTAAGCCTCCTTATCGGTGAAAGATGAGTTATGGCGACACAGTCTGGGCTCAGCCGCCATATTGTCATTGCGCTGCCGCGGTTAGCCGTGTTGCAGCATGGCGATCAGTTTTTTTGCCACCTCGGTCGGGCAAGGCTGGGCCGCCATTTCCGCCGCGACTTCCTGCGACGTCTCGCGAAGCGCGCGATTACCGAGAAAGGTATTGATCATGCTGCTCGTAAGTCCGCTCTTACCGGGAATAATGCCGCATCCGCGCTCGACCACGGCGCGGGCATTGACAGGTCTGTCGGCACCCTGGCCAAAGACTATCTGCGGAATGCCGGCATGCAGCGCCGTCAGAGTGTTGCCTGCGCCGCCATGGTGGATAAAACCGTCGGCGCCGTTAAGGAAAATGCCCATCGGAAGCCAGTCGACCAGACGGACATTCGGCGGCAGAGAACGTAAATCCGAGCGGGCGTTTGCCGGAAGATGCAGAATGATTTCGGCATCTACTTCGCTGGCAGAATCCATTACCCAGGAAATCAGATCCAGGCCATCCACCATCGGTTTGACGGTGCCGAGGCTAACCAGAAGACGCTTGCGATCAGGTGTACGTTCCCACCATTCTTCCCAGACGGCGCCGCCGTTATACGGGACGTATTGCATGGAGATAACCGGCTCTCCGTCATTTTGCAGTATGCTCATGCTGGGCGGTGTGACGTCTATCCACGCCAGATCTCTTGGTGGCGCGCTGACCCCATGGCGGCGGTAGGCGTTAGAAAGTGATTTCGTCACGCCTTTGATGTGCCAGGGCGTATGACCGAAGCCGACGGTTTGCATTACTACCGGAATGTCATACTTAGCGGCAATCAGTGGTCCAACGACCCCAAGGGGAGGATAGACGATGAGATCTGGCCGCCACTGTCCGGCGAACGCGACCAGCGGGTCGGTCATCTCTTCGCTGAAAAATGAGAAGTTCCCCATTTTTGTTCCAATGTTATTTTCTTTTCGCAATGCCTCCTGACGGCGATAACCCGCTTCCGAATCGAAACCAGGCGCAGCGTCAAATACCACCAACCCAGCTTCTGCTGCTTTCTGTGCAAATTTTCCACCGCTTGCAATCAGCACTTCATGGCCATTAACACGAAACGCTTGCGCCAGGGACAGCACAGGGTATAGCAGTCCATACAGTGGTGGACCGACAAACAGAATACGCATGAGAAATCCTCTCTCTCCACGTCATAAATCGAATAAGTCGTTAATGAGAATGATAATAATTACCAATATCATTTGAAAAATGCAATAATAAATACGACCCTTGATCATGTGATGATTTTTTGCGTAAAAATCGGGGAAGAGGAGAGCGTTAAGCGGTGAAGTTTGGTTTCAGGCTTATTTACGCGCGTATGGTCGAGAAGGCAAAACGCCAGGATTGGGGAACTGGATTCGCATACCAGACGCCCGTGGATTATTAATGATAACTTCGCAAATAACCTTTCAGACAATGCGGTAAACGTACCGACAGCAAGGTAACGGGAAACGCAGGGAGTAGTATTGATAACACGTTGCGGGGCAATTTAATGGTGTCCGGCGGCAGATCGTGTCTGTGCAGACTTTCCGGCGTTAAATCCCGTATCACCTGCGAACCTGGACTATCTCTGTGGTATCAACTCTGTAGTAATTTTGTCCCCTTCGTCTTCATTAGCCAATGAAACCGGCTTTAACGTCACCGTTCGAATGTTGCGAACGAACAGCTCCTTATGCGGACTATCGTCACCGCTCTGCGATTTTTATAGCGCACCAGCCACACGATTTATTGGTTCTTGAAAACCAACGTTTATGAAAATGCAGAGATAACGGCTAACTGGCATCATCTCCGGTTTTTATTCAGGGGGATGATCATGCTTATTGGCTATGTACGCGTGTCAACAAATGACCAGAACACCG